>CANBJR010000003.1 GCA_947369085.1 uncultured Clostridia bacterium | reverse complement strand
CTTGTCCGATAAATATCGTCCATATCGTTCCTATCGTCCCTGTCGGGCAGAATTTGCGGGTTTGTCCGCTTTTTAAGAAAAGATGGACACCATACTCGACTGCAAGTAAAATCGAAATTTGAGCGAATTTACGGCAAAATTGAAATTTGATTTTAGAAGCAGAGGTTTGGGCTACATTTCCCGGACTTGTCCGGGGCAAGCAGAGCGCCCGGCTGTCCGCCGAACACATAAAACCGAGCGAAGCCCGGACCCACTTTAACACGGAGGTGCATAAAAATAGAAAATCGTAAACGAAATCAAACCTTAAGTATCAGATTAACTAATTCCGAAAAATCAGCAATCTATAAAAAATCAAAGAAAGCTAAGCTGACATTGACTGAATATATTTTGAAATCTTCATCGCAAACCGAAATTAAAGTAGTTGATTTGCAACCGTTACTTGTTGAACTGAAAAGGATTGGTAACAACCTGAATCAGATAACAAGAAAGATAAACAGCGGTGCTTTTAGTTCCTACACCTTTAGTGAAATGATTGCTATGCAAAGAAAAATCTATGACGCAATCATAAAACTGTCGGAGAAAAAGTGATGGCGACCGTAACGTATATTCGTGAGTCAAAGCAATCAATCAGTGCTATGAAAGGTGTAATTGATTACTGCTGTCAGGATAAAAAAGTCTATGATGAAACTTCAAAACAAAGACTTGTCAGCGGAATTAATTGTGACGGTGAAAATGCATTCAAAGAGTTTATGGCTACTAAAAAGTCATACGGTAAAACTGACGGTATGAATTTCTATCAGTACGTTCAATCATTCTCACCCGAAGAAAATATTACTCCGCAGAAAGCTCATGAGGTTGCATTAGAGTTTGCCGAGAGAGCGTGGACAGGTTATGAAGTTTTAGTTGCAACTCATTGTGATGCACAGCATATTCATTCTCACTTTGTAATCAACTCTGTCAGCTTTGAAAACGGGAAGAAGCTTCGACAGAATCCAAACACACTTAAATCATTACGAGCCTTGAGTGATGAAATTTGCAGACAGCATAACCTTTCAACTCTTGAGCCTTATAGCAAGGACGGTATGAAAATCTCTACACGAGAATACCGCACCGCAGTCAAAGGTCAGAGTTGGAAATTTAAACTGATGAATGACATAGACAAAGCTATGAACATAAGCAGAAGCAAGGATGATTTCATAAATGCAATGTCAATTATGGGTTATTCCGTAACTTGGACAGAGGACAGGAAATACATCACCTATCAATGCCCGAACAAAATGAAGTGCAGAGATATTAAACTGCACAACGATAAATATTTGAAAGGAAGTATGGAAAATGAATTCAGATACAGGCAAGAACAATATTTTGGAAAATCTCAAGCAGAGGAACAGCAACTCGCTGACGGCGATAGAACTACTCTCGGGAGAAACGAAAGTAATTTCAATTCCGTCACAGGTCAGGGAGGAAGAACTCACCCTGCTGAGAACGGCAATAACCTTTCAGCCGGAGCTGTACAACCTGATTTCAAGAATCTCAACGGACGACCAAATGGTGCAATATCTGGAGAGAATTTTGGAAATCAACAAAGACAATATGAAAACAATCTCACAGAATTGTCAGAAGGAGCTGAAGAAAGTTTCGCAACAGACTCTAAAAGAAATCAGGTCGGTGCAAACTCAGATGACCGAGTCTATCCAACAGGCTGGGAAGATTCAAGAAGAGTTTTTGAACAATACATTGCGACAAGGTCAGGAGTTGGAATCGGCAATAGCGTCACAGGTGAAGAAGTCAACACTCCTGACAACTCTAAAATGGATAGCAATAACCATACTGTCCTCAGTGGTGTCAACTCTCTTGCTGAATCACTTTCTCGGATAATTTATGATGAGTCGGAAGATGAAGAAGAACGCAGAAAGAGAATTGCAGCCGAGCAAAACGGCAGTGATATTGGTACTTTACTTGGACTTACCGCCGGATTGATTGCGGGTGCGATATCAAAAGAAGAGAATACTGAATACGAAGATGAAGAACTTGATAACAGCCCGACCATTCAAATGTAGTCGGAGAAAGGAGGACTATGAGCAGAAAATCAGAACCTGTAATAATTGAATCTGTTTTTTATAACTACACGGGAACAGACGAGCAATTTAATACTTTCCTGAAAAGTGTAATCAAAGATTATGTTTCGGAAAATAATCTGTTGCCAGATGATGAAAATATTATTGATAAAAAGTCAGCTTAATAGCTGGATATTAGAAACGAGTTGTGATATGTTGTGGTTGCACCGAGGCGGTGTGACCACAACATTCAGATGATAAAACGGAGAGGAGAATTAAAATGAAAGTATGGTTGTATTACAGACTGTCAAGAGATGAGGACGCTGAACTTAACTCATTGACGAATCAGCGAAATATATTAGTCGAATATGCAAAAGCAAACAATCACGAAATCGTGGGAGAGTCCTATGACGATAATGTTTCGGGTATGCACTTCAATCGTGAGGGCATCAATAAAATCTATGAAGAGGTTGAGAAGAAAAGCTTTGAAACAATCCTTGTAAAGGATATGTCACGGCTAGGCAGACACAAAACTCAGACAGCAATATTCATTGATTACCTAAGGGAAAACGGAATCAATGTAGTTTCCGTCACTGAAAATCTTGACACAGGAAATGAATCGGACGATTTGATTATTGGTTTTAAAGGACTGTTCAACGATATGTATGCCCGTGATATCTCAAAGAAAGTCAGAGCAGGAATGAATCAAAAGCTAAAGGACGGACTTGTCCTGACACCGCCAATGGGATATTTTAAGGACAAGAATACAAATGAAATAGTCATAGTTGAGGAACACGCAGAAATTGTACGGAGAATTTTTGATATGTATTTAAGCGGTTACGGTTTCAATGCCATAGCAAAAATCTTGAACGAGGAAGGTGTGAAATCCCCTGCATACTATCAGAAAAAACTATTCGGCAAGAATCTCGGCTACAACAAACCCGAGATAGGCAGAAGATACTTATGGGATAACAAGGGCGTCAAGAGAATTCTTGAAAACGAGTTTTACATAGGCACGGTTGTTAATCACAAGACCTACAACAATAAAATCAATCACATCAGAAAGGATCTTCCCGAAGAGGAACAGTACAGACATGAAAATATTGTACCTGCCATTATCGATGTAGATAAGTGGAAGCAGGTACAATTTTTAATCTCGGATAAAGTTAAAAGAAATGTAAGGGCTGGAAGCAATAAACCATGTCACAGATATGCAGGACTTATCAAATGCGGCGACTGCGGTTCCTGCTTTGTATGCAAAACGAGGAAATGGCGTGAACATCCTGACAGGATAGAATATGTCTGCAACGGCTATCACCGATATGGCAAGGAGAATTGCAGTCCTCATAGAGTAAACGAAAGGGATCTTGATGAGTTGATATACAAGGAAATTCTTGCGGTCAAAGACTCGGCAATTGAAAATTACAAATCTATTGAAACAGATGTTAAGAAGTGGATGAAGAAGAAAAATACGGTTAATAACAAGCTGAAAAAGCTGGAAGATAGGCTTGAACAGCGCAAGAGCGACCAAAAAGAGATTCTCCTTGAACGAATCAGAGATAAAGAACACGCTGAAATCTATACCGAAATGCTTGAAAATTGTGAAAAGGATATACAGCAGATAACAGAAGAAATCGAATCTATCAAGGACTACAATTCAACGATTAAGAAACGCAAATCAGAGTTGAAGAAAACCGTAGACCTGATTGAAGAAATCATCAAGGACGGAGCAATCAGCGACGCAAATTTACGGTTGCTTGTTGATGAAATCAAGATATATGAGAGCGATAAAAAGCTGAGGATAGAAATTAATCTCAAAGCAAAATTTACAAAACATTATGAGATTTATGGAGAAAGGGGTGTGGAACATAATCTCATACTGCAAGGTTAAAATCAATTGGCAGACGCTCGACCTTAAGAATTTTGAAATTATAATAATTGCATAATTTTGCAAAAGTTAATTTATGAAAATTTACAAGAGTTTTTAACCCCAAGGTTATGCGTCTGCCAACAATTCAAGTTAAGAAAAAATGAAAAAAGCCCGATAAAATCGAGCTTTTTGTGGTGCACCCGACAGGAATTGAACCTGCACTTCCTCTCGAAAATATGGACCTGAACCATACGCGTCTGCCAGTTCCGCCACGGGTGCATATTTAATTTTTCTCTCTGAATTTTTACACGGTTGAGAGTTGAGAACCGAGGTGGAGCTAACCGCTTAATCCACAATTTGCAGGATATAGATGCTGAAATGAATTTACACCGAGGTGGTGCGACCTGAACCATACGCGTCTGCCAATTCCGCCATATCCGCATATTTGATTTTTTCTCTCTTGATTTTTACACGGTTGAGAGTTGAGAACCGAGGTGGAGCAAACTGCTTAATCCACAATTTGCAGGATATAAGCACTGAAATGAATTTACACCGAAGTGGTGCGACCTGAACCATACGCGTCTGCCAATTCCGCCATATCCGCGTATTTAATTTTTACTCTCTGAATTTTTACACGGTGGAGAGTGAACCGAGGTGGAGCTTACTTTCAGTTGAAACTTGCTGTTCAGCTTAATCCGCAAATGTGCTTTAAGCACATATCTCATTATATCAAAAATATATAGGATTGTCAATTGTGAATTGCGCTTTTTATTGGCAATATAAATTCGCTTTTGATTTTATTTTGCGTGGGTTGAATTTATTTTGAATCCGTCATATTTGCCAATGTCGCAAAGCTTGATTTCGTGACAACCGAGCCTTGTGCTAAGCGGTGCAAGCTCCATGTAATCTCCGTATAAAAATGTCAGATATTTGTCATATTCCTTTGGAACAGGCAGCTTGTATCCTTCAAAATCAGCGTAAACTACCTCATCAAGATATCCAATAGGAAAACTTCCGTTGTAAATATTGCGTCCCATGCCGTCATAGAGATATTTTGCGTTCTTTTTTCTTTTAAAGAAACTAATCGTCTTGTTTTCAAGCCATAGGCTGAATCTTATGGGAAACACTCTCTTGCAGAAATTGGTGACAAACGATTGAATTTTACTGCCGTTTTCAGCCTTGCGGTTGTTCCATTTGTTAAAAACAAGAGCACGCGTAAACAAAGTCATTCCAAGATGAATTTTCTGACCGAGTCTTGAATTGGCGGTTTTATCATGACAGAAAATATCAAACGCAAGACCGTTGTGCATATCCTTGTGCTCTTTAGCAAAGCCTGTTGCAAAGCTTGTGTCATTGAGCCTGAATTTTGCGAATTCATAGAAACAGTTTTTGTCGTTTTTATTTGTTTGAAATGTCATAGAAGGCGGCATTTCATCAGCGGCAATTTCGCAGAATTTATCGTAATCTTCACGCAGCATCATAATGTCGGCGTCGTCATCCCACGGTATAAACCCGTGGTGTCTGATCGCGCCGAGCAGAGTTCCGCCGCCAAGAAAATACTTTATGTTGTGCTTTTTGCATATTCTGTCAACCTCAAGCAGATAAGCAAGCAGAATTTCCTGAATTGAGCTTAGCCTTCCGTCATGGTTGTGGGGAAGAGCCATTGCGCTGTTGTCAGACATTCTGCTCATAACGCAAAGCTCAAGCGCTGTTTCAAGATTAATATCAGGCGAACAGCCGTGCTCGGAAATTTTATTTGCATTAATTGCACAGCCGACAAAATCTCCGTTTTTATCAAGCTTGATGTCGGCATTTTCTCCGTAAACATCGTGAAGAATTGCTGAAATCATACCGGTTGATGCAGTTGATGTTTTACCGCTTACATTATATACACCGCTGTCAAGTACGATAAGCGAGTACAAAATCGCTTTGAAAACATCGGTTAAATACACGAAGGAATATTGTTTGCACGAATTAACAATTTCGCATTTCGTACCTTTTGCAACACTGTCAAAAACATTGTCAAGTTCTGTGGTAAGCTTTGTTCCTGCACCGAGTACAATTCCCGTTCTCAAAATTGTAAGTTCAAAATTATTTCCCTTTTTCTCACAATTCCATAGGCTTTCGGTAGTTCGCATAAGCTGTGAGGCAAAGCAGTTTTCGGAACATAAATCAATTTTTGCATACTCATTTTCCGAGTATACTCTGTGAGGTTCGGTGTTGCCGTAAACTCTGCTGTCTGTCAAAACAACGGTTTTGGCATTTGTTCTTTTTGAAACTTCGGCAAGATGTTTTACTTCGTTGATTTGTGAGGTAAAAAGAGGTGCATCTGTAATAATGTTTTCACAGCAAAGACCTGTGTGTACAATATAATCTATCTTTGACATTTCTGATAAAGAATTAAATTGTACGAAATCAAAGTCATTTCTCAACAGCAGTTGTTTATTAAAGTCAGCAATGGCTGATTTGCTTTCGCCTGTGAAATAGACTTTAATGCGCAGTTTTTTGGTTTCATTAAGGTACAAAAGAGCATAGCAAAGACAACGGGCAATTTCCCGTCCGCAAATTAAAAATGATTTATTTTTCAGTTTGTCAATAATTTCCTTTTCAACCATGGGCATAGCTGCCCAGTCGGCTTGAAATTCATTTAAAATATCTTTGATTTGCATATTTTTATTCCTTTTATTATGTTTAAACTGCTTAGAAAAGTCATATTTATTAGATTTGTTGATAAAATCCGTCAGTTCAAATTTTGTGTCATGAATTTAAAATTTTATTTATTAATTTGTAGGCTCATAATTTTTACACTGCGCTTGATTCCCTCTGTTAAATCTACATTTGTACTCCAGCCAATATTATTAAGCCTTGTTGAATCGAGAATTTCAGGAGTTGGAGCCATGGGGGAGGGAACAGGATCTTTTTCATCTTCCGGATTTGCAAAACTTAAAGTCAATTTTAGTTCAGGAAAAGCACCTACTGTCGCTTTTGCAAAGCCTCTTATTGTGACATCGCTTTTTGGATTTGCGATATTATAAGGTGTGGTATTTTCGCCGTCAAGCAGAATTTTAAGCAGAGCAACGGCAGTGTCCGTTACATAGCAAAAGCTCCTCAGCGCAGCGCCATTACTCTTGAGTAAAATATTTTGCTTTTTCACCACATTCGCAATAAACTGTGCCCAAACTCTGTCGTCATCAATGTTTGCAGGTCCGTAAATATAAGCAGGTCTTGCAATTTTAACATTCATTTTGTACTGTTTTGCATAGCAACAGCCGAGTGTTTCTGCGGCACGTTTGCCTTGAGCGTAACAATTTTTGTAGCTGTCAATATCAATATAGCCTATGTCGTCCTCGCCAATTGAATTTTTGCCGTTAAAAACAGAACCGTAAACTTTTAGCGATGACACAATAAGCGTGCTTTCTGAGCCGCTTTTCTTTGCATATTCAAGTGCGTTTGCAGTTCCCGTAAGGTTTGCGTCAATCGTACCTGCGGGATCGTTTTCAAAGTAGTATGCGCTTGCCTGACTTGCGGCGTGAATTACAAAGTCAGCTCTGTCAAATTTAAAGGGAGTGCAAACGTCCTGCACAATAAGCTCCAAGTCGTCACGAAGAAGCAAATCACCGTACTTATTTTCAGCATTTTCACGGTTTCTTACAAGGGCTTTAATTTTTATGTTGCTGCCGTATATATCGTTTCTGATAAGCATTGCGCAAACAAGGTAAAATGCAATAAAGCCGTTGCCTCCCGTAATAAGTACGGTTTTATTGCAAAGGCACGGCCAGTTAATATTACTTTCTGTAATTGTTTTAATGTCTTCAAAAACGTAAGGGTGCAGAAGGTTCTCAACCTTATAATCCATATTTAAGCTCCTCTTTTGCAAAGTTTTTAAAGCTTTTGTAATAATAGCGTGAACGAAGAAACTGTAAATCCTCAGGCGTTGTTACCTTAATATTGTCACGCTCACCCTTGAAAATATGCACCGTTTCACCAAGCTCAATCAACAGCTCGCTTGAAGAAATCGGATTAGTAATTCCAAGCCTTTCGGCTTCATTGTGGGCGTGCATAATTTTGCTCATTGTGTAACCCTGAGGAGCCTGAGTAATGTACATCTGCTTTCTCGGCAGACTTTTACAGCAGGTTTCGCCGTCTTCGCTCTGTAAAACGGAGTCAATGCTCGGCGTTACAGGAACAGCGGTTTCGTATTTTGTTGCAGTTTCTATGCAGTCGGAAATAAGCCTTTGCGAAATCAACGGACGAACACCGTCGCAGATAAGTACAATGTCATCGGGGTCAGAAAATTTCTGAACTTCCACAAGTCCGTTATGAATACTTCCGTGACCGTTTTCGCCTCCGGGAACGATTGACGTAACCTTAGATACCTTATATTGTCCAATTAACTGCCACATATATTCAATTTTATCTGCAAGGCAGGAGATCACAATATCATCAACATCGGGGTGAGAAGCAAAGTTTTCAAGCGTTCTGATGATAATCGGCTTTCCGTCAACATTAATAAATTGCTTTGGTATGTCAAGCGACTTCATTCTTGCTCCTACGCCGCCTGCAAAAATAACAACGTGTACCATAGTTTCACCGTCAGTATTATTTTTTCTTTTTTGATTCTTCGTAAACCTTTAAGGTTTCTTCCGTAGGACCGTCAAAAATAATCGTGCCTTTTTTCAGAAATATCGAACGCGGGCAGATTTCCTTAACGGATGCTGCACTGTGACTTACATAAAGTACAGTAGTGCCTGCGGAAATAATCTCTTTAATTTTGTTTTTGCATTTTTTCTTAAATGATGCGTCGCCAACGGCAAGAGCCTCGTCAACAACAAGAACGTCCGGCTCAATATTAACGTTAATTGCAAAGCCAAGGCGCATTTTCATTCCGCTTGAGTATGTTCTTACGGGTTGGTCAATGTAGTCGCCAAGTTCAGCGAATTCAATGATATTTTCTTCAATAGTCTTGATGTAATCGTCCTCAAGCCCGAGAATGTAGCCCTTGAGATAAATGTTCTCTCTACCGGTCATTTCCATAGAAAATCCTGCGGTAAGCTCAAGCAGAGCGGCAACCTTGCCGTTTACGATAATCTCGCCCTCATCGGGAAAAGCAACGCCTGTAATCATCTTAAGCAGGGTTGATTTGCCTGCTCCGTTGTCGCCTACAATTCCGACAGACTCGCCTTTGTTAATTTGAAAAGAAACATTGTTGAGAGCCTTGTTGGTTTTAGGATTTTTGGGTTTGATAAAAAGCGCCTTAAAACGAGCCTGGTCGTTTTTATATAGAATATATGTTTTGCTTACGTTTTTAAAGGTAATAATCGCTTCAGCCATAAATTTGTCCTCCTCTTATAGTACGTCAGGAAGTTTTTTCCTGAGTCTGTTGTAGTTAAATATACCGAGGAAGAACACAACTGCAAATTCTGCAAGAAAAATTACAAGTTCTGTTTTGTACTCAAAGAACGGTCTGTTGTAGAGGAAGCAGTTGCGATAGCCGTTTACAAAGAAGTTTATCGGGTTGAAAAGCATAACAAAGTTAAGAACGGGATTTTCAACAAAGCCGTAGGAGTCATACATAATTCCCGACAGCCAGAAAATACCTGACATAATTGAAACAATCAGACTTTCAAAATCCTTGCTGAACGCTGACATAGGCGCAGTAGACCACGAAAGTGCAAGGAAAAACAGAAACATAAGCGGACAGTATAAAAAGAATTGCAGATTATACCAGCTCGGACCTATTGCAAAAAGAACATAAACGTACATAATAGCAACAAGGAAAATATGTACATAAAGTCTTGATATACTTGTGTAGGTCAGAATTGTTGAAACAGGAAATTTTACCTTTGTGATAAACTGCCTGTTGGTACGCAGGGTTTTTGCGCCCTGAGTAATACTGTCCTGAATAAAGAACCACGGAATAATTCCGATGAACATAAATGTAAAGAAGTCAATTGAAAATGGTTCGGGACCGCCGAGGTTTATATTAACCGATTTAAGCGTTTTAATACCGCACGAAAATGCAAACCAGTAAACAAAAATAGTAAAAGCCGGTTTTACTACAGCCCAAAGAGGACCTATTACAGCGCCCTTGTATGTTTTAATAAGCTCATTTTTTGCCAGCAAAAGGATTTGCTTTCCAAATCCCTTGTGCTCCTTAAATATTGTAAACAATAATATCATCCAATCTGAAATTAAATTTTTATTTGAAATTTATTACGGGAAATTGCAAGTCTTTCTTACATACGGTCACCACCGTTTTTTTAAATTTGCCCTGAAAAATAAAACATTTTGCAAAAAAAGTAAGGGCTCATATCTATAAATTACAAATTGATTAGTCATCATTAAAAAAATAACGCTCAAGTTTTTATTTTATATATTATATATAAATCGAAACTTATAACAGGCGCTATAAAACAATTATATTATATAACTTTTTCGGTATTTGTCAATGAAATAAAGGTTTTATCGGTGTATAAAGAAATTAAATATAATTTTATTAACATATGGGCAGTTGTAGGGTTTAATGAAGAACAATGTTTGGTGTAAAAATAAAACAAATTGTTTTAATTTATACTTATAATTTTGTGATGAAGCGTTGTACGAAATTAATGCTATATTATGTAAAATATAAATGTACATTTAGCTACAAGAGAAACAGTTGTAAAAACAAACAATAATGCAATTCAGACAGTTCATCATCTGTTGCAGTATTACTTCTTTCTGCACTTTCAGCATTCACAGGAATCGCTTATTTTGTAAGAAAAAGAGAAAACGACTGATAATTTAAAACACTAAAATAAAATCCGATTGATTCAGAAAATGAAATCAATTGGATTTTTGTTTGTTTTGAATTGCTATGGTTGTATATTAACGTTGCAGTTTGTAAAAAGAGAATTGTAAACAGTACTACGCATAGTGTTCAAGGTGTTTTTTTAGTGCCGAAAAAGTTTCGTCGCTTATTACATGCTCTATTTTACAGGCATCGGCAACGGCAGTTTCTCCGTTTACGCCGAGTTTTTCAAAAAGCTCGGTAAGTACAATGTGACGTTCGTAGGTTTTTTCTGCAATTTCCAGACCGAGTTCTGTCAAATTAAGTGCTCCGTTTTTTGAAACGGTAAGGTATCCGCCCTCTTTTAAAAGTCTTACTGCTCTGCTTACACTGGGTTTTGAATACCCCATATATTCGCAAACATCAATGGAACGAACAAATCCTGATTTTTTGTTTAATATATAAATGGTTTCAAGGTACATTTCACCCGATTCCTTCAATTGCATCTTAAACACTCCCTACTAATTAATTATTAGTGATTTTTATAATTTCAATATTCTAAATATGTGATAAATATATACATAGATAATACCATATTTTTTGTACAAAATCAATTGTTATTGTAAAGCAAACGAACAGATATTGTGGTCCTACAATAAAATCTTTACTAATTTTAAAAAATCCTTGATTTTATCGCAATATTGGTCTAAAATTATAAAAGTGTTTATTTATAAGAAAAGGAAGACTTTTTATGCTGACACTTGACAAGATATATCATGCTTCATACGTTTTAAAAGATGTAATCAGACCTACTCACCTTGTAAAAGCACAGTCAATTACCGACGAATGCGATATTTACCTTAAACCCGAAAATTTGCAGATAACGGGTTCGTTCAAGGTAAGAGGCTCCGGATACAAAATTTCACAGCTTTCCGATGAGGAAAAGAAGAGGGGAGTAATCGCTTGCTCCGCAGGCAACCACGCGCAGGGTGTTGCGCTTGCCGCTACAAAGTACGGAATTAAGTCGCTCATCTGTCTGCCCGACGGTGCTCCTATTTCAAAGGTAGAGGCTACAAAGGGTTACGGCGCAGACGTTTGTATGGTGCCCGGTGTTTATGATGACGCCTACAACGAGGCTTTAAGACTTCGTGATGAAAAGAATTATACGTTTATTCATCCGTTCGATGATGAAAATGTAATTGCAGGCCAGGGTACAATTGGTATCGAGATTCTCAATGAAATGCCCGACGTTGACGCTGTTGTTGCCGCAATCGGCGGCGGCGGACTGCTTTCGGGTGTTGCTTGTGCAGTAAAGAGCCTTAACCCCAATATCAAGGTGTATGGCGTTCAGGCTGAAGGTGCTCCCTCAATGTATGAGTCAATTAAGCAAAACAAGATTGTTGCGCTTGACTCTGTTTCTACAATTGCAGACGGTATTCAGGTTAAAGAACCCGGAGAGCATACGTTTGAATACATAAAGCAGTATGTTGATGATATTGTGACAGTAAGTGATGATGAAATATCTTCGGCTATTTTAAAGTTGATTGAAACTCAGAAGATGATTGCCGAGGGCGCAGGAGCAGCTCCTCTTGCAGCCGTTATGTTCAACAAGCTCCCCGTAAAGGGCAAAAAGGTTGTATGCATAGTTTCAGGCGGTAATATTGACGTTACAATCCTCAACAGGGTAATCAAAAGAGGACTTCTTATGACCGGCAGACAGCAGACTATTTGTGTTGAGCTTCAGGACAAGCCGGGACAGCTTCTTGCCGTTTCAAAAATTATTTCTGACCTCGGTGCAAATGTAATTTCGGTTCACCATGAAAGAGCAAGCGAGGGTTCAGACGTTAACGGCTGTTATCTGAGAATCGTGCTTGAAACAAAGAATTATGAGCATGCAAAAGAAATCACAAAAGGACTTACTGACGCAGGTTTTAAGCTTGTATAATACGGAGGTAATATAATGGAAAAGATTTATACTAAAAATGCACCCGATGCAATTGGACCTTATTCACAGGCTGTAAAGGCAAACGGACTTGTTTTTACATCGGGACAGATTGCAATTAACCCTGCAAGCGGAAATGTTGAGGCTGCAACAATTGAGGAGCAGACCGAGCAGGTTTGCACAAACCTTAAAAACGTTCTTGAGGCAGCAGGCAGTTCGCTGGAAAAGGCTGTAAAGACAGTATGCTTCCTCAAAAATATGGAAGATTTTGCAGCGTTTAACGCAGTTTACGGCAAGTATTTTACTCAAAAGCCTGCACGTTCCTGCGTTGCAGTAAAGCAGCTTCCAAAGGACGTTCTTGTTGAGGTAGAAGTAATAGCAGAAGCGTAATTAAATATTTGCTATCTGAAAATTTTAGGCACGGCAGTTTGTTTTGCCGTGCCTTTTTGCGTGCAATCACTTGGCATAATAATTGCAGACTATATATACAGTTGCTTTAAATTTGTACTAACTATTGATTAATGCCTGTGTGTGTGTTAAAATAAACATAAATCAGATAAAAATATAAAAAGTTTGGAGAATAATGATGAAAGTTAAGATTATTTCTGACAGCACCTGCGACCTTTCAAAGGAATTAATTAAAAAGTACGACATAAGCATTGTACCTCTGCATGTTGTTATGAACGACAAAACAATGCGTGACGGACTTGAGGTTACGCCTGAGGATATCTACGAATATGTTGATAAAAACGGTAAACTTCCGTCAACAAGTGCTGTTAATATCGGAGATTATATTGAAATTTTTAAATACTGGCGTGAACAGGGATATGAAATTGTTCACTTTGATATAAGCAGTGAGTTTTCAAGCACATACCGCAACGCCTGTATGGCGGCTCAAGAGGTTGGAGGAGTTTATGTTGTAGACTCAAGAAATCTTTCAACAGGGCAGGGTCTTGTTGTGATGCACGGTGCAGAGATGGCTCAAAGCGGAAAATCTGCGAAGGAAATTTTTGAGGAATGTACTGCTCTTACTTCAAAGATTGAGGCGAGCTTTGTTGTTGACAGTATCGACTATCTCTACAAAGGCGGCCGTTGTTCGGCGCTTGCGGCTTTCGGCGCAAATCTTTTGAAGTTAAAGCCCTGCATTGAGGTTAAGGACGGAAAAATGATTCCCGGCAAAAAGTATCGCGGAAATATCAGCCGAGTTATGTTAAGTTATGTTGAGGAACGCTTAAAGGGCAGAGATGACATAGACAAGAGCAGAATTTTTATTACACATACAAAGTGCAGTGATGAGGACGTTGAAGCGGTAAGGCAGAAGGTACTTGAAATTTGTCCTGATTTTAAGGAGATTCTTGAAACAACGGCAGGTTGTACGGTAACAACTCACTGCGGTCCCAATACGCTAGGTATTTTGTTCATACGCAAATGATTTTAAGCCGCCCCGAATCAAATCGGAGCGGCTGTTGTATTATCTGTTCAGTTATGCTATAATTTTTAAGAAAAGGCATCATTAAAGGTTTGCCTTATAATCTTTTAATATAACTGATAAACAGCTTTCGGGAGCGGAAAATGGGCAGAGAACTTGAAAAATATGAGCTTGTCGAGCGCAGTATAATAAAAACCTACAGAAAAAGGATATGGAATCCGTTCTTAATTGCTTTAAAGAATTATAAACTTGTAAATGCAGGAGATAAAATCGCCGTTTGCATATCAGGCGGCAAGGATTCAATGCTTATGGCAAAGTTGTTGCAGGAACTTCACAAGTACAGCGAAGTTCCGTTTGAGCTTGTCTATCTTGTAATGAACCCCGGTTACAATGCGGAAAATCTAAAGAAGATTGAGGACAACGCAAAGCTTTTGCATATGCCTATAACGGTTTTTGAAACAAATATTTTTAACGTAGCTGACAAAACAGAAAAATCTCCTTGCTACCTCTGTGCACGAATGAGGAGAGGACACCTATACAAAAAGGCGCAGGATTTAGGGTGCAATAAAATTGCGCTCGGTCATCACTTCAATGATGTAATTGAAACTACACTTCTCGGAATGTTCTACGGTTCACAGCTTCAGTCAATGCCGCCAAAGCTCCACAGCACCAACTTTAAGGGAATGGAGCTTATTCGCCCGATGTACTGTATTCACGAGGACGCAATAATCGCATGGCAAAAGTACAACGAGCTGGAGTTTATTCAGTGCGCCTGCCGTTTTACCGAAAATTGTGATAACGGTACGGGGGACTCAAAACGTCAGGAGATAAAACAGCTTATAAAAGAACTTAAAAAGACGAATCCAAACATTGAAAAGAGTATTTTCAACAGCATTCATTCCGTTTGCCTTGACACAATGGTGGGGTATAAATCAAACGGAGTTGAGCACAGCTTTCTTGACAATTATGATGAAAATAAATTAAATAAGCACTGAACAGGAAAATTCTTACATAAAAAATAGGAACAGCGCTAACTGTTCCTGTTTTTACTGTTTATTCAGCCTGAATTTTTACGAACTGTTCCTGCATATATGCGTATACGTCATCGGGAACATTTGTAAATACATAGCACTTGTCAAGGTATTCGTCACTCGGGAAGATAAGCTCGTTGTTTTTCATATCCTCGTCAAGATAACTGTCATACGCTTCCTGATTAGGTGTGCCGTAATTAAGGTACTTGCAGTTTTCTGCGGCAATTTCGGGCTTTTGCATAAAGTTAATGAACTTCTCTGCGTTTTCCTTGTTTTTGCTTGATTTTGGGATACACATTGCATCATAGAAAAGGTTTGAGCCGTCAGCAGGTATTGCATAGTCGAGATCCTCATTTGCTTCCATCATGGTAACAACGTCGCCTGCGTAGTATGGAGCAATAGCTGCCTGACTCTTTTCCATTTCGGTAAACACCTGATCCATAACGTACTTTTTAAGCATCGGTTTTTGCTCGGCAAGTTTTTCAGTCGCCTTGTCAACATCTTCCTTTGTACAGTCAGCCGGATTGATTCCGCAAAGCTGCATTGCAATTGCCATTGCATCACGGCTGTTGTTAAACATAAGAATCTGACCTTTAAGGCTTTCGTCCCAAAGTGCTTCCCACGAAGTCGGCTTTTTGCTGACCTTTGTTTTGTCATAAATCATTGCGGTAATACCCCAACTGTAGCAGACAGTATATTTTCCTTCGGGGTCGCAGTCAAGATTTTTAAAGCGGTCCATAATATATTTGTAATTCGGAATGTTGTCATAATCAAGTTCAAGCAGCATATCCTCTTCGATGAGCTTGCTTATCATATAGTCCGACGGAATGATAACGTCGTAGCTTACGTTGCTGTTTTTCAGCATATTGTAAAGCTCTTCGTTCGTTTCGTAGGTGGTGTAGTTTACCTTTATTCCCGTTTCGCTCTCAAATTCGTCGATAACATCCAAAAGGTCGTCTTCACCGTTTGCGATATATTCGCCCCAGTTATAGACGTTTACTTCACCTGCACTACTGCTGTTGCCGCATCCTGAAAAACATGATGCAAACGAAGCTGTCATTAAGACAGCGAGGATAATACTGATTGTTCTTTTCATTTCTCAATCTCCCTTAAAATGTTATATTTTAATCAAGTCTTTTGTGCTTTTACTTTTTCCTCGTGCCTGTCACGCAGATTAATAATAATCATAATGATAAGCACCGCAAGAAACAGCAGAGCTGAAAGAGCGTTGATTTTCGGTGAAATTCTCCTGTGCGTCATTGAGTAAATTTCAATAGACAGGTTTTGGAACTTAGCACCTCTTGTAAAGTAGGTGATAATAAAATCGTCAAGTGAATATGTAAAGCTCATAAGCAGTCCCGAAAAAATACCCGGCATAAGCTCATGAATTACTACCTTGTAGAATGCCTGCCATTGATTACAGCCAAGGTCTAAAGCGGCGTCATAAATACTGCTGTCCATTCTCCTTATTCTCGGCATAACGTTCAGTACAACAAAAGGTACGCAGAAACATATATGCGAAATCAGCACAGTTACAAATCCCATTTCAAAGTTGAACATAACTCCGAGGAACGTAAACAACAGCATAAGCGAAACGCCCATTACAATATCGGGACTTATAATCGGAATGTTTGATGCATTCTGAATCAGCACACGTTTTTTGCCCTTAAAATTGTTAATTCCGATTGCGGCGGCTGTGCCGAGGATAGTAGCAAAAAATGAAGCAAGTACTGCAATAATAATTGTATTGCCCAAAGCGTTCATAATATTGTCGTCTTTAAAAAGCTGTTCGTACCATTTAAGCGAAAATCCCTGCCAGACAGTAGATTTACCTTTGTTAAAAGAGTAGAAAATAAGTACGGCGATAGGCGCATAAAGAAAAATCATAATCAGCACAATATAGATTTTTGAAAGTATGCCGCTTTTATTTTTTGTATTTTTCACGCAATCGCCTCCTCATCACCAAAGAAGTTCATAATTATGAGGAACACGAAGATAAACACCATAAGAATAAGCGAAATAGCCGAGCCTGTGTTTTGATCTGTCCAGAAAATTTTGTCGATAATATCGCCTATCATAATATCGTCAGTTCCGCCTAAATACTGCGAAACAAGGAATGTGCTGGCGCTTGGCACAAATACCATTGTAATTCCGGAAATTACTCCGGGAATACTGAGAGGAAAAATAACTTTTTTGAAAACAGCAAAACTGTTCGAACCCAAATCCTGAGCCGCTTCAATAAGTCCGCCGTCAATTTTGCACATAACGGTGTATATCGGAAGCACCATAAAGGGCAGGTATTCATAAACCATTCCCAAAACAACTGCGCCCGTGTTGCCGATGTACGTAGCGTGTATTCCAAGCATAGAAAGCAGCATATCAATCGGTCCGTTATCCTGTAACAGCGTAACCCATGCGTAAATTCTTAAAAGAAAGTTCATCCACATCGGAATCATCATCAGCATAATTACGGTGTTCTGCGTTGAGTGTTTCATCTTGGTAATAATATATGCAAGAGGATAGGCAAGTACAAGGCAGATTGCCGTAGAAATGAGCGCAATCCACAGGGACTTCATAAAGACGCCCGTGTAGAAAAATGCTTTTGAAAACGGTTCAAGCGAAAAATTGCCGTTTTTGTCTGTAAAAGCAGTATATCCGATCATAAAAATCGGAATCATAGTGAACACAACCATCCAGGCTATGTAGGGAATAGAGGGCTTTTTTGATTTCATAATCAGCCCTCCTCTGCATTGCCGACAACTTCAAACACAGCCTTTGAAAAGTCAAAGGCAAGCGGAACATAGGTTGCGACCTGTTCGTCGGTGTCGCTCAGCATAAGCCATTTTCTTTCGTCAGACTCAAGGATGATTTCGTTGTGCTCACCCTTGTAAACTACCGATTCGATGTAAACGTCCTTTAAGTCGCCGATTCCGTCGCCTGCAAGTGAAAGTGCTTCGGGAGGCAGAGTGATTTTAACTCTTGCACCCTGCGGAAAATATTTGTTTTCAACCTTAATTGTTTCGCACTCAAGCTCAAATTCGAAATAGTTTTCGCCCTCGTTTGAATATGTAACCTCAGCTTCAATTACATTGTCGTAGAAAGGCAGAAGTTTGTTCATAATCTGAATGTTGAACGGAATTACTCTCATTCCTATTTCACTGTCGATTTCAGCAGATTTTGTGGAGTGAATAAGTATTTCGCACTTTCCGCACCTTACGCTTATCTCGTAATGTACGCCCTTGAATGTCAGCTTTTCAACAGTACCGACAAGCTGGCCGTTTTCGGGAGCGGTGATTTCAATATCCTCGGGACGTATAACAACGTCAACAGGAGTGTTTTTGCCAAATCCCTTGTCAACACATTCAAGCTCTCTGCCGAGAATTTGAATTCGGCAGTCGTCAATCATAGTTCCGTTTAAAATATTAGCTTCGCCTATAAAGTCGGCAACAAATGCGTTGACAGGTTCGTTGTATATGTCCTCCGGAGTGCCGATTTGCTCAATAACGCCGTTGTTCATAACAACAACTCTGTCGCTCATTGTAAGAGCTTCTTCCTGGTCGTGTGTTACGTATATAAAGGTTTTTTCGGTTTTCTGCTGAATTTCTTTAAGCTCAAGCTGCATACTCTTCCGCAGTTTAAGGTCAAGTGCTCCCAAAGGTTCATCAAGCAAAATAATATCCGGGTCGCATACAATTGCTCTTGCAATAGCAACACGCTGCTGCTGTCCTCCCGACAGCTTTGAAACACTGCGTTTTTCATAACCTTTAAGGTCAACGGTAGCAAGCATTTTTGTAACCTTTTTCTTTATTTCGTCCTTAGGCATTTTTTTTAGCTTAAGACCGAAAGCTACGTTATCAAAAACATTAAGGTGTGGAAACAGGGAATATTTCTGAAAAACAGTATTGACGTTTCTTTTGTTAGGAGGAGTTCCGTTTATGCGCTTGCCGTCAAAAATAACGTCGCCGCTTTCAGGTTCAACAAAACCTCCGATAATGCGCAGAGTTGTAGTTTTTCCGCAACCGCTCGGACCTAAAATAGTAACAAATTCTTTTTCGTGAATATCAAGATTAATATGGTTGAGAATAACCTCGCCGTCAAACCTTACAAAAATATCCTTTAATGAAACGATAGTGTTTTTTGTTGTCTGTTCCATTTATGCACCCCGTTTAAAAATAATAAAAGGGGACGGATGCGCTGCGTCTGCAATTACAGATTGTTTGCAGGCGAACACAGTCCGCCCCTACAAAATTCTTCTTTGTAAAGACATAACCATGATCCGTGGTGACTCCGAAACACAGGATTCACCTTTAAAAGACCAATAAAAATTATATTCTAATATAAGTAAAAAGTCAATTGATAATATGTAAAAAATATATAATCAAAGTGATTAAATAAAAAACTGCAAAAACAGGGCGAAAAATTTCTGTATTTTAGAAAATTAAGGTGAAATATGCACAAAAAAACTATAGGTAATTTGTAAATATAAAATATATACTTTTTTTGTGAAATTTGCTATAATAAAGCTGAATAATTATGAAAGGATGTTTTCAATGAAAGCTCTCAGAAAAGTTGTAAGTCTTGTTATTGCAGCTATGATGGTTACCTCATCCTTTGCTTTCACTTCATCGGTCAGCGCTGCTGAAAAAACCGATGCTGTCGTATCCAATGATTCGGCAATACAAAGTGAAGTTAAAGACGGCGTAATACTTCATGCGTTTAACTGGTCGTACAATTCAATCAAAGAAAACCTTCCTGCTATTGCAGCAGCAGGTTACACAACCGTTCAGACCTCTCCTGTTCAGCAGGCAAAGGACTACGGTACTTCTAACGACGTTGCTGGTCAGTGGTGGAAGCTCTATCAGCCGGTTAGTATGTCAATTGCTCAGAAGTCATGGCTTGGTTCAAAGGATGACCTTAAGTCACTTTGCTCAGAGGCTGACAAATACGGTATCAAAATTATCTGCGATATTGTATCAAACCATATGGGTAACGAGGTTGAAACTGATCCTAATTCATTAAGCGAGCAGGTAAAAACCTATCAGCCCGATTTTTACACAAACAAGAGTTCATACTTCCATTCCTACACAGGCAATGCAAGCGATAGCTCAATTCAGGGTGTAGTTCAGGGTCACGTTTCGGCTTGTCCTGACCTTAACACAGGCAACACTAATGTTCAGAATGCTGTAATTTCACTCCTTAAAGAGTGCATTGACTGCGGTGTTGACGGCTTCCGTTTTGACGCAGCTAAGCATATTGAAACTCCAAATGATGGCTCATATGCTTCAAATTACTGGCCGAATATCACATCAGCCGCTAAAAACTATTATAATGAAAAGACAGGCGGCAATCTTTATATCTACGGTGAAATTCTTAACACTTGCGGCAGCGGCAGACAGTACAGCTCTTACACAGACTACATCAATGTTACTGACAACAGAACAGGTGATGCAGTTCTTGCTGCTGTTTCAAAGGGCAACGCTTCAACTGCTGCAAACGCAAGCTACAAGTCAGGCGTAAGCGCTTCTAATGCTGTTTTGTGGGCTGAATCTCACGATACATACGAAGGCAGTTCAGGCTCTGCCGGCATTGCTAATACAGCAGGTGTTTCAGACGAAGATGTAATCAAGGCTTGGGCAATTGTTGCTTCAAGAAAAGATTCAACTGCTCTTTACTTTGCACGTCCCGGCTCTGCTCTTATGGGCGAAGCAGGAACAGACACAGCTTACAAGAGCACTGCTGTATCTGAAGTAAATAAATTCCACAATATCTTTGTAGGTCAGAGCGAAAAGCTCGGTTCTTCTGACGGTGTTGCATACGTTGCAAGAGGCACAAACGGTATTGTTCTTGCTAACTGCAAAGGCACAAGCAAGAGCGTAAGTATTTCAGGAACCGGCATTGCAAACGGCACATATACCGATACAATCACAGGCAATAAGTTCACAGTTTCCGGCGGAACTTTAACAGGCTCAATCGGCAGCACAGGCGTTGCAGTTGTTTACAACGGCACAACAACTCCAAAGAACACATGCTCTGTTGAAAGCGGTACTTTCAAGGGCGAAACAATGACTGTTGAACTCGGTCTTGAAAACGCTACTTCAGGTACATACTGCCTTGATGATTCAACTCCTGTAACTTATACGGGTAAAACAACAATCCGCATAGGTTCTGATTATAATTACAACGATACAATCAATCTTACTCTCACCGCTACAGACGGTGCAAAGACAACAACTGCTACATACAAGTATACTAAGAAGGAAGCTGCTTCTTCAGGTGTTTACGTATTCTTTGACTCATCAAAGATTTCATCATGGAAGGCTCCTTTCAACGTATACCTTTATGATGAAGACACTTCATCAACCGAAACTTATTCAAATGCTTCATGGCCGGGTCAGCCTATGCAGATAGATCCCGCTACAGGCTACTATTACATTGAAGTATCTGATAATTCCTGTCTTGCTAAAAACAACGCTTCACAGGAAATCACCGATTCAACATATGACCTTGCTCATTCACGCAACACATATGTAATTGTTAGTGATTCAAACGGAAATCAGCACCCCGCTGACGGTGCAAGAACAAAGCTTAAGCTTAACGGAGAATCAAAGATTTTAACAGGCAGATCGACATCAGGTTGGAATTCAACAACACTAGTTCCTTCAGCAGGAACACCTGTTGACGCAACAGATGTTACAAAAGGTACAGTTGCTACAACTCCTGTACCCACAACAAAACCTGTACCTACAACAGTACCTCCTGTACCCACAACAAATCCTGTGCCTACCTCATCATCTCCCGTAGGAACTATGATTTACGGTGACGTTAACGGTGATGGTACCGTAAAAATTCAAGATGCTACATTAATTCAGAAGCACAGTGTAGGATTAGAATCTATTGAGGATAAATATCTTGTACTTGCTGATGTTAATGCTGATGGTGTAATCAATGTTCTTGATGCAACAATGATTCAGAAGTACATTGCAAGTGATCCGAACTGGGGCCTTACAGGTCAGCCTTATGTAACTGAAACTGAGCCTGATTCAACAGTTGCGACACAACCTGAAACAACTGTAACAGTACCTGATACAACAGCTACTGAAGCAACAGAACCTCAGCCAACTGAAACTGAGCCGCAGCCAACTGCAACAGAACCCGAAACAACAAATCCTCCTCTCACAAAGGATTATTATCTTTTCGGTAGCATCAACGGTGCAAACTACGGATGTGAAGAAGATTATGAAAACCTCGGCGACTATAAGTTTGAAAACGGACAGGTAACAGTAAACTTTGATACAACAAGCTACGTAGGCGTAAAAACCGCAGGCAACAAAGAGTGGTTTATGACAGACGGCTGGCAGGGAAATGTAACAGAGGTAACTCTTTATAACACAGAGGAACTCGACACAACAGCAGACAAGCTTATGATTCCCGCAGGCGAGTCAGTTCTTACACTTGTTGAAAACGAAGACGGAACACTCACGCTTTCATATGAGCTTATTTCCGAACCAGTAGATCCGACAGATCCTCAGCCGACAAATCCTACAGATCCTCAGCCTGCTGATACATTTACTTTCTACTTCAAGACAACACTTGGCTGGATGACAGACGACGGAGTTTCACTCTTTGTATACGACAGCAATTCAGGTGAAAGTTATGACCTTGTCAAGGACTTAGATGCTTATCCAAATGTATACACAGCAGAAGTTCCTACAACAATGACATCTTGCGTAGTTTATCGCTACCTTGAGCCTGTTTTTGAAACTCCTGTAGGAGGGGATACAGGCAATGTTTACAACTGCTGGTCAGCTAAGGTTTCAACAGATAAGAACTGTGTAACTCTCAGCAATGATGAACAAGTATCTGTTGGAGCTTATGTTCCTGAAGAAAGACCTGCTTTTACACTTTCAAGAGTTTATTTCGACAACTCAAAGACAAAGTGGTCAGAAGTTTACATTTATGGATGGGCTGAAAGTAAACTTGGAAATAAAGCTGTTCTGATGACTCAGATTGAGGGAACAAATATTTGGTATTACGATTTTGCAACTCCTCTTACACCCGGATCAAAATGCTTCCTCTTCAAAAATACCGAATCCACATGGGATATGCAGACCGATGATATGACCGTTACTGACGGTAAGAACTGCTTCCTTGCAAACGCAGGAAACAAAGCAGGCGGCTCATGGTATTTATATACAGAGTAATAGAATATAATTTTTTGAGCTAATTTAAAATACCCCGAACATACTTAGTGTGTTCGGGGCATTTTGCATTTTTTATAGTATATTGCTTGAAAAATATGGCAATTTATGGTAAAATATTAATAGTCACCAAAATAAATTTCAAATAAAAATAAAAAATGAAATGAGAGTATTTATGGGTTTAGAAAGAATTTACTTTGAACTTAGAAAACGAGAAGATGATGAATATTATATCGATCTTGCTCAAAAAGACGTGTTATTTATTCCTGTCATAACTGATATTATGCTAAGGGAATCAAACTCAATGAATCTTTGGGCACAAATGATTCTCGAAAAAATCAGTGAAGAAAATCCTTTAATTGTCTATCCGTACATAGGATACATTTCTCAGGTATTTGATAAGGAATCAATTTTTAACAGTTGGAATGTCTGGAAAATAATTTCAAATATCCTTGTTTATGATTATCAGAACTATTGGGAAAAGTTAAAAAATAAATACTACGACTCTCTTAAATCCGAACGCATTGCTGAGTTTTCAATTGCGTGTGAGTGCGCCCGTAAAATTATTTCAGCAAAACCTAATGAACAGAAGCCGATTACCGATATACTAAAAGATATAGAGAATCGTAAATTTTATATTAATGAAGATTTTTCAATAAAATCAGGGGAAATAGCAAAAAAGAAGGCGCAGGAGTTACTTGATGCTTTAAGCTTAGACAAAGAAATATAATAATAAATATTTTATCATAATAAAACAGCTGTAACAGAACATTTAATCTGTTACAGCTTTGTTGTTTTAAGATAGCAGAGTAAAACGATTAACCATACTGCCGTTATATTCAACAATATCAGTAAACATATCATAAGGTCTTGCCCATAGGGTGTCTTTTCCGTCAACGCTCATATATATAACAAGCTTTTCACCTGTTTCGCTGTGGATTGAAACGCCCAACACTTCATATTCCGTCCCTTTAAAGTGAAGGTATCTGCCTTTCTTAACATATTCAAGTTTTTGTACGATCTTTTCAGCCTCTTTTGGAGCGTCAGCCTTAACGGCTTTTACTTCACTTTTAACATCAAAATCCACCTTAAAACCGCCGTCATTAACAACAAGAATCCTTGAGGAATATGGTTTCATTGAAAGCTCAAAATAACCGTTGACGTCAAATACCTCGTTATCGTTCAGAACATCAGTAAGCTTTGCATTGCAGCCTGTGTCAAAGCCAATTGTATCATCGTGGTTTGTGAGGTTGAATGCAACAAATACAGTCTGATTGTCTGTGAATCTCTTGTAAACAAGCTTTTCGTTCATAATGTTGACATTATCAAAATTACCGTATTTAAGTGCGTCAAGAGCAAGTCTGACTTTGCCGAGCTTAATTATGTGATTGAGCAAATTATAATTTGCATTTTCAACATTGTTAAGGTCAAGACATGGGCGAAGCTCATAGTCGCTGTGTTGCGTACGTTTTCCCGCAATTCCGTATTCACTGCCATAGTAAATTGACGGCACACCGGGCATTGTGTACATAAGCGTATAGACATTAGCAAGATGATTTTTGTCTTTCAAGTCACTTGCAATCCTGTTTACATCGTGGTTATCCACGAAATTATAGGTGTAAATGTTGCGGTAAATTCCGCCGTTACCAAACTGCCTGTTGAGTGAGTGCGCAATTTCAAAGTAGTTGTGGTCGTTGTGACTTGAGTAAATGCCCTTGTAACATTCGTAGTTAGTTACCGAATCAAGGAGCTCATTATTAGCCCATCTGTTGTAGTTGCCGTGTGTGATTTCACCGTAAAGCCAAAAGTCAGGCTTCTTTGACTTGCATACGTTGCGCAGTTTTCTAAAAAACTCAAGGTCAATACAGTCGGCAGCGTCAAGTCTTAAACCGTCAATATCAAATTCGTCAATCCAGAATTTAACAGAGTCGAGCAGATAATTAACAACTTCGTCGTTTTGCAGATTGAGCTTTACAAGGTCATAGTGTCCTGCCCAGCCCTCGTACCAAAACGGATCGCCTTTTGGACTGCTGCCGCCAAAGTTGAGATTTTGAAACCAGTTGCAGTAACGTGAATTTCCAAGGTTTTGCTGAACGTCTTTGAATGCAAAAAAATCTCTGCCAACGTGATTGAAAACTCCGTCAAGAATTACCTTGATTCCGTTATCGTAAAGTGTCTTGCAAATTTTCTTAAAAGAATTATTATCGCCAAGACGGCAATCAACCTTTCTGTAGTCGATAGTATCATAGCCATGACGTGAGCTTTCAAACAGTGGATTAAACACAAGAACATTTACAGACATTTTTTTAAGATGTTCAATGCAGTCGTAAATTTTGTCAAGCCTGTAAACAAGTTTTCCGTCATTATCTTTCGGTGCTCCGCAAAATCCGAGCGGATAAATATTATAAATTATTGATTCGTTTATATAACTCATTTTAGATCACTCCCAATAAAAATAACATTTGTATTATATCACAAATTTGTCTATTGTGCAATGACGAAAGTTGTGATATAATATTATTATTAAGTAATTTGTTAAAAATTTCGGAGGATAAATATGTTAAAAAAGCCTGAAAATAAGACGAGAAAAAGACTAAGAATTGCCCAATGCGTTTTATTTCTTGCACAGATTCTTTTTTGTACATTTACTTTTGTACAGATTCCCAATCCCGATCCCACTAAGCTTGGATTTTATGCAACCGTATTTGATATGTTAGGTTACCTTGGCGGTGATTTTCCCGAGGGAGCACTGGGGGCAGCCTTTAGCTCGGCACTTCCAATGTTCTTCGTTTTCCTTGTTATACCGATAGTGGGATTTTTCTTTTGCGCGCTTGATAAGCAAAGAAATCTGAAAAATATTGTTTCTATTATTTGCTGTTTGCTTGGAGTATTTTCAATTCTTACAATAGTATCTATCAATTTTATTTCATACGGCTCGTTATTTGCTCTGCTGTTCTATTTGCTAATCAGCTTTATTACGGCTTTTGCAATGATGGCAAGACTTACGGATTAATTTTTATAAAAGTTTATATTAAAAACAGGACTGTTTCATTTTAAAGTGAAGCAGTCCTTTTGCTATGTACGTTAAATTTGGGTAAAAATCATATGTGCCTGAGTGTTGTCGAGCACAAGCGGATTATCGTAGTCAACACGTTTAATATGTCCGTAAAGTCTACCGAAAACTACAGTTGTTTTATCCATAACGGCAGCCATAGGCTCACCTTTAACCGTAAACGGTTTGAACGTGATGTCAACAGCAGAAATTCCTGCTGTAAAATACCATGGTCTGTTTAGTCTGCCGTTTGTGCCTTTAACATTTATTTGATGCAGTTTTTCAAGCTTTCCGTCTAAAATAAAGCAGTTTTCGTTACCGTATCGGTTGTCGCCGACTCTGCTGGCAAGGCAAAGTGAAAATCGTTTGTTGTCGATTATGCAGTCAGAGCTTAACCTCTGATAGTTGTGCTTTCTTGGCTTTGAAAAACGCGTCCAGTCAAAATAAGCTCTTGCACTATTTTCATTTAAAGAATATTCAAGTCCTCCTATACGGATTACTCCGCTTGCAATAAACTTAGGAACAAACCTTTTAAGATAAAAATATTTTCTGTCACGCTCAAACGGAGCTAATTCATTAAGGCTTTCACCGCATACCTTTTTAAGAGTTATATTGAAGTAAAGATTTTTTAGTCCGCCAAAATCAAAAAAGTCGCATTTTAAAAAACGTCCGTCGGTTGTGTTTGTAAGCTGCAGCTGAATACGCCTGTCGGTGTACAGCAGTTCGCCATTGTTGCCTGACTCAGGAAGCTCATTTTTAAACAGAACAAATTTTTTAACAACACAGTCGCTGATAACTCCGCCTCTTTTAAGGTCGGCAACAGCAATTTTAATTGCAAACTCCATTCCGTAATTTTCAACTGAAAGATAAAGAGATACTTCTCCGTTGTTTATAAAGTAGCTGTCGCTTTCACCGTGTTTACCAAATGTTTTGCTCAAATTTCGGTTGTATTCAAAAACCGGAGTTCGTGCCCAGCCTGCATTTAAAACTTCTCCGTTTTTTTCAAAAACATTACAATTTTCTTTGATTTCATTCTGCAAAATATTTCACTCCGTTTCAAAAATCAAAAGTAACTTTTATTGCGACTTAATTAGTAGTACTTTATTTACTATAGCAGAAGTTATTATGCTATTCAAGAATTATAACAAAACTGTAAATGGGTAATAAAGAATTTTAAATTTTAATATATTTAATCTGAAAGCAATATTAAAACTAATTATATTCCGAAACGGGTGAGAATTTTGAAAAAATTGGTCGCTGTTCTGTTAATTTCAGTATGTTTTGTTTTTTCTGCGTGCACAACTGATACTTCCGGCTACGTAAATGAGCTGAGGTCATCAAAGTGGGGGGCAAAACTTGATGGCGGTGCAGAGGTGAATCTTGAATTTGACGGAGATACGGCAATGCTGAAAATCAGTAATTCAGATAAAAACGCAGAAATAAAAGGCGTTTGTGTAGCTGATGAAAAATCCTTTGTTGTTTTTATACCTGAGGTTGCTCAAAATTACACGTTTGATTACAACCCAAAGGGCGATAAGCTTGACCTTTCATACAACAACCATACCATTACTTTGAAAAAGGTAAAATAATATAATCAGGGGCGACCTTTTTTGGTCGCCCGCAGTAAAGATAATTTATTCATAGAACAGTTCAGATTACAAATTTGAACTGCTGTCAAAGCGTTTTTTCAAAATTTTTAGGGCACGTGTTTCAATCCTGCTTACATAAGACCTTGAAATATTTAAGAGCTTTGCGACATTTTTTTGCGTCATAGGCTCGTTTCCGTCCAGTCCGTAACGAAGAATTATAATTTTTTTCTCACGCTCATCAAGCTCTTCGTTAATGTATTGTCCAAGCTTTCTGCTGTTAAATTTTAAGTCCAGCGTGTCGATTATATTGTCGTCAACCGCCATAATATCAAGCAAAGTAAGCGGATTACCGTCTTTGTCTGTGTCTATTGTTTCGTTCAGCGAAATGTCCTGAGCGCTCTTTTTTACATTGCGAAAGTGCATAAGGATTTCATTCGCAATCCCCTCCTTGCGGCTCTTCACAGCCGTCAAAAGAGTTTGAATTTATGTCTTCAATAATATTGTTCAAATTCTCTTTTTCCTCTGAACCAAAAAGATAAATATGAACCTGTTTGCCGTCCCATACAACACGCTCAATAAATGTTCTGAGTGCCGCTCTTTTTTCTTCTATACTCATAACATCAAATGTTTTGCTAAAAGAGGCAAGTAGTTCTTCAAGTAGATTAAATTCAGTATCTGACATAGAATTGTTTCCCGTGATTTTTTCTAAATCATCAATTTTATTGATTAACTCCTTGTTTTTACAATCAAGCTTTGCGATTTCTTTGTTGATATAATCATAGGCAGGCATCTCGGCTGATTTTGCCAGAGCCATTACAAGTGCTTCAATTTGTTTTTGGTTTTCCTCATATTCGTTTTTATAAATGTCAAGCTGACTGTTATATTCGCTGTTGTTTGATAAAAATTCTTTTTCTGTCTGTTTTAATTGCCCGATAAATTCAGAGCTATCCTCAGATAACTTTTTTATTTCTTCACATACCAGTCTGTCAAGAGTGTTACCATTTGGATTTTTCATCTGACAATTATGCATTCGGCTTTTTTCTTTGGTTTCACAAAGATAACTGTATATCTTTTCACCGCTTGCATTAAGTCTTTGACTTTGTTTTGGTCGCATATAATTTCCGCAATTTCCGCAGTATAATAATCCCGATAAAAGAGCAACATTGCTTTTGGGTTTTCTGTATGATTTTGATTTATTCTGTTCTAATAAAGCTTGTGTTTTAACCCAGTCGGCACCGCTTATGATAGGTTTGTGCTTGCCAATGGCTATAATCCATTCATTCATATCACGCACTTTGTTTGCCTGACCAGTTTTTTGCAAGGTTTTATTATACGCTATTATTCCGTATCTGCCGTTGAAGTCATCTTCATTTGCGTAAACATCAACATTTAAATTATTAAAATATTCAAAAGAGTCTTTATCAGCAGCCATATAAACAGGATTTTGTAGGATTCCTTTTATTGTAAATCGTGAAAAATTCTTTCCGTTTTTAGTAGTAATATGATTCTGCAAAAAATATGTTTCTGTTTTAGTTAATGAGTTAGTTTCAAGAAAAACTTCAAAAAGTTGCTTTACTAAAGCAGCTTCATTTTTTATTAGGTCAAGTTTATATGCCTTTCGTGCTTTACCATCAACAGTTACGCTACCAACAATCGGAATACTGGTATATCCTGTTGGAGGAACTCCTCCAAGCCACCGACCTGTTCTTGCAAGCTCGTGCATATTATCTCTTATTCTTTCGGCTATTGTTTCACGCTCAAGCTGTGCAAAGACTGAGGAAATATACATCATAGCCTTTCCCATAGAACTACTTGTATCAAACTGCTCTTTTATAGATACAAAAGCAACATCATATTCTGCAAATTCGTCAATCATACTTGAAAAGTCGCTTATTTTACGGCTGATTCTGTCAAGTCGATAACAAACAACAGCTTTAATTTTTTTATTTCTTAATTCAGACATCATTAACTGAAATTGAGGTCTTTTAACATTACCTCCCGAAAAACCTTCGTCTTCAAAAAGAATAATATCTTCGTCTCTCACATTTTCATTATGAGTTTGTATATAACGCTTACACAATTCAATTTGATTGGCAATACTTTCGCCCTTGCCTGTAAATTTAGATTTTCTTGAATAAATTGCAAATTTTCTTTTATCATCTTCAAATCTCATTTTATAATCCTTCTTTGTTATGTAGTATAATATTGAGTTATATATCGCAACGGCTCTAATGATGTAAAAAAATAATAAGGCAAAAGCGAATTCGCTCAACTTTAACCTTATTATAAATCAAAATACTGTAAATTGCAAAAAGAATTTAATTTTTGATATTTATATATCTATATTTAAGTTTAATAGCTTAATTTAAAGTTGTTTCACCTTTTTCAAACAGCATTTCATTTATCTTGCAAACGCTTTTACTGTTGTTAATTCCAAAAATAATAATGCTGTCACGCAGATTTTTTGCGTACAGCGGCATTAGTCCTGCAAGCTTCAAAAGTCCGCTTGTTTCACCAACTGATAATCCTATACCGATTGCAAGTGAAATAAGCTTATCTCTTGTTGGAGAAGATTTTGTCCCCGAAAATATTTGATAAGCATAGTCACTGCTAATCTCTGATTTTTTAATTACTTCTGACTTTTTAAGCTTCTTTTCTATAAGCAGTTCACATAAATGCTCTGACAAAGACTTACTAATCATATAATCTTTATTTTCTTTTGCAAATTCATCAAAGTTTTCTGTGGCTGAAAGTTCTTTCAGTAAGTCCGAGGTTGATTTAAATTTCATTTTACTCATTTCCTTTAATTGTATTTTCATAAACAGTTTAACATGATATAATAAAATAATCAATAAGAAATCGGAGCAGAATTTATGAATGATAACTGGATTGACAATGTATTAAAAGAACAATATCAGTTTGTTAAGGCATTGAATAAACCTAATAAATCTCCAATTATAGTTTACCGACACAAAGAACTGGGTAAAAGCCTCGTTAGGAGGTCTGTAGAGGGGTCAGGAGAGGTTTATTTTGTTTTGCGAAGCCTTTTTCACCAAAACATTTCAAATGTCTATGATGTTGTTAAGACCAAAGATGGCGTTATTGCTCTTGAGGAATATATTGACGGACAGACAATTTATGACTATCTTAAGGATAATTTATATTCGCCTGTAGGTGTAAAAAGAATAATATCTGAATTGTGTGATGCACTTGATTTTCTGCATTCAAATAGAATTATACATAAAGATATTAAGCCTGAAAATGTAATGATTAACCAAAAAGGAGTAGTAAAACTCATTGATTTTGACGCTGCAAGGCTTTACAAACCCTATCAAAGCGAAGATACAAAAATGCTTGGAACTCATGGATATGCAGCTCCCGAACAGTATGGACTCAACCAAACGGACGCAAGAACGGATATTTATGCTCTCGGCAAGCTTATGAATGTAATGCTCACAGGAGAGCCGCCCGAAAGGAAGCTGTATAGCGGCAAGCTTAAAAAGGTTATAGTAAAATGCACGCAGACTATTCCCGATAATCGTTATCAGAATGCACTTGAATTAAAAAAGTCATTATAATTCTTAATTGTGTACATATAATGTTGTAAAGCATAATATTGACATTTGCTTTACAATGTAATATAATTAAGCTATCAAGAAATAAGGAGTGTTTTGTATGGCACAATCTATGGTAAATTTTCGTATGGATTCAGACCTGAAAAAAAGTATGGAGCAGGTTTGTAAGGATATGGGTATGAGTATGACCACCGCATTTACAATATTTGCAACGAAAGTAAGCCGTGAAAAAAGAATTCCTTTTGAAATTTCGGCTGACCCGTTTTATTCCGAAAGTAATATGAAACATTTGAACTCTGTAATTGCTGATATTGAATCGGGCAGAGCAATTTTGACCGAACATGAATTGATAGAGGAATAATGTTATGAAATTACTTTGGGATGAATGTGCGTGGGAAGAATATTGTTATTGGCAAACGCAGGATAAAAAGACGTTAAAGCGCCTGAATACAATTATAAAGGATATTCAGCGCAATTGCTTTGAGGGTATTGGAAAACCTGAGCCGTTAAAAGGAAATTTAAGCGGTTGGTGGAGCAGGAGGATTGACGATACAAACAGAATTGTTTATCGTGAAAAGGATGGTGCAATTGTTATTGCTTCCTGCAAAGGTCATTATGATGAATAATTGATTTAATACTGTAAAAATTAAAAAACTGTGCTGACAGCACAGGACAAAAAAGCCGCCTTTGATTATAATTTAATCAAAGACGGTTATTATTTTACATATTTATCTTTAATTCAACAGTTAAAGTTTGTCAATATTATCTGCAAGCACACGTACGGTATTAAGAAAGTTATTAACTTTTGATTTATCACAAGTTTTCAAAGTAGGAATAATGTTAGTAAGAATATTATTATTTTCAATTGAATCAAAAAGGAGATAATCAATACTCACATTAAGTGCCTGTGATATTTTGAAAAGTACATCAACAGATAAAATACGTGTACCTCTTTCAATGTGACCTATATGAGCCGAAGAAAGCTCACACATTTCACCGAGCTGTTCCTGTGTAAGCTTGTTTTCAACTCTTTTATTCTTTATTCGCTTACCAAGTGCTGCATAGTCAATATTTCTATCCATAAGCAAAAACCTCAAAATGCTTTTATATTTATTTTATACTTTTTAGAACAAAAAATAAATTAACCAAAAGCATTTAATATTGACTAATAGCAGTATTTGTGATAAAATTATCTTGAAATCAGTAGAAGATTTATTGATTTTGTCAGGTAATGCAGTTGTTGCCTGTAATTTAAAAATATTTTAATCAAAGGAGTGCTATATTTATGGCAATTTGGGGAATGGGGTCATTTTTTAATGGCACAAATAATCAGTTTGATAATTTTTTCAAGGAAAATTTTGTTTGTATAGGCTGGTCTGAACAGGAACAGCCAAAGTATTATGAGTTAATGAAGAAAATTAAAATAGGAGATATTATTTACATCAAGTCATTTTATATAACAACTAATCCTATGAAAATAAAAGCAATTGGTGTAGTTACTGACACTTTTAAAAACTCAAATTCGCATCAAGGTTATGAAAACTGTGATAATGAAGTTAAAATTAAATGGCTCAATACAGACCTGAATGAAGAATTACCTGTAAACGATAAATACAAAGAAAGAAAATCCAGTATTTTCAAGGAAGATAATGAAGAAATTGCTAAAAGGATAATTGCATTAATTTGAATACAATACCGTGAATTTACAGACAATAAATATTTTATTACTTAATTATTAAAAAAATTGAAAAACAGAAAGGAATCATTAATAATGAAAAAAGTATCTTTAATTTTATCAATGATAATAGTTTTAACTCTATTAATAACCGGATGTGGTTCACAAGACCCTATTGAATCAGTCAAAAATGGAAGTTTATCAGAATATCCCAATATGCCTATTGCAGAAACATTTAAAAAAGCATATGAGAAATTAGGTGTTGATGTGACTGAAGAATGGGAGATAGCACCTGAAGATGATGTAAAGGCTTTTAAAGAAAATGGATATCTAAGTGATGATGATGTAGTTGTCAGATGTGTCTATAAAGCTATTGATGAGAGTAATCCGCATGAAGCATATATAACATATACATATAATCAGAAAAACCAAAAAATTTCAGTATTCACTGTAAAGGCAAATGATTCTGATTTAATGACAGATAGCAATGCTATGGAATATATAGACTTATTTTTTAAAGAGGTAAAGTAGACAAGGAGTACACATATGAAAAATTATACAAAAACTTTTCTGTGCATATCAATATCATCTTTTGCTCTTGGTGTTATTTCGCTAGTTTTTTCTCTTGTTCACTATAAGAATAGACCGTCTGCTGCCGTATATTCTGTTACACGTGCATATCGTGGGATAAGAGCAGCACAACAGGAAGAGTTTACATATCAGATTACTACTGTTATTTTTTTAATAATAGGTATTGTATTGATACTTGGCGGCATCATTTTTTTAGTGTTGCACTTTAAAAAGAAAAATACATCATTGCAGTTAAATTCGGTAAATGGAACGTTTAATAATTCTATTGATAGTTTTACCTCCCCAATTTATTCTGCAAACAGCGATGAAAATAGCACTACTGATAATTATCCACAAAATGATTCTCAAGCAAGCAAAATACCCAGCAAGGTTAACACTCGTTTAAAAACTCCCTTGTTTCCGAATGAGTCAATTATTTTTATTCAATTAGGTGCATATAGAAATGGCATAGCAACAAGCGGTAATATTATCTTAACTAATCAAAGGCTCATCTTTGAGAAAAAAGGATTGTTAAACGCTGTAGGCATTGGTTTGCTATCTCTTGCAGGAACTGACTATTTAAGTATTCCTCTTAACAAAATAGTAAGTATCGTTCCATGCAGTGGTCCTATGGAATCACCTTTTAAAATCTTATTAAACAATGGTGAACAGTTTAAATTTGCCTTTCATATGGGAAATAGAAAAGAAAATCGTGAGATACTAATAAACTATATAACAAAATTAAATGGAAACAAGAAAATCTAATTTTAGCTAAAAAGTTTAAGAGATAATTCGGGTATTCGCTCGGATTATCTTTTTACTTGTACTTTTCTTATATATTATGTATAATTAATATGGGAGTGATTTAAAATGTCTAAAAAATATTGCCCGAAGTGTGGAAAAGAATTGCCTATTGAAGCAGAATTTTGTCCGTACTGTATGATTATGATAAATAGTCGGGAAATTATACCAAGCAAAAAAAGAATAAACACTAAAAAACTGATAATAATTTGCGTTGCGGCAGTGCTTGCAGTTGTAATGATTACTACAGGGATTGTTCTTGTGATTTCTGCATTAAATGGCAGTCAGTCAACTGAAACAACAGAAAATTTATTTGATTTCACATATATCGAATTTTCAGAAAAATTAAGTGAAGCTATGACACAAGCAGAGGGTGTAACAGTAAAATTTAATCCTGATGACTGGGAAGAAAATGAATTTTTAGATTCAAAATTATATAAAGGGAACGGATATTTAATTAATATTTTTGAAACTATAGGTTCACAAAATGAAAAAGTTGATAATATTTCTTCTATTTTTGTAAGTAAGTTAAACAATGAAAGCGCTGTGCGCATTGGTACATATTGCGGAGTAATTGCATCAGGAGATGAATATACCGCAGAAAATATACAAAATTGGCACGCATCAATTAATTATATAAAATCCAATAGCGATAATATAACCATTATGAAATATAAAAATGTAACTCTTTCATATGATGAGAATATGGATGAACTTCAATTACAGCCTATGTCTGAGCACGATAAAGAAAATTTGACAGAATTTAATTCAACTAAAGCAGAAACTAGTACAGAGAAGGCAACTAACAATTTATATGCAGCAACCGAATCACCAACAAAGGCACCCACTACATCATCAAAGGATGATGAATATATACTTCCTGACAGCGATAAAATGAAATTGTCAAACAAAGACATTGATGATTTGAGCGAGGACGAGCTTGAGCTTGCTCGAAATGAAATTTACGCTCGTCATGGCAGAAAGTTTGATACCGACTATATACAGGAGTATTTTAACTCTCAAAGCTGGTACAATGGTACGATTAATCCCAAGGATTTTTCAGAGGATATGTTAAGCAAAATTGAAAAATTTAATGTACAGCTTATTGCTGATTATGAAGAACGCCTAAAGAACAGTGTCAGAGTTTCATTTGGCGATTATTCAATTGTTGTTCCTGATGAATATGTATATGAAGAAATAGGTGACACAGTTACTTTTTATGAAAAATATAATCACGAACAAGGTGATACGGGCAGTTCCGGACTTCTTTTCTCTATTGTAAAAACAACAGGAGTTGACGACTTTATTTCAGCAGAATTATTAGACTCTAATGATAAATATAATTTTTATATAGAATATCCTACGGGACTTGGAATAATTGAGGATGAAGCTGCCAATCAGAAATATATTGATGCTATGAATATGATGGACAGCGTGCTTGATACTTTTGAAATTAAATAAGTATACTTCAGAAAGATAGTTCTTGTGTATGCAAGGACTATCTTTTTTCTTGTATTTTTATTCCATTTTATGTATAATATTTACATTAGGGAAGTGAACAAATATGGATACAAAGTATTGTCGTAATTGTGGCAAAGAATTGCCTGTTGAATCAGCTTTCTGCCCTTACTGTATGACAAAGCTGATTGATGTCAAAACAGGAGAAGAGATTAAGGTAAAAAAGAAACTAGTTTTTTTGATTTCAGTAATAGCATTATTTGTTTTCGTAATTGCAGGAATAATCTTAATATTATTTTTAATGCCTAATATATCAAAAAATAATAATTCGCAGACATCTTCCATTTCTTCTTCAAATACAAATCAAAAAGTAGATTACAGCAAATATATAGGGTTATGGTACGACAAAGGCAAAACTAAGGATGACTTTGCAGATGTCGGCGGTAGTATGCTTGAAATTGTTTCAGTTAAATATGATGTAGTTCGTTTTACCTTTACAAGAAAATCGAACCCTGCTTATAGTTGGATTGCTCGGTTAGATAATGTTACCTGCCGTGTTATTGATGGAGTAGGTACATTTAGCTTTGATAATGATAGCTGGCTAAACAGCGGTAATGGTATAATTAAGTTTAATGATAATGAAATTTATCTTGAAACAACGGTGATTACAAAAGGAGACAATGCGTTATGGGATATTGGCGGTAAGTTTTATTTATCAAAAGCAGAAGATTCAATTATTGATTTTGAAAGTATCAATTATCTTGGACAGGATTTTGACAGTGTTAAAAATCATTTTGGAGAGCAAACTGATGATGTGATAACTGCTTCTGATAAGTGGTATGTATATACGTTTGACGGCTTCAGTGTTACAGTTCTTATAGAAACGAATAAAATAGTATCTTTGAACGTTACATATTTATCTTCAACTAATAAAACAGGTCTGTGTTATGGAAATATTAACGGAAACAGTACATATGATGATGTTTATGCAAAGCTTGGAGAACCGATATATAATTTTTTATCCTCTGGTTCTGTAGCTTATAATATAGACGGAGGAACTTTAAGTTTTGAATTTGATGAAAATCTTTTTGTAACAGAATTAAATATAACAGCAAATAATACTCATTAAATTAATATAATTTTAATAGTTTAGCTCCTCGAAGTAGAGGAGCTTTTTCTATAGCTGTCAAAATGTCTTGCGTGATGTTTTGTCAGCTTTTTTATTTGCAAGGTTTTCAGAGGTCATTTATATGAAATATGATATTACTAACGGATTATAATAGCTTTAGAAATTCAGGCTTTAAGAAAGTTCCTGTATTTATATATTTTAACGCTCTAACTTCTGAAAAATATAAGAAATTTGATAAAATTAAAAAAAATTAAGCTGTTTTAACTCCTCTGTTCCGTTATTAATAGTAGAACATTGAAAGGAGTTTTAAAAATGGAAAGTTTTGAAAACACAAACAGAAAAATCAAAATAAAAAAAGTCAAGCCTCTAAAAATACCTGATGACGCAGTTTCAAAAGTGTATATCACAAATAATGTTGTAGAAGCGATTACGACAGATAAGACTAATTATAACTTATCAAAATATAGGAAATTAAGTAAGGAAATGTATGTTGATATAAGTACAGGTGAGGTTCATCATTATAAGTCAGATAAAAATTCAAAAGCAGATAGATATATTAATCAAAAAACATTTATCACACTCAGGCGTATTATCAATAACAATTTTGTAGGCGACTTTACAGAGAAGCATATTGTTTTGACTTATGGAAGTGAAATGACTGATTATAGACAGGCTAATAAGGATTTTAAGGACTTTTGGGCAAGGTTTTCATACAAATATCCCGATTTTGAGTATATCCGAATAATTGAACCACAACAAAATGGTACATGGCATATTCACGTGCTAATAAAATACCATTCATACAGACCGATATTTATAGAACAAAGCAAACTCAATAAAATTTTGGGTATGGGTATGGTATGGATAAGTAATATACCATTTTCAGATAATTTCGGAGCATATTTTTCAGCGAGATTTTCTGATGTTGATATATTTGAAAATAATCAGACTTCTGACAATAAAAAATCTATTGTCAAAGGTGGCAGATTAAAGTTTTATCCACCGAATTTTAAGTTGTACACCTGTTCAAAAGGAATTAAAAGACCCGTTGCAATATATCTTACTCATAGTGAGGTTAAGAATCTTGTTAAAAATCGTGAACCGTTCTATTCATATACGAACAATGTTAGGTGTGAAGATGAAAATGGCAATGAGCTCGAATTGAACAACATCACCTATGAACAATTTAATTTAAAAAGATGGGATTGATTATTATGAAAAACAAAGTTATTACAAGACGCTATATGAAAGTTGAGATGAAAAAGTTAATTAAATCATTAAATAACGCACAGGGATTTTTGGAACAGACAGGATATATGACTGCTGACCGTTGGAACGAGTTTAATAATGTAAAAAAATTATTATGTACCGTGATAAATGAAATGTCCGTTGATGAAAAATTACAAGATAATAATTGCAATTTCTAACATAACGGACAAATAGTAAACCATATTTTATATTGAAGGGAGGGCAGGTTAATTTGAATGTTGTAGTACATTACCCTAAGGGTGAAGAAAACATCAATGAACTGAAAAGCAGAGTTGCAAAAGTTCACGCAGAAGCTGTAAGTACATACATAAAAAAGCTAACCTGCCCTAAAAATCAAAAATTGGAGTTGCTTAATGATGTTCAGAAAGATTTGAGAAATAGTTAGTAAATGTTGTACTAAGTTCAATAAAATGAAGATAATCTATCTTATTTTAGGTGTAAATTATGAATAGGTATAATTTTAGAAGTTTTTAATGTTCCATTTGGCAAATCAAGCAAAAACTCAACCTCTTCTGGATATAGGCTTAAATTATATGAAAAAGAAAGCTCATTCATAAATTCTTCGGGAGTAAAAACCTTTTCTTCTAATAACAATTGTACAGAAGTCTTTAACAAAGAGGGAGAAGCAGTTATTAAAGAATCATCTAATGGCTCTACTTTTCGCATACCACGTCTTTGAAGTACTCTGTATAACATTTGATATTCATCATAGGTAATAATCCCTAAGTTAAAGGAACGTCGTATCATTGCTGATATGGATACTTTCCATTTCTTTTTAAGCTGAGTGTAATAAGGAATACTAGTTGGATTATGAATAACATCTTTCTTGAAGGATGTTTCGGGTAATAATAAAGCCGATGCAAAGTTATGAGCTTCTTGTTCACGTTCTTTAAATTCTTCTTTTGTTAATAATTCTAAGTCTTCGCTCCAATCATGTAAACAAATGTGTCCTAGCTCATGGGCAATATCAAAATGAATTCTTGCCGCAGAAGTTTTATTATTCGAATATCCTATAATAAAAAGATTTTCATCATGATTATTAATAAATTGACTAAAGGCATCTATATCGTTTGTTGATGTTTCGAATGAAGTAACAATAATACCATTTTGCTCAACTTCATATACTATATTTTGAATAGGTTTATCGCCTAATCCCCAATAATTACGTAAAACATTTGCAGCATTTTCAGGTGTGGAACCAGGTTCAATTTGTGGCAAGTTCAAACATGGGAATTCAACATAATCATTGAGAAAATCATATATTTGTGAAACAAACTCTATTTTTTGAACTTGCTCACTACGATATTTTTTATTTGTAGTTAAAAGAGAGCGAAAATATGTCGAGCCAATATTTATATTAGCATTTTGTTCATAAAAATATTTTTCAGGAAAATGCAATGCTGATGATAATTTTCTAATTGTTGAGTCATCAGGTTTGTGAATTTTCTTATTTTCATACATTGAAATTGTTTGTCTTTGACAACCAATTTTATCTGCAAGTTCGGCAACAGTCATACTTCGATACATTCGAGCTTTTTTTAATCTTTCGCTGTTAAATTGTAAATTATTTGTCATATTAGTCCTATTTCCTTCCGAAATGTAAATTAACCTATATTATTTTTTTCTGTATCCCCCTTGCGCAATTCCGTTGTTCTTTTTCTGGCATTTGCTTTGGCAGTTAATTTTAATCCCTTACTTGGATTATTTGCAGGCAAATCTAATTTATCAATTTTATCAACAACAGAGCTTTCATTAACTATAATGTGTTGATTCCAACTTTTCTCTTCAACTATATTAAGATCACTATCGACAATCACAGCTCTTACTGAACTTAAGGAGAAATTATAACTATCAAAGAGTACTAAAACATGATTTTTTACGATTGATGACTCTTTTTCTAGGCTTGTTAAAATCTTTTCAATTGTCTCAGGCATTTTGTCTTGGTCAATAAAGTCGCTTCTTTCAAAAATTGATAATTGTTTGGTAGGAGCAGATAAATCGCTATTAAAAGTTTGAGCTAATGCATCTAAATAATGATGTCTCTTGCGTCTGGCAATCGAGCGGTGTAATTCTTTATATCGCCCTTCTCTCATAAAAGTAAATAATATATTAGTTTCATTGTGAAAAGCAACCGCCATATTCCATGGACCTCTTTTAGCCATGCCTGTGCTACAATTCAGAAAAGGAAGTTCTTCATATATTTTAGAATATAATATATCCCAAATACGAAATTTAGTATTGTTATGAAAGATGAGTTTGCTAGATGCAATATCTTCCTTAATTTCATCACCAACGGCTGCATTTATACAGTTTACAATATCTTTTTGTAATTTTTCAGGAATATCAAATAAAGTACTAATAATGGACGCCTCCTAACAATTTTTCTTATTTAATAGTATAGGCTTTTTTAGAAAATATGTCAAGTGCAAAAGTCAAAAAAATCTTATAGTAAATTATTCGAGACATTTATGGATTATAATTTTATCCACGAACTTTTAGAAATTCTTACTTTCTCACTTTCCCAATTCTTAACCATATATGGCTTTACTCCTAAAAGTTTACCGAATTCATATTGTGTAAAACCAAGACTTGTCCTCAATTCTTTTATTTGTCTGCCTTGTCCATTATATAGAAATAGATTATAAGAATCCAAAAGATTTTTAATATCAATATTATAAAATTCTGCGATTTTTCTCATTTTATCTATTGGATAATAATCCCTGTCGGGATTTTCATAACCAATATATGTACTTTCATTTATCCCTGTAAATTCAGCAACTTCACGCTGAAGCAGTGACTTTTTAATGCGTAAATATTTTAGCTTTTCAGCAGTTGTCGGTATTTCTTCTAATGTTTTGTATTTTTGAAGAAATTTTTCTGCTTCGGTTAACTTCAGAGGATGAGCAAAATTAAATGTGTGTATGTACAAGGGTGAAAATTTAACTTTATTTTTTGTGCTTTTATATAAAATAAATAACCTGTCTGAAATTTTTCTAAAAACATTCCAATTTGACTGATTAGGAGCTGAATTTTCCTGTTTTACATAATTTAGAGCCGTTGCGAGGGGATTGTTTTTTCAATGCATCTGCTTGCATAGGAGCTAAGACGTATGTTTTTTTTCATATCATATGTGTCAACAGCCTTGATAAGTCCGATTGTCCCTATTGAAACAAGATCGTCCTGTTCGCTCTGTGTTCCGTAGTATTTTTTTATAATATGTGCAACAAGCCGCAAATTGTGTTCAACAAGCTTGTTTCGTGCTTCCTTGTCGCCGTTTGCACAGCGTTCAAGGTAGATTTTTTCCTGCTTTTCAGAGAGCGGCTTTGGAAACGAACCTCCTGAGCAGACATGAAGAATGAAAAAGCAAATGTATTGACTTAGAAAACTTAGTATTTCAAACATATTATCACCACCGAAATAATCTGTTAAATAATATTCTTATTAGATTAAAAATTTGCCTGTACAAAAAGTTTTAAATGCATTATACTATTAATATAATCAAAATTTTATTTAGGTGATAATATGAAAAAATTTATTTCGTGGAACGTAAACGGACTTCGTGCCTGCGTAACAAAGGGATTTCTTGATTATTTTAAAGAAGCCGATGCAGATATTTTTTGCCTACAGGAAACTAAACTTCAGGAAGGACAAATTAACTTAGAGCTTGACGGCTACTTTCAGTACTGGAATTATGCCGAGAAAAAGGGCTATTCGGGTACTGCATTGTTCACGAAGCAAAAGCCATTATCTGTTACAAACGGAATCGGTGTTGAACAGCACGATAAAGAGGGCAGAGTGATTACGGCTGAATTTGATAATTTTTATTTTGTTACATGTTACACTCCAAATTCGCAAAACGAGCTGAAAAGGCTCGATTACAGAATGGAGTGGGAGGATGATTTCAGAAAATATCTGCTTGAATTAAACAGTAAAAAGCCTGTTATTATGTGCGGAGATTTGAATGTTGCACACAATGAAATTGACTTAAAAAATCCAAAGACCAATCGCAAAAATGCAGGATTTACCGACGAGGAGAGAGGAAAAATGACTGCTCTTCTTAACAGCGGTTTTACCGATACATACCGATATTTTAATCCCGATAAAGAGGGTGTTTATTCATGGTGGTCATACCGATTTAAGGCAAGAGAGAAGAATGCAGGCTGGCGTATTGACTATTTTATCACTTCTTCTTCGCTTGATGATAAGCTTGAAAGTGTTGATATTCATACCGACATTTTAGGCTCTGATCACTGTCCCGTTGAGCTTGTTGCAGATGTTTAATCAATTAGTACAAGTATGAAAGACTGAAATTTTGGATAAATTGCCTATGACAAATCCTGACAATTTGTGGTATTATATATATAAACCAACGTGCGGTTTGTTATCAGAGATAAGTACTGTTGATGAGCCGTGTTTTTTGAGAAAATTTTGTGAATAAAATTAGCATAAAGATGTTGACTGTTGCAAAACAGCTGACAATTTTTACGGAGGGGAAAAACCGTGGAGAAGGAAATGATGGTTTTTAACATAGGTGAAAAGGTTCTTTACAGTGTCAATGGTGTTTGTGAAATTACCGATATAACTGAAAAGGTTTTCGACAAAACAGTTATACGCTACTATGTTTTAAAGCCGATTTCCAACAATGAAGCAACGCTTTTTGTACCGGTCAATAATGAAAAGCTTGTAAGTAAAATGAAACGACTTATGACTTGTGATCAGCTTGACGAGGTGTTAAATAATGTGTCTGTAAAGGATATTGAGTGGAACACAAACGAAGCAGAAAGAAAAGAAGAATTCAGAAATATCATTTCGTTTGGTAATGTAAGCGAAATTCTTGTTTTGCTGAAATCTATCTGGCTGCACAGAACAGTGCAGAGCAGCAAGGGCAGAAAACTCCATATTTCCGATGAAATGTTTCTTCGTGAAGCCGAGAAAATTATAAAAGAGGAGATTTCAACGGTAATCGGAGTTGAACAGGATGCAGTTATTCCATACATAAAGAATAAAATTCTCATTAAGAATTAAATATAAAAATGTTGTTTACGCAAAGAAGCTGCCCATTTTAGGACAGCTTCTTTTAATGTATAAAGAGAAATGACGAAATGAAAAAAGAAAATTAGAAATCAATTTCTAAATCGTAGTAGCAAGCCTTAAGAAGCTTTTCCATTTCCTCCTGGCTTGGCTGACGGGGGTTAGAGCCTGTGCAAGCGTCACCGATAGCATTCTTAGCTGTTTCTGGAAGCTTATCCATAAACTCTTTCTCGTCAATTATACTTTCGTCAGCTTTAACTCCGCCGGGACCGTAGTTCTTGATAGCCTGCGGAATGTCAAGCTGGTCGTTCATACTGCGGAGCTCAGCGATAAGTGCGTCAACAAGCTCTTCTGTTGTATCGCCCTTAAGGTCAATGAACTTTGCAATACGAGCATAACGTTCTGCTGCTGTAGCATCCTTTGAATTAAACTTAATAACCTTTGGAAGATACATAGCATTAGCACAGCCGTGGATAATATGACCGCCCGAGAAAGCAGCGCCGGTCTTGTGAGCCATTGAGTGAACAATGCCGAGCAGAGCGTTAGAAAATGCCATACCTGCAAGGCACTGAGCGTCGTGCATCTTATCACGGCAAGCCATATCTCCGTCATAAGACTTTTTGAGGTTGTCATGAATCATTTTAATAGCATGAAGTGCAAGTGCGTCTGTATATTCGCAGTTAAGTGTAGAAACGAATGCCTCAATTGCGTGAGTCATAGCGTCCATACCTGTGTGAGCAGTAAGTTTTTTGGGCATTGTTTCTGCAAGAGCAGGGTCGACAATAGCAACATCGGGAGTGATGTTAAAGTCAGCAAGCGGATACTTGATGCCCTTTGAATAATCTGTGATTACAGAGAAAGCTGTAACTTCAGTTGCAGTACCCGATGTAGACGGAATGGCGCAGAATTTAGCCTTGGTTCTGAGCTTTGGGAAGCTGAACGGTGTAATCAAATCCTCAAAGGTTGTTTCAGGATATTCATAGAATGCCCACATAGCCTTTGCAGCGTCAATCGGTGAACCGCCGCCCATTGCAATAATCCAGTCGGGCTGAAATTCCTGCATTACAGCAGCACCCTTCATAACTGTTTCAACAGATGGGTCAGGCTCAACACCTTCAAAAAGCTTAACCTCCATACCTGTTTCTTTTAAATATTCAACAGCTTTGTCAAGAAATCCAAAACGTTTCATTGAACCGCCGCCTACGACAATAATTGCCTTTTTACCTTCTAAAGTCTTAAGACTTGAGAGTGCATCTTCACCGTGAAAAAGGTCACGGGGTAATGTGAATCTGTACATTATAAACTCCTCCAGTATAACTTAATTGGTCAATTTCGCTTGACTGAGATAATTATATCACCGTTTTTCAATAAAGTAAATACTTTTTATATTATTTGTTTGTGAAAATTTTGTAGAAGTTGCACTATTTGTCGAATTATATATTTATATGACGGTATTTTACAACTATAGACCGTATGCATTGTCATCGCCTTTGGCATATTTTTTAACAGCTTCAACAAAAAGCTTTGCGGCGGGATTAGATATATTTTTGCCCCAAGCCATAACGTAGGCTATGCTTGTATCTGCATCGTCAACAGGAAAAACGTCTGTGTATTCGTTTGAGGTGAATGTTGCAAGAGACTGCGGAATAATGGAAATTCCGAGACCTGATGAAACTGAAATATACATTGAAACAAGGTCATCAAACGTATCTTTAACGTTCGGTGATATGTGAAAAGTGCGGAATAAATCCATAATTTCCATATATACAATAGGTGAAACAGATTCGGAGAGCAAGAGCAGTTTTTCATTAGCAAGCTCTCTTAGACTTACAGATTTTTTGTTCTTGAATTTATAGTTCTTTGCCGTTACAATAGCAAGCGTTTCATTGTGTGTGACAAGCGTTTCGATTCCGGAGTTTTCGGGCACCATATCACGTGGCATAAAGCAGAAGTCAAAATCGCTTCCTGTAATAGCCTGACTTTTGTCGTCACAGTCAAGCGGCTTTACTTCAATTGTAATTGCAGGGTATTTTTCATTGAAATCAGAAACGCATTTCGACGGGAAACACAGCGAGGTTACATCGCAGCCGAGCGTGATTTTACCCTGACCTCCATCATGCATCTGTTTAATGACTGTTTTTGCTTTTTTAAGTGTATCTACAATTTCAATTGCGTAGGGGAGCAGGGTTTTGCCCTCGTTTGTGATGATTACATCTCTATGTGAGCGTGCAAAAAGCTGAACGCCGAATTCCTTTTCGAGGTCGCTCACGTAGCGGCTTACGGTTGATTGCGAAACATAGTTGCGGCGTGCCGCTTCGGAGAAGTTTAATGTCTGCGCTACGGAAATGAAACAATTTAATTGATTAATATCCACTTTTTATCGTGCCTTTCGTTAAATAATGTTATGCAGAAACCGGAAATATATCCCTGAAAGTCGGTGTTTTTGCATTATACAAACTGTTGAATTATTACTTATATTCTGCTATAATTCAAGTATAGCATAATAATATGCAAAATGTAAATAACTATTTTAAATTTGTGCTTGAGGAGTATTGTTATGAAAAAAATTGTAATTACCGGAATGGGCGCAGTAACTCCGGTAGGTGTGGGCGTAGATAATTACTGGAAGAATATCACCGCAGGTGTTTCGGGAATTGATACAATCCGTACCTTTGACCCAAGCGAGCTTGCCGTGCAAATTGCCGGCGAGGTAAAGGATTTTAACCCGTCAGATTATCTTCCTAAAGACCTTATAAGAAAAACCGACCCGTTTATGCAATATGCCTATATTGCCGCTGAGGAGGCTTTAAAGCAGAGTAAGCTTGAAATTGAGCCGCAGAGAACGGGAATTGTTATGGGAACGGCAATGAGCGGTATTGCAACTATTGCATATACTCAGGACGCTTTGTCGGGTGCTTCGCACAAGAAGGTAGGTCCCAGATTTATTCCGAAAATTCTCGGCAATATCGCAGCTGCAAATATCGCAATTGACTATAATATTCAGGGACCAAGCTTTACGGTAAGCACAGCGTGTTCTTCGGGCGGTGATGCAATCAATACCGCTTGTATGTGCATTAACGCAGGAAAAGCAGACGTAATGCTTGCTGTAGGTGCAGAATCAGTGCTTTGTCCTCTTGTTATTTATTCTCTCGCAAACGCAAAGGCTTTATCAAGACGAAACGACTCTCCGTCAAGTGCAAGCAGACCGTTTGATGTTACACGTGACGGCTTTGTAATAGGCGAGGGCGGCGGTGCGCTGATTCTTGAAACCGAGGAACACGCTCTTGCCAGAGGTGCAAAAATTCTCGGAGTCATCAAAGGCTGCGGCAATACCGGCGACGCTCATCACGTTACTGCACCTCATCCCGAAGGCAGAGGTGCAATTGCTTGTATGCAGCTGGCTATTGAAGAAGCCGGAATAAAAGTAGAAGAAATTGGTTATATTAATGCACATGGAACTGCTACAAATAAGGGCGATTCTGTTGAAACTTCTGCAATTAAAAAGGTGTTTAAAGAAAATCTGCCTTATGTAAGCTCAACAAAGGGAGCAACAGGCCATATGATGGGCGCAGGCGGAATAACAGAAACAATCACCTGCGTAAAAGCAATTGAAACAGGAATCTTACCTCCGACAATCAATCTCAACGAAGTTGACCCGGAGTGCGCAGGCATTGACTTTGTTGCCAATACAGTTAAAAAAGCTGACATAAAGTATGCAATGTCAAATGCATTCGGTTTTGGAGGACAAAATTCAAGTATTATAGTAGGTAAGTATTAATAATATAGCGAATTATTTTATGAAAGCAGGCTGAATTTATGGAACTGACATACGATTGTGAAATGTTTAAAAGGACTTTTGAAAGTGAGTTTACCTGGCTTAATGGATTTATGCGAAATGTAAGGCGCTTTGGTTACAAGAATGCAGCTTTCGACCCGATGTCAGGCAGAATATGGACCTACACTGAGTTAAACAGAGATTCAAATAAATTTGCCAACGCTATGAAAGTCAGCAATGTTAAGAAAAGCGATGTAGTATTTGCTCAGCTTTTCAATTCTCCCCAGTTTTTGTTCGGTTATATTGCTTCCCAGAAAATAGGGGCAATTTTCAATCCTGCAAATTTCAATCTTTCTCCCGGTGAAACAGCTGAAATTATCGACCACAATAAGCCTAAGGTCTATGTTTATGACGCCGAAATAGTGCAGACTGCTATTGATGCGCTTTCAATTTGTAAGCATAAGCCTGAAGTTGTGATTGCTGTAAATGTTACATCAAGGGAATTTACTCTTCCTGAAAATCACATTCTTTATGATGATTATGTAGAGAATGCGTCAGAAGAGAATCCTCCCGTTGACTTTAATCCGTATTTTTATGACGAGGTTGTACGACTTCAGACATCCGGTACAACGGGAACACCAAAGGGCGTTCCGCTTAACAATGTAAACGAAGTTTTGTCGGCTCATGATGTAATTATGCATTTTCCGCTTAACCCTACAGACGTTACAATGAATATGACCCCGTGGTTTCACAGGGGCGGACTTCATTCGGGCGGTCCGACGCCTACTCTTTATGCAGGTGCGGCTATGGTGATTCTTCGTACCTTTAACCCGAAAAATTGTATCGATTACGTTGAAAAGTACGGAATTACTTTTATGACCGGAGTTCCGTCAATTCTTAATTTGCTTGCAAGCAGACAGGAAAAGCATCCTAAGGATATTTCAACACTAAAGGGAATTGTCACAATGGGCAGTCCTCTTGAAAGGGAAGTGTGCATACGTTTTCAAAATGTGCTTACCCGCAATATTTTCAACGGCTACGGCACAACAGAGTCATTTTGGAATACGTTCCTTCGCCCGTTTGATTTGCCTGAAATGGCAGGTTCGGCAGGACGTTCCTGTACTGACGACGAAGTAAGAGTTGTAAGGGTTTACGATGACAAAAAGGCAGAGCCTGATGATGTTGTTCCCACTGACAACAAAACCGAGGGCGAGATTATTATAAGCTGTCCCGGCAAATCTACCTACAGCTATGTGAATAATCCCGAAGCCACAAAAGAAAAATTCTACAAGGGTTGGATGTATACGGGTGACATAGGCATATGGGACGAAAAGCAGTTTATCACAATTGCAGGCAGAAAAGACGATATGATTATCAGCAAGGGTGAAAATATCTATCCTGCAAGAATTGAGGAAGTCCTTAACCTCCATCCAAAGGTTCACGAGTGCATTGTAACAGGTGTGCCTGACAGCACAAGAGGAGAGTCAGTCGCAGCTTACGTAATACCCGAGGACGACAGCCTTACGGTTGCCGAGCTTGCAGATTATTGCTCTGCGTCGCCTAATATTTCAAAATATCAGGCTCCTCGCTACTTCCGTTTTGTAAAAGAACTTCCGCATACGGCTACGGGCAAAAAACAGCACTTCATAATTAAAAAACAAGCTGAACAGGACTTAAAGGACGGCTTGCTTCTTAAAAAGTAAAGAGGTATCTGTATGGAGAATGGATTTTATATCAGACGTGCGGCTTATTATGAAACCGATAGAATGGGAATTGTTCACCATTCAAATCATATAAGATATTTTGAGGAAGCTCGTATTGATTTTATGCACAAAATCGGCTGTGACGTGCTTGAGCTTGAAGAATGCGGAGTGCTTATTCCGAATGTTGACGCTTATGCAAAGTACGTAAAGCCAATAAGATTTTTTGACGATATGTATATTGAAGTCAAGCTTGTGTTTTTCAACGGCTCCCGAATGGAGTATGATTATACAATGCGTTTTTGCGATAATAATGAAATTGCATCAACAGGTCACACAACCCACTGCTTTGTAAACAGCAGCTTCAAACCTATGAGCATTAAACGTTCATTTCCCGAATTTTATCAAAAATTGAAAGATAATATCACTGAATAAATAGCGACTGTTTCCGTTTAATTGCGGAAACAGTCGCTTTTTTAAAATCAGTAATTGTTACTATTTGATAAAATCAGCATATTTTCACTTGACAAACATATTTATTTGCGATATTCTTAATTTAAAGGAAAATAGCATCAAAAATTGTGGATATTATAAAAATATTTTATGCAAAATTATAAATTATGCGTAAATGTCAATAATAAATATGGAATAAATAAATTATATCGCTGTTCAAATTGTTTGCGATATTATGACAAATTATTGTTTTTAATATTCCAAATTTCTAAAAAAGGAGCAATGTTATTATGATTGAAAAAATTTATCAGGAAGAATTTGCGGAAAAAGTGATTAATTCTCCAATCACAGTTGTTGTTGATTTTTTTGCAGATTGGTGCGGTCCGTGCAAAATGCTGTCACCGGTACTCGAAAAGCTTAGTGCAGTGAATCCCGATGTTAAGTTTTACAAGGTTAATATTGATGAAAATCCCGCTATTTCAGATGAATTTGAAGTACAGTCAATACCCAATATTGTAATTTTCAAAAACGGACAAGCTGTAGATAGGTCAATCGGTTTTAAAAGCGAGCAGCAGCTTCAGGAAATTATAGACAGAAACAGGTGATTTAGTGAAAATCCTTCTTAATGAAGATAAGTCAATAGTAAAATGTGTCAGAGAAGGATTGAAAAGGACAGGTGGTTACTGTCCGAGTATGCTTGTCAAAAGTTCTTCAACAAAATGTATGTGCGAAGATTTTAAAAGCAAAATATCCGACCCTGCATTTGAGGGTTATTGTCACTGTCTTATGTATTATAAGAAAAAATAAATTAACCGCCTTTCAGTCGAAAGGCGGTTTTTGCTGAACACAGATTTAATTAATCCATTTCCCAGTTGTGCCATACATTCTGAATATCGTCGTTATCCTCAAACATATCAAGCATCTTCTGCATTTTTGTTGCGGTTTCTTCGTCCTCAAGCTTAGTATATGTGCTTGGCACCATTTCAAGCTCTGCCGAAACAAAAGCATAACCTAATTTTTCAAGGTCATCTCTTACTGCGCCAAAGTCCTCAGGCTCTGTGTAAATTGTGAATACGTCTTCGTCAGCCTCAAAATCTGATGCTCCGCACTCAAGAGCGTCACTCATAACAGTATCTTCGTCCTTTTCAAGTTCTTCACGCTCAATAACGAGAACTCCTTTTTGTGAGAACATAAAGCTTACACAACCCTGTGTGCCCATATTTCCGCCGAATTTATCAAAGTAGTGTCTTACTTCACCTGCTGTTCTGTTACGGTTATCGGTCAGCGCCTCAACAATTACTGCCACACCGCTAGGACCGTAGCCTTCGTATGTAACAGCCTCATAGTTTGTGGAATCGCTGTCATTAGCGGCTTTCTTGATAATACGTTCAATATTGTCATTAGGCACGTTTGCAGCCTTTGCTTTTGCAATACAGTCTTTGAGCTTTGAGTTAACACTCGGGTCGGCGCTGCCGCCCTCTTTGATTGCAACAATAAGCTCTCTGCCGATTTTAGTAAAAACCTTAGCCCTTGCAGCGTCGTTTTTACCCTTTTTCTGTTTAATTGTACTCCATTTGTTATGTCCTGACATAAAATTCATTCCTTCTTAATAAAGTAAATCTATCTTAATAAGTATATCACAAGCATTTATAGTCTGTAAATAAAAAAAGTTATTACAGTTTTGTAATAACTCCATTGTCAAAATATTATAATAGTGGTATAATACACTATTATATGAAAAGTAAAAGTAAAGCAATTTTTAAATAAACAGAAGTTTTGAAAGGAAGTAGAAAAATGATTAAGTCAATGACCGGATTCGGTCGGTGCGAAACTGAAATCAACGGCAGAGAAATTGCCGTTGAAATCAAAAGTGTAAATCACCGCTACTTTGAATTTTCCTGCCGTACTCCCAGAGGATATGGCTTTCTTGACGATAAGCTGAAAAGCTATGTCAATTCAATGGTGTCCAGAGGAAAAATAGATATGTTCGTTACCATAGGCGCAAATAACGAAGCGCCTTCGGAGGTTACGGTAAACCATCAGCTTGTGTCGGGCTATATCAACGCTATGAAAGAAATCAGCGATACTTACGGAATTGAAAACGATGTAACTGTTGTTTCGCTTTCACGTTTTCCCGATATTTTCACTGTTCACAAGCCTGCCGAGGACGAAGAACAGATTACTAATGACGTTTTATCAGTTGCAAAAACTGCTATTGATTCTTTCATTGCAATGCGTGAAACCGAGGGCGAGAAGATGAAAGCCGACATTTTAAGCAGGGCAAACACAATTCTTTCAATTGTCACCGAGATTGAGGAGCGTTCTCCTCAGACTGTTGCAGAATACGAAAGTCGTTTGCTTGAGAGAATTAAGCAAACGCTTGAAGATTACGAGGTTGAAATTGACGAACAGAGGGTTTTAACCGAGGTGGCAGTATTTTCCGATAAGGTTGCCGTAGCCGAAGAAACAGTAAGGCTCAGAAGTCACTTTGCACAGCTTGAAAAGTTTCTTGAGTACGATGAGCCTGTCGGAAGAAAAATTGACTTTATAATTCAGGAGATGAACCGTGAAGCAAATACAATCGGTTCAAAGGTTCAGGATGCTGTTCTTGCTCACAAAGTAGTTGACATCAAGAGTGAAATTGAAAAAATCCGTGAGCAGGTTCAGAATATCGAGTAAGTATTTTTCAGAGAAATAAGGGGTAATATGAAGCTTATTAATATCGGTTTTGGCAATCTTGTAAGCTCTGACAAACTTGTTGCAGTGGTTGCGCCTGTTTCGGCTCCCGTTAAGCGTATTGTTCAGGAAGCAAAGGCAGACGGAATGTTGATTGACGCAACATGCGGAAGAAAGTGTAAGTCTGTTCTGATTACCGACAATAACCACGTTGTGCTTTCGGCAATTTCCTGCGAGGCAATCCAGAACAGAGCCGAGGAAAGTGAGGAGCAAAAGGATGAACAGTAAAAAAAGAGGAATGCTCGTTTTATACACAGGCTCGTCGGGCGTAGGTAAAGGAACAATAATGCAGGAGCTTTTAAAGCGTGACAAAAACATCAGGCTTTCGGTTTCAAACACAACTCGTTCCCCCAGAAACGGAGAAATTGACGGAGTCCACTATAATTTCGTTACAAAGGAGCAGTTTGAAAGCCTTATTAAAAAAGACGGTTATCTTGAGTATGCACAGTACTGCGGAAATTACTACGGCACTCCGAAACAGCAGGTTGAGGATTTACTTAATCAGGGCTATGACGTTTTTCTTGAAATAGAGGTTTGCGGAGGACTTCAGATTATGGAGAAGTACCCCGATGTTCTCAGCATATTCGTGCTTCCGCCGTCGATTGATACACTTGAAAAAAGGCTGAGAAAAAGAAATACCGAGAACGAAGAAACTATCCTTGAGCGTCTTGGACAGGCAAAAAGAGAAATCAGCTTTAAGGATAAATACAAGTACGCTGTAGTGAACGATAAGCTTGAAGATGCTGTTGACGAGATTATCAATATTATCAAAACAGCAAAATCGGAGACAAAATAAGTGTAAATCCCGTGTGATTATCACGGCTAAGATAAATATTTTAAGAAGAGTTAAGGAGAATTATTATGCACAGAGTAAATGTAGATGAATTATTTGAGGGTAAGCAGAGCAAGTACGCACTTGTAGTGGGCGTTTCAAAAAGAGCAAGACAGATTACGCAGCAGTTTGAAGAAGAAAAGACTGTTACTGAAGAAAAACCCGTTCTTCTTGCAATTGACGAAATTAAAAAACACGAAATAAACCTCTTAGAGCCGGAAGAAGATGAGCTCTGATTTAGTTGCAAGCATTGCAGTTGAAAACACGGCTTATTCTTTTGATAAGCCGTTTGACTACCTTATTCCTCAACAGCTTTTAAATCGCTGTAAAGTTGGTGTCCGTGTGCTTGTGCCGTTCGGCAGGGGTAATAAAAAACGTCAGGGAATAGTTTTGGAAGTCAGCTATTCACGTTCAGATGCCTTGAAATCTGTTATCAGCGTGCTGGACAATGAGCCGATTTTGTCGAAAGAAATGATTAAGACAGCCGAGTTTATGAAGGAGCATTACTTTTGCACTCTTTACGATGCGGTAAGAACAATGCTTCCGGCAGGAATCAACTATAAAGTAACCACAGTTTACGGTGCAAATGATTTACCTGTTGGAAATGCACCCGTGATGGATTTTGAGGAACAGAGGATTTACGATTATCTTTTTTCAAAACGCAGACCCGTAAAATCCGATGTAATCCTCAGCGCATTTGGTTATTCCGATACTTATGTGCTTGACTCGCTTGTCGAAAAGGGTGTGCTTTATAAGTCGGATGAAGCTTTTCGCAGGGTTTGCGATGCAACTGCAAAAATGACGGCGGTAAACTCCAATGCCGACATTTCAAAGATCAGACTGACGGAAAAGCAGAAAAATGTCTATAATTTGATTGAAATGACCGGTGGTGTTTCGGTTAAAGAGGTTATGTACTTTACGGGCGTTTCTTCTTCGGTCATTGACTCACTGTGCAAAAAGGGATTGATTCATTTTTATGATGAAGAGGTTTTTCGTATTGAAAAGCGAAGTGCTGATTCTGAAATTGCTGAAATTACCCTTTCGGACGAACAGCAAAAAGCCTGCGATTCGCTTTACTGTGAGTACAAGGACTTAAAGCCACATATTAGCCTGCTCTACGGTGTGACCGGTTCTGGAAAAACAAGCGTGTTTATCAGGTTGATTGAAAGAGTAATAAACGACGGCAGGGGAATAATTGTAATGGTTCCCGAGATTTCACTTACACCGCAGTTTGTTTCACAGTTTTCACAGCGATTCGGCGATAAAATAGCTGTTTTTCACAGTGCATTGTCGCTCGGAGAAAGGCTTGACGAATACAAGAGGGTAAAAAAAGGACTTGCACAGATTGTTATCGGAACACGAAGCGCAGTTTTTGCACCTTTTGATAATCTTGGACTGATTATAATGGATGAGGAGCAGGAGTACAGCTATAAATCCGAAAGCACTCCGCGCTATCATGCCCGAGAAATTGCAAAATTCAGATGTGCGCAGAACAATGCGCTTCTGATTTTAAGCTCGGCAACTCCGAGCGTTGAAACCTATTACTATGCTAAAAACGGCAGATATTCTCTCAATACGCTTTCACGCCGCTACGGCAAAGCTGTATTGCCCGATGTAGTTACTGCCGATATGAATGTTGAGGTGCAAAACGGTAACACAACAGGTTTTTCCGATGTACTGCTTGAAAATCTCAACTATAATCTTGAACATGGAAGGCAGTCAATTCTTCTTTTAAACCGCAGAGGGCACAATACTTTTGCTACCTGCCGTGTTTGCGGAGAACCTGTGACATGCCCCAACTGTTCAATTTCGCTGACATACCACAGTGCAAACAACAGAATGATGTGCCACTACTGCGGCTATTCGATTCCCTGCACCGACGAGTGCCCTAACTGTCACAGTCAGTCGCTTCGTTTTGGCGGCACAGGCACACAAAAGGCTGAAAGCGATATTTCACAGATTTTTCCGAATGCAAGGATTTTGCGTATGGATACCGATGCTGCCTCGTCAAAATCCTCTTATGAAAAGATGATAACTGCTTTTGCTAACGGTGAATATGATATTCTTGTCGGCACGCAAATGGTAGCAAAGGGGCTTAATTTTCCGAATGTAACGCTTGTCGGGGTGCTCAACACCGACCATATGCTTTATGCCGACGATTACCGCAGTTATGAGCGTTCGTTTTCGCTTCTCACTCAGGTTGTGGGAAGAAGCGGCAGAGGCGACAGTAAGGGAATGGCTGTAATTCAGTCGTATACGCCCGATAATCTTATAATTTCGATGGCAGCAAAACAGGATTACGATACATTTTTTAATACTGAAATTAATGTCCGCAAGGCTATGCTTTATCCCCCGTTCGCAGATATTTGCCTGATAGGCTTTGTAGGTGAAAATCAAACGCTCACCTTAAAGGCGGCAAACGCTTTTTTAAGCTCGTTTATCAGCTTTGCAAAAAGTGATTATCCAAATATTCCTTTGAGGATTTTGGGACCATCGCCTGCCCTTGTTGTAAAGGTAAGTAATAAATTCAGATACAAACTCATAATTAAGTGTAAAAACAACCGTGAATTTCGAAAGTTGCTTTCAACACTGCTTATTGAGTTCGGTAAAAATAAAGAATTTGGCAGTGTGACTGCGTATGCTGATATGAACGCACTCGTCTGCTGACAAAGGAAAGGAAAGTAAATGGCAATCCGACAAATTGTAAAAGAGGGCGACAGCGTCCTTACAAAAAAATGCAGAACAGTAGAAAAGTTTGACGGCAAGCTTGCCGAACTGATTGACGATATGATCGAAACGCTCCACCTTGCACAGGGCGCAGGACTTGCAGCACCGCAGGTAGGAATACTCCGCAGAGTTGTTGTAATCGACATCGGCGAGGGTGTTATAGAACTTGTAAATCCGAAGATTATAGCCTACAGCGGCGAACAGGAAACGCTCGAGGGCTGTCTTTCATGTCCCGGAGAGTGGGGATACACACGCCGTCCCGATTATGTAAAGGTTAAGGCGCAGGACAGAAACGGCAACGAGTTTGTAATTGATGGCAGGGATTTGCTTGCAAAAGCTTTTTGTCATGAGCTTGACCACCTTGAAGGCATAATTTTCAAAGATAAAGCAATCAGAATGTTGACTCCTAAGGAAATTGAAAAGATGAATATTTAATCCATTCTATTAAATACGGCGAGCTTTTACTGCGGTAAATGCCGTCTGCTGAATAATCATCTCTGCAATAAAATGCGTTATAAAACAAGAAGGAAACAATATGAAAATAATTTATATGGGAACTCCCGATTTTGCTGTTCCCGCACTAAAAGCTCTTGCTTCTTCCGAGCATGAGGTATGCGCAGTATTTACCCAGCCCGATAAGCCAAGGGGCAGAAAGCAGATTTTAACTCCTCCCGATGTAAAGATATGTGCCCAATCTCTTGATATTCCGGTTTATCAGCCTGACTCAATAAAAAACAGCGATGCGCTTGAAGTTATCAACAGCTACAACCCCGATGTAATTGTCGTTGCGGCTTACGGAAAACTTCTTCCCAAAGCCGTGCTTGACGCACCTAAATTCGGTTGCGTCAACATTCACGGTTCGCTTTTGCCCAAATATCGAGGAGCTGCGCCGATTCAGCAGTCGGTGTTAAACGGCGACAAGGTAACGGGAATTACAACAATGCTTATGGATATAGGTATGGATACAGGCGATATTTTGCTCAAAAAGGAAACAGAAATCGGCGAGAATGAAACATCGGGCGAGCTTTTTGACCGACTCGCCCTTCTTGGTGGCGAGCTTATTTTGAAAACACTTAGTGCACTTGAAAAAGGCGAAATTACACCTCAAAAGCAGGACGAAGGTCTTGCAACTCATACTTCAAAGATTGACAAGTCGCTTTGCCCGCTTGATTTTTCAAAATCAGCTTTTGAAGTTCACAACAAGGTAAGAGGACTTAACCCTTGGCCTGTTGCAACAGCTAAAATTTGCGGAAAGAACGTAAAAATCTTTTCAACAAGGCTTTGCTCCAAAGCAGGCAAAATCGGAGAGGTTCTTTCAATAAATCCGTTTGTTGTCGGCTGTGGTGAAAATTCCGTTGAAATTCTTGAGCTTCAGCCCGAAGGCAAAAAACGTATGACAGCCGATGCTTTTCTTGCAGGACATAGAATTGAAATCGGCGAAATTATCGAATAGGAGGACTTTTTATGCCATTTTTTTACGGATTTGACTGGACATATCTTGTTTTTATCGTGCCCTGCATAATAATTACTCTGATTTGTCAGATTAATGTAAAGTCAACATTTTCAAAATATTCAAAAATCAGAAATTCACGCAATCTTACAGGCGCACAGGCGGCTGAGTATGTGCTTCGCAAGAACGGAGTTACGGGCGTGAGAATTGAACAAGTGGCTGGCAGTATGACCGACCACTTTGACCCGAGAACAAATGTAATAAGACTCTCCGAAACGGTTTACAACAACACTTCCGTAGCCGCAGTCGGTGTAGCATGTCACGAAGCAGGCCATGCAGTTCAGCACGCGGAGGGTTATATGCCGAATAAAATCAGAAGCGCCGTACTGCCTATGGCAAAGATAGGCTCGCAGTTAAGCTGGATTTTAATTTTACTCGGACTCATTTTTACCGCAAAAATAGGATTTGTTATGCTTTACATCGGAATTATTCTGTTTTCACTGTCGGTGCTGTTTACAATTGCAACTCTGCCTGTTGAATTTAATGCGTCAAAAAGAGCGCTCGAATGCATCAAGGAGTCTGATTTGCTTTACGGCGAAGAATACACAGGTGCAAAGCGCACTCTTCAGGCTGCTGCAATGACATATGTTGCCGCTGCTCTTACCGCAATTATGCAGCTTTTAAGACTTATTATAATTGCAAATAACAGAAGAAATTAAAATATGAATCTAATGGAGAAAAAATGTTAAACCCGAGAAACACAGCGCTTAACGTGTTGATGAAAATTGAACAGGATAATGCCTACTCAAATATAGCGCTTAACAATGCAATACGTGAAAACAGGCTGTCAGGGCTTGACAGCTCCTTTGTTTCAGCACTCGTTTATGGAGTGCTTGAGCGCAAAATCACACTTGATTATATTATAAAACAATACTCTAAAATTCCTTTAAGGAAAATTGAATTCAAAACAAAAATGATATTAAGACTGGGGATTTTACAACTTTTGTTTATGGATAAAATACCCGAAAGTGCGGCTGTAAACGAGAGCGTAAATCTTGCAAAAAAGCATAAGCTCCAAAAATCTTCGGGATTTATCAACGGAATACTCCGCAGTATCACACGTGCAGAGGAAAAATATAAGCTTCCTGACAAGTCTGACAAGATTTTGTATTATTCTGTCAAATATTCTGCACCGCAGGAGCTTGTAAAACTGTGGATTAACTCTTATGGAGAACTAAACGCAGAAAAACTTTTAATCTCACTCGGCGGCAGACCGAAAATTTGCGCAAGAATAAATACGCTAAAAACTGATAAAAATTCACTTATTGCAGAGCTTGCTAAGGACAATGTAACAGCCGAACAAATCCCGTTTCTTGAAAATGCAGTTTCTCTGACCGAAACAGGCTCAATTGAGCGTTTAACTGCCTACAAATCGGGAAAACTTCATATACAGGATGCTTCTTCTCAGCTTTGCGTTGATTTTCTCTCGCCTAAGCCCAGAGAGGTAATGCTTGATGTTTGTTCGGCGCCCGGCGGAAAATCATTTACAGCGGCGCAGTATATGGGCGACAGGGGCAAAATTTTTGCCTGCGATTTGTACGACCATAAGCTAAAATTAATAAGTGACGGTTCAAAGCGACTTGGCATACATTCAATAATTACCATGAAGCGTGACGGAGCCTCTTCGCAAACCTCTTTGCCGCTTGCCGACAAAATTCTCTGCGATGTTCCGTGCAGCGGACTGGGAATTCTTTCACGAAAACCCGAAATTCGCTATAAAGATAATATTATCACCGACGATTTGCCGCAGTTACAGTACAAGATTCTCTGTCAAAGCGCTCAGTATCTTGCAAATGGAGGTCGTCTTGTATACTCTACCTGCACATTAAACCCGGCGGAAAACAATAAAAATGCGCAGCGCTTTCTTGAGGAGCACCCGGATTTTTTCGGAGTTAAGCTTTCGCTTCCGTCTCAGATTAACCGTGCATTTGAAGAAAAAGACTACGAAATTACGCTTATGCCTCACACGGCAGGTACCGATGGATTTTACATTGCAGTATTCGGAAAGAAGGTCTGAAATTGCTCGATGACATAAAATCTTTAAATGACGAAGAGCTTGAAAATTTCATAACAGACGGAGGATTTCCAAAGTTTCGTGCAAAACAGATTCGCTTGTGGCTTTCAAAAAATGTTGTAAGTTTTGATGAAATGCGCAATATTTCAACAGACTTAAGAGATTTTTTAAAAACAAGTAGTTACATTTCTGTTGCAAATATTGAAAAAAAACTTGTTTCAAGGTATGATAAAACAGTAAAGTACCTTTTTTCTTTTAACGATGGTGAGTGCGTTGAAGCTGTGGTTATGAGCTATAAGCACGGCTGGTCAATGTGTATATCAACTCAAGTCGGCTGTAAAATGGGCTGTACCTTTTGTGCAACAGGAAAAAGCGGTTTTTCACGCAGTCTTACCCCGTCAGAGATGCTTGCGCAGATTGAGGCGGCTCAAAGAGACTTGAATATAAGAATTTCAAATGTTGTGCTTATGGGAATGGGTGAGCCGCTTGATAACTTTGACAATGTTATCAAGTTTATAAATCTCGCTTCATCGGACAACGGACTTAACATTGGTATGCGCCACATTACTCTTTCAACGTGCGGAATTGTTCCGAAAATCTACGAGCTTGCAAAGCTCCATCTTGGGATTACTCTTTCGGTTTCACTTCACGCACCGAATGATGAAATCAGAAAGAAAACAATGCCGATTGCTAAAAAATATTCCATAGTAGAATTATTACAGTCGTGCAGAGATTATTTTAACACAACAGGCAGACGGGTTACCTTTGAATATTCAATGATTAGCGGAGTAAATGACAGCGACGAAAATGCAAGGGAGCTTGCAAACAGGCTGTCGGGTATGAACTGCCATGTAAATTTAATTCCCGTAAACACCGTTGAGGGAACGGGATACATAAAGAGCAATATAAAAAGACAGCAGTCTTTTATTGATATACTTGCCGAAAAAAATATTACGGCAACCGTAAGGCGAACTCTTGGAAGCGATATAAACGCTTCCTGCGGTCAGCTTAAACGAAATCATATTTTAAAAGGAGGTAAATAACTTGGAAGTATTCAGCAAAAGCGACATCGGACTTGTCAGAACCCAGAATCAGGATGATTTTCGCTTCGGAGTTATTTCTCCCAGCTGTGTTTGGGCAGTAGTGTGCGACGGAATGGGAGGTGCCAACGGCGGAAATATTGCAAGCGCAACAGCCGTTGAATATATAAGCACCAAAATTACCGATTTATATAAGGATGATATGACAAAGGAACAAATCGGCGAGCTTATGGCTGAAATTGTTGTAAACGCCAATATGAAAATATTCGAGCTTTCAACAAAAGACCCAGAGCTTGCGGGAATGGGAACTACCTGTGAATTTGTATTTGTCAAGGACACAACTGTTCACGTTGTTCACGTTGGCGACAGCCGTACATACGCAATCAGAGGCGGTAAGATAAAACAGCTTACCGAGGACCACTCGGTTGTTCAGGAAATGGTGCGCCGCGGCGAGCTTACCTATGAGCAGGCGCAGAATCATCCCAACAAAAACTTTATTACAAGAGCGTTAGGAATAAAGCCGTCCGTAAGACTTGATTATATAGAAGCAAACTTTATTTACGGCGACGTTCTTCTCATTTGTACCGACGGACTTTCAAACTGTGTTTCAACAGGCGATATGGTTAAAATTTGCCACGAAAACCGTGGAGAGGGACTTATCACAAAGCTTGTTGAATGTGCAAAAGATGGCGGCGGAAGCGATAACATTACCGCAACAGTGATTTACTAATTGATTGGAGTGAACCTTTTGGATAAATATATTGGCAAAAGACTTGACGGCCGTTATGAAATCCATGAGCTTATCGGCGTGGGCGGAATGGCTAATGTTTACCGTTGTACCGACACAATCGACGACCGTGAGGTTGCAATTAAGATTCTTAAAGATGAATACCTCAACAACGAGGAGTTTATTCGCAGATTTAAAAACGAATCAAAAGCTATTGCAATGCTTTCTCATCCGAATATCGTCAAGGTTTACGATGTAAGCTTCGGAGATATGATTCAGTACATTGTAATGGAATATATCGACGGAATTACGCTTAAAGAGTATATTGACAGACAGGGCATAATTGAGTGGAAGGACGCACTTCACCTTGCAACGCAGATTTTAAAGGCTTTGCAGCACGCTCATGAGTGCGGAATCGTTCACCGTGACATCAAGCCGCAGAATATTATGCTGTTGCAGGACGGAACAATCAAAGTAACCGATTTTGGTATTGCACGCTTTTCCGACAAGGCAACACGCACAATGACCGAGCAGGCTATCGGGTCAGTTCATTACATTGCACCTGAGCAGGCAAGGGGAGATGTTACTGACGGAAAAACAGATATTTATTCCGTCGGTGTAATGCTCTACGAAATGCTTACGGGAAAACTGCCTTTTGACGGTGACAGTGCTGTTACCGTTGCGCTTATGCAGCTTCAGTCAACACCCAAGCACCCTCGTGAGGTGAACCCGGGTATACCTATAGGCCTTGAACAAATTACAATGAAAGCTATGCAAAAACAGCCGTCAGCTCGCTATACCTCTGCCGCTGAAATGTTGAGCGACATAGAGAGGTTCAGGCTTAACCCGTCAATTGTTTTTGATTACGGAAAATCATTCGTTGACAATCAGCCGACAAAATTTGTTAATTCGCTGAAAGATGCAGCGGATGACAAAACAAAGGTGATTAAAAGATCTGTTTCTGACGAAAGATTGAATCAGGAAGATGAGCCGGAGGACGAAGATTTTATCAAGGAACATAAGCCTTCCTACTATGCAGTCAAGGGTATTCTGATTGCTGCTGTGGCAGTTTTTGTAATTATATTTGCTCTTGCAGTATTCAGAGGTTGCAGTTCTGTTCAGGCAAAAGATGTAGACGTTCCTGATTATGTTGGCAAGACTCTTGTAGAGGCTAAAGAGGATAATCCGAATAATTTCCAGTTTGAAATAAAGAGCAAGTATGACGAATCAAAGGAAATCGGTGCAATTCTTGATCAGGAGCCTGCCGGCGGTTCGATGAAGGTTAAGTCCGGCTCGACAATAACCCTGACAGTAAACGGCACAAATACCGAAGTATCGGTTCCTTTTGTTACTAATTTCAGCGAAAGCGAAGCAGTGCAGTCGCTGAAAGACAAGAGTTTTATGACAGAGGTAGTTTATGTAGAAAACACAAAAACACCAAAGGGATATACAATTGACACATTCCCGAAAGCCGGAGTTAAGGCAACTATAGGCTCAACAGTGTATGTTTACGTAGCTAACGGTGAAAGAGCTGAACAGGTTGAACTTCCCTCTGCAATTGGTTTGACGCTGAGCGAAGCAAAATCAGAGCTTGAGGAACTTGGTCTTACTGTAGAAACGCAGTATGATGACGAAAGCAAAGAAGCAAAAGATACTGTTTTGGGAATGTCACCGTTACAATACGGCAAGGTTGAAAAGGGAACGGTTGTTACGCTGACTGTCAGCTCGGGCAAGGGCGACAAAAACACGGTAAATGTTTACGTTGACCTTCCGACAAATACCGATGATTCAGTGGAAATGACAGTAATTGTTGACGGCGTGGTTGACCCGCAGTATTCAAAAACTCTTGTTCCTAAGTATAACAAAACCTGTACTCTTGAAATTACAGGTTCAGGTACTTCAACAGTAGTTGTTCAGCTTGACGGTCAGGCTTACCGTGAGTATAGTATAGATTTCTCAACATCTTCTGTAACTACAACAGGCACTTACGATTTTGTTGTTGAAACAACTGCACCGTATGAGCCTGCAACAGAGCCTGAAACTTATCCTGAAAATCCACAATATCCGACAGACGCTGATCAGCCTACAGGATCTGTTGACAATGGTATGAATTTCTGATGAGTATGAATACGCTTAACGGAATATTAATGAAGTCAATCGGCGGATTTTACTACGTTCGCTGTGGCGGCATAGAATATGAATGTAAGGCAAGGGGAAGTTTTCGCAAAAGCGGAAATTCCCCCGTTGTCGGCGATAAGGTAGTAATTTCCGTTCCCGATGAGGGTTTTGCATCAATTGAGGAAATCAAGCCGAGAAAAAATAAACTCAAAAGACCTGCACTTGCAAATGTTGACACGCTTGTTATCGTTTGCTCTACGGTTGACCCTGAGCCGAACTTTACGGTAATTGATAAGATGACTGCGGCGGCAGTAAACAACAATATGATTCCTGCAATCGTCGTGTCAAAAAATGACTTGAAGTCGGGCGAGAAAATTGCAAATATTTACCGCAATTCAAAATTTCCCGTATTTCTCTGTTCTCCCGATGATACAGAAGATGTTAATAAGCTTAAAGCTTTTCTCAAAGGCAAAGTATCTGCTTTTACAGGAAACAGCGGTGTTGGAAAGTCAACGCTTATAAATTGCATCTTTCCAAATCTTAAATTACAGACAGGGCAGATAAGCCGTAAGCTTGGTCGAGGCAAACACACAACAAGGGTTGTCGAGCTGTTTGAAATTGACGGTTGTTTTGTTGCTGATACTCCGGGTTTTTCCACTGTTGACTTGCAAAGATACGAAATGATTGACAAAACTCAGTTGCAGTATTGCTTTCCTGAATTTGAAAGTTATTTAGGCGAATGTCAGTTCACCTCATGCTCACATACCTGTGAAAAGGGGTGCAGAATTTTGCAGGCAGTGACTGACGGAGAGATTGAACCATCACGCCATAAAAGCTATGTTGCAATGTATAACGAAGTAAAGGACATAAAACAGTGGGAAATGCGTTGAATTTTCAGTATGCTTTTAATTTTAAATAAGGTGAGTTTTAATGCGCTGTGTAATCATATCGGGTTCACCCGAAACAGATCCAAATTTCATAAAGCGTACTGTAAATCCTGATGATTACGTAATATGCGCCGACAGGGGATATGAGTTTGCAAGCCTTGCAGGTGTTGTGCCGAATTTGGTTGTAGGCGATTTTGATTCTTATAAAGAAAAAATATCGGCTGATTGCGAGGTTGTGAAACTAAATACGCATAAGGATGATACCGACACTATTTATTCGATTAACCTTGCATTTGAAAAAGGCTTTACCGATTTTCTTTTGCTTGGTGCGCTTGGAGGAAGAACAGACCATACGTTTGCAAACATTTCGGCGCTTTATTATATTGCAAATAAAGGCGGCAGAGGAGTTCTGCTTTCAGAAAACGAGAGAATCGAATTTCTTGAAAAGGGCGAGTATTGCTTTGACAGATACTGCGGAAAGACATTTTCGCTTTTTCCGTATGGATGCGACAGTGTTTGTGTTTCGTACGAAGGAGCTGAATATCCGCTTGACAGGTATAGCCTGAAAAGCAGTGTCCCGCTTGGTATTTCAAATATTTTTATTTCTGAAAAATCTAAAATAAAAATTTATGACGGAAATGCAATACTTATAATTAATATGAAAGAAGAATATATATAAATATATTTAATTCTTTTTCATAAACAAAATTAATGTATCTTGTGTATAATATTTTATATGCAAGCATTATATGGGGGTATAGCTCAGATGGGAGAGTGTTTGACTGGCAGTCAAAAGGTCACGGGTTCGAGCCCCGTTATCTCCACCAATTGTTTTTTCCATATTTTTTCTATAACAAAACTGTAATTATAATGACACTCATAAATCTTGAAAGGAATAATAATTTTGTGCTATAATTCTTTAAGATAATAATGAGATGATTTAAAATCCGATTTGTAAATTGAAACGTGATTTGGAGTTGAAAAATAGTATGTCATTGTGTATGGGTTGTATGCAGGAAATCGGCAACAATAGAATTTGCCCTGAGTGCGGCTTTGATAATTCTGAAAAACAACATGCACCTTATTTGCCTTACGGCACGGTGCTTTCAAACAGGTATATTGTTGGTTCGGGTATTGATACAAACGGTGAAAGCACACGATACATCAGCTTTGATAAGCAGACAGGCGATGTAGTTATTATTTGCGAGTTCCTTCCTATGGGTCTGTTCAACAGAGATGAAGGCTCTGCTGAAATAAAAATCAATTATGAAAACCGTCTTGCATATAATAAGCTTAAAGACGATTTTATTAATTACTACCGCATATTGTGTGAGCTTCGTGACCTTTCTGCATTGATGAAGGTTCATAATATTTTTGAAGAAAATAATACCGTATATGTGGTTGAGGAAAATGAGGATTTAATTCCCTTTGAAGAATATGTTGAGCGCAGCAGTGGCAGTCTTGAGTGGGATATTGCTCGTCCGTTGTTTATGCCCGTAATTTCTGCACTTGAAGCGCTCCATAAGCGCGGAGTCGGTCATTATGCAATCGCTCCTAAAAACATTTATATAACTTCTTCGGGAAAAATCAAAATAAGCGGTTTTGCTACCGAAAATGAGCGCAAGCGAGGAACATCGCTGAAATCTCAGTTGTTTTCAGGTGCGGCTGCACCCGAGCAGTACGATGATAACTTTCCGCTTGATGATATTACCGATATTTACGGATTTTGCTCAACGCTTTTCTATGCGCTTACAGGTCACCTTCCAAAAAGCGCTCCTGAGCGTCGCAAAGACAGCAGACTTTTGATGAGTACTACTACTGTTAAGCGTTTACCTCCGCATGTTGTTTCTGCACTTGCAAACGGTTTGCAGGTTGAGCGTGAAAACAGAATTACCGATTTTGATGAACTTCGTTCACAGCTTTCTGTTGCACACACTGCAAAGGCAATTCAGGAGGAAATCTCAAGAACGGCAAGTATGAATCTGTCTAAAGCAGATAAATATCAGAAGAGCCGCAACGGAATGTCGCACACATCTATTGTTATTATTTCCGCTGCAATTACGGTGCTTGTTCTTGGCATAGCAGGTGTTTTCTGGCTGATGCAAAATCCTCTTGCCGGAGTTTTCGGTGGAAATACTTCTGCAACTGTTGAGTCTACTCAGAGTACCGAGTGGACGGGTGCTACGATTCCTAATTATGTCGGAATGAACTATGAGGACGTAATGAAGCAAACAGAGGGTGACACCAAAATAACTGTTTATCGTTCGTATTCCGATGAATACAGCGAAGAATATAAAGAGGGTACTGTTATTTCGCAGAATCCTCCTGCGGGCTCTAAGGTTACACAGGACGATGGAATTCTTATCAGCATTACTGTAAGTAAAGGCCCGCAGATGAGAGAGTTGCCTAAGGTTGAGGGTTCAAAGCTTGACGAGGCTGCTTCTGACATTGCGGCTCAGGGACTTTTGGCAACAGCCGAATATCAGTACAGTGACACCTTTGCAGAGGACAGAGTAATCGGTTACAAGAACCATCAAGAGGGCGATACCGTTGAGTATGGTACTAACGTAACTATCATTGTCAGCAAAGGCAAAGAGTCTGATACTCAACCAAATCAATAAATTAATTCAAAGTATTATGCCTCCGATTATTAGTCGGAGGCATTTTCTCATCTATTTTTAGCTTGTCGTGCAATTTCAACAAGGTCTTTGTTGTTAATATTTCCGTCATTGTTAAAGTCAGCAGACGTTAGATAGACTCCGAATAAATCTGACTTTTTTACAAAATATGACATCAAGGAAGAAACATCGTTTGATTTAACATTGCCTTCTCCCGTTATGTCACCCGAAACTGAAATTTCATAAATAACGTTTGAAATTTTCGCACGATACCCTGTTTTTATTTTACCGTTTGTAACTTCATTTTCGTTTTTATCGTAAACCGTAATATCATCAGAAAACAGTTTTTTAAAATTTGACACCGTTGTTCCGCTTTCTATTCCGGTAATATATCCGTCGGAGTTTATATTTACAGTCCGATTTTTACTTTCATTTTCATTATTATTATAACTTAATTTTTCATCGTCTCCCTTGAAGTCAGAAAATCTAATAGTATTCAAATTAAGATTTTCGTCAAGAATACCTATGTTGTTCCCATAAACAAGCAACGATTTAATTTTACTTTTGCTTTTATAGTATTTATTATCGTATTTTATTGTCCACTCGTTGGAATAAATAAGTTTGTTTTCACTTTTAATAACGCAATTTGGTTTAGCACCGTTAATATACTCAATGTCGTTGTCGTAAATAGAAAACAGTGTGCCTGCGCCGCTGTAAATATATCCGCTGCCTGCATTGTAAATATCATATCCTGAATTAACGGTTAAACAATAGTGAGAATTGTTATTGTCAATTCTGTAGATTTTGCCGTCATAGAGCAGTGCATAAACCTTTGAATCATTTATAAAAATCTGCTTTACATTTTCGTCAAAAGTATATCTTCTCAAAGTCTTTCCGTTGCTGTTGTACGACCTTACATAGGTATTATTGCTGTCAGTGAAGATAAAGTAAGCCTTGCCGTCACAGAATGCAAAAGAGCTGTTGTCAATATAACTTAATTCTCCAAAAGAGTAGGTAACGCAGTTGCCGTTTGAGCTGTCAAGCTCAGTAATAAAGTAGGAATTCTTTTTGTTATATAAAGAATAAGAGCAGCGTTTATTGTGGCAAACAGAACGTATTATGCCGTCAACAGAAACATATCTGATGTTTGAATAGGGAATAACACATGATGAATATAGAGTGCTGTAATTAAAACCGTAAACAAACGCACCGTATGTATTACTTTCAGTGTAATATTCTTTACATTCATCAAATACGGATAAGTTTTTATCTGATTCTGAATACACAGTTCCTGCGGCAATAAATATAAAAATCAGAGAAAGCAGAATAGCTGAAAATAGTTTTCGTTTCATATGATAATTGGTGAAATAAAGTCACTTCTTTTATAAAACACAAAAGGCAACAGCGGAAAACCGCTGCTGCCTAAGTAGCCTTTAAGTTTGTTGTTTATGATTCGTCAGAGGAAGAACCCGTATCTTTCTTAAACTGAATGCCATTAATAATAATTGAGTTGTCTTTTAGCTCATAATTAAGTTCCATAACTGACTCTTGATTTGTGAAATACTTGATTGTAATCGTGTTGTCGTTATAGTTGTAAACGCCGTCGGCAAAAAGTATATCAGACTGATTTATAGTAGCCGTGCCGTCCTCGCGAAGCTCATAGCTCATCTTGTAGTAGCCGTCATCATAAATCCACTTGCCGGTAAGCTTATCATTCGGCTTAAAGCCTGCGCCAGGCTTAAGTTCGGGAATAACGAGCTTTGCACTTTCAAGGTCAATGCTCTGACCGTAGTAGGTGTCTTTAAGTGTAAGAGTACGTCCCGCAATCTCGTTGCCTGTAACAGTGTATTCAAATGAACCTTCAAGAGCAGAGGGAATACTAATGTCAATTGTCTTTGTACCTTCATCGCTTGTGTTAAGTGAATATGTACCCATCATTCTCATAGAGCCAAGGTGAATTGAAGCCGTTCCGTCATCCTCAAAGGTGTAGTAATTCTTCGCAGCTTCGTCAGCAGTTGCAGTTGTAGCTTCATCAGCAGAAGCTGTAATTTTTACAGTCCATGTTCCTACAACGCTTGTATTGAAAAACACCTTAAATACAAGAAATCCAAGTGCTACAAGAATTAAAATAGCAAGTGATATAATAACAGGAAGCTGTATAAAGCTTTTCTTCTTTTTAACAGCAACCGAAGCATTTGTGTTGCAATCAACAGCAGCAGCTTCTGTTTCAATATTGCCCTGTGTTTCAGCAATTTCATCGCTGAAAGCTCCCGAAAAGCTTTCCTGATTGCTTTCGTTAGTTGTTGTATCTGTGTCGGAATTTATGTTGTTTTCTGCTTCTGTTTCAGAAGTAAGAAAATCTTTTTTTTCGTCCAACTGTGATACCTCCTTTATATTTTATCTATATTATCATACTATATTTTAGAATATAAATCAACAGTTTTGTTTTAAAATGTTATTCTATTTTGCGATAAACGATTTAATGAAAATTTTTTATAAATATAAAACGAAATAATACCGAATAATTCTACAATTTTTCCTGATCAAGAAACTTTTTAAAAAATATAACCATATTTTCTAAAAAGTACTTGTAAAATTAATTAATTTAATATATAATGTAATTACTCAAGTTATGAGTAATCAAAAAGGAGGAATTAACGATGAAAAAATCATCAAAAATCATCAGCCTTGCTCTTTCAGTAACAATGGCAGCTTCCTGTTTCGCAGGTTTTTCAATTAGTTCTGCATCAGCAGCTGATGAGGAAACAAAAATTTATTTCGAAGTTCCTACACTTGAATCATGGGGAACAACAAAGTCTGTTTACTGCCACGTATACAACGTATATGGAGGTTCTCCTCTTACAGAAACTTCTTGGCAGTCAAAGGCAGAGGCATGCAAAAAAGATTCTGCAACAGGTCTTTACTACTTTGATACTACAAAGGTTGGCACAATTGAAGAGGGCGCTGACTATGCACTTCTCTTCTCAACAGTTGACACAAACAAAGCTCCACACCAGACAGGCAACATTACTTTTGGTAAGGAATGTCTTGGCGACACAGTTTATGTAACCGGTGAAATGGTTGAAAACACTGAGGATTCATCAAAGATGGACTTTGAAGGTGCTTGGAGAAACCATTCAGACAAGTACGGCGCAAAGGCAGCTATTACTTCAACAGGCAAAATCGTTGGTAAATATTTCCCTGTATATCAGCCTAAGGAGCAGATTGTTTCACAGTTCCTTTGCTCATGGGCAGTAGTTAACGAAGCTCTCATTACTCCTGAAATTGTTCAGGCTGATTGCGAACAGCTTGGTGTTGAACCTGCTGCTGTTCTTGAACAGTACAAAGCAGATTATGCTGAGCAGCTTGCTGACCCTGAAAACAACCCCAATGTTGCTTCTGTAGAAGTAGTTGCAGCTTTACTCGGTGTAGATCCTAATCCTACAACAGCACCTGCTACAACAGAGCCTGCTACAGAGCCTGCTACAACAGAGCCTGCTACAGAGCCCGAACCTACTTTCTTGTATGGCGACGTTGATCAGGACGGTATCATTTCAATTCAGGACGCTTCTGAGATTCAGAAGTTGGGTCTTGGCATAGTTAGTGATGATATTACTGAGGAAGAAATTGAGTTACTTGTTACTCTTGCTGATGTAAACAACGATGGCAGAGTTTCAATTCTCGACGTTACATGTGTTCAGAAGTATCTCGTTGGCGGCTACATCAACACAGGATTAGTTGGTACTGCTGTTGAAGCTGTTGGCTAATTAAAACTTAAAAAGCTGATTTAAAGCCTCACCACGGTGAGGCTTTTTGTTTGTCGTATATCGTTGTATCTTTATGAATTGCGTGTTATCACTCCCAAATTTGATTATATAAGTATGTTTCTCTCTAAAATTCGACTTTTCTCTGTACAATTCAGCCGTATTTGTGGTACAATAATAAATAAGATTATTAGAACAAATTCTATTTTAAATGAGGGGAAGTGCAGACTTGATTATTCACGATATTTCACGAGATACTATTAATACCCCTGTATATGACGGTGACCCCGAAACAATTGCGCAAAAAATTAAGAGTATTGACAATGGTGACGGATACAATCTTACCGAAATTTCAATGTCTGTCCATTCGGGTACGCACATTGACGCTCCGCTTCATTTTTGCAAAGACGGAAAATCAATTGACAACATAAGACTGAATACGTTTTTTGGAAAATGTACGGTTATTTCAGTCAGCGGTATTCTGACAGGAGAAGATATGGAGCGGTTGTTGCCATACTGCAAAAGACGCGTGCTTTTTCACGGCGAAGGAAAAACCTTTATTTCCCATTCAGCTGCAATTGTGCTTTCAGAAAGCAGAGTAGTGCTCGTCGGAACAGACGCTGCGTCAATTGCGCCTTCTTTTGATGAGGATAAAACACATCGTCAGCTTGCACGTGCAGGAATTGCAGTTCTTGAAAACCTTAATCTTTCCGCTATTGATGACGGTGAGTATGATTTGTGTGCGTTTCCAATAAAGCTCGGAGGACTTGAGGCTGCTCCGTGCAGAGCGATTATTCTTGAACAGGAGAAAGGACTAAACTGATTTATTATGATTAAAATTGCTGTTTTTGACCTTGACGGTACGCTTGTAAATTCACTGACCGATCTTGCGCAGAGCGTTAATAAAGGGCTTGTTAAAGCTGGTCTTGAAGAAAAGCCGCTTGAAAATTTTAATCGCTATGTCGGCAACGGCAGAGAGATAATGATAAAGCGAGCCATGGGCAGTTTTGCTGAAGATGAAGAAAAGCTCGATGTAGTGAGGGAAGTATTCAACAGTGAATATAAAATACATTGCAACGATAATACATTAGCATATGACGGATGTGCAGAAATGCTTAAAATGCTTGATGAAAAGGGCATAAAAACAGCCGTACTTTCTAACAAGCCGGATGAATTTGTCGGCAGAATATTAAAAAAGGTTTATCCCGAACATAATTTTGCTGAGGCTTGGGGCAAAAAGCCTGAGTATAAAATAAAGCCTGACGGCGAGGCACTGCTTGCTATTCTTGATAGGCACAAAATTTCGAAGGATGAATGTATTTATATCGGTGACAGCGACGTTGATGTTTACACAGCACAAAATTCAGGCGTTAAAATGGCAGGCGTTGAGTGGGGATTCAGAGGAAGAGAAGAACTTTTGAGAACAGGCGCGCCGTTTGTTGCTTCTACTCCGAAAGAACTTTTTGATTACATTACAGGTAACAATGAATAAGATAAACTATCAGAAAATACTTGACGGAATAATAGAAGAAAATTCTAAAAACGAAATTGTTCCAAAACTTTTGCTTCACGCCTGCTGTGCCCCATGCTCAAGTTATTGCCTTGAATATCTTTCAAACTTTTTTGAAATTATTATTTTTTATTACAACCCCAATATTTCTTTAAAAGAAGAATACGAATATAGATTAAATGAAGAAAAAAGGCTTATTTCTCTTATGGAATTTAAAAACTCCGTGACTATAGTTGACGGCGAATATAACCCTATTGATTTTTACAGTGCCGTTAAAGGACTTGAAAATGAACCTGAGGGTGGAAAACGCTGTGAAAAGTGTTTTAGATTAAGACTCGAAGCTTCAGCCAAAATGGCACAGGAACTTGAATGCGACTATTTTGCCACAACGCTTACAATAAGTCCGCTGAAAAACGCTCAGCTTATTAACACGATAGGCGAATTGACAGGGCAAAAATACGGAGTTAAGTGGCTGTTCAGCGACTTTAAAAAGAAAGAAGGATATAAACGCTCTATTGTTCTTTCGAATGAATATAAACTTTACAGACAAAATTATTGTGGATGCATTTTTAGCAAACGAGATTCTAACAATAATACAAATTAAAAGAAAGGCTTCGGAGTTTTATGCTCCGAAGCCTTTAACATTATATACTAAACAGCTATATGGCACTTATAATCAAAATTAAAAAGCACTTATGATAAATCAATAATAATTTATTGTAATACTGTTGAATATAACAGGATGTCAATTAATGGGTATTCAGACAACTGATGTATTAACAGATATTTCAAATATACTGGAAGTTGATGTTAGCGATGGCGTGGTGATTTATCAATATGATGATCACGGTGGGTTCCTCGGCGATGGTGATATGGTGGTAAAGCTTTCTTTTTCCGACACAGATTGCCTTAACAGGACAAAGGAAAGCTCCGCTTGGAAGCCCTTACCGTTAACAAAAAATCTTGAGGCTCTTGTACATGGAGCAACATACTACGGTTGTTATAACGCACCATATATACACGACAGCGATTACAACCCCGTTGTTCCTAAAATCGAAAACGGATATTACTGTTTTGTTGACCGCCATTCGAAAAGCAAGGACAAAAAGGACGATTCCCCATTGCTGGACAGATATTCTATTAATTGCTCTCTTGATATTTATGATGCGGATACCAATTTGCTATATTATCTTGAATTAGATACCTGATTCTATTACTAAAAAAGCAGTCACAAGCGTTGTGTTTGTGACTGCTTTAGTATTTTGTGAAATTTACGTTGCGGCGAACTGACTGTTGTAGAGTGTGCAGTAAAATCCGCCTTTTCTCAGCAATTCCTCGTGATTTCCTTGCTCAATGATGTTGCCGTCCTTCATAACAAGAATAACATCGCTTTCCTTAATTGTTGAAAGTCGGTGTGCAACCACAAAGCTTGTTTTGCCCTTCATCATTTTTGCAAAGGCTTTCTGAACTCTGATTTCGGTCAGAGTGTCAATTGATGATGTTGCCTCGTCAAGAATAAGAATCGCTGGGTTTGTAAGCATAGCTCTTGCAATACACAAAAGTTGTTTTTGTCCCTGACTTAAGTTTCCGCCGCCCTCGCTGATAATGGTGTTGTAACCGTCAGGCATACGCCTGATAAAGCTGTGAGCGTAAGCGGCTTTTGCCGCTGAAACAATTTCTTCATCTGTTGCATTTTCATTGCCGTAGCGCAGATTTTCCATAATCGTACCGCAGAAAAGCCAGCTGTCCTGCAACACCATTCCAAACTGCCTGCGCAGATTGTCCCTCGAAAGACTCTTGATGTCAACCCCGTCAATGCTGATTTTTCCGCTGTCGGTTTCGTAGAATCGCATAAGCAGATTGATAAAGGTAGTTTTTCCGCAGCCTGTCGGACCGACAATCGCAACCTTACTACCGCTTTTTACGTTAAGCGAAAAGTTCTTTATAAGCGGCTTTTCATTGCTGTATGAAAAGCTGACATTTTCAATTTTTACGTTGCCCTTGCATTCGCTTATCTTCGGTGACTGCGGTGAATCAGGTAATTCATTTTTTGCTTCAAGCACCTCAAAAACTCGTCCTGCAGCGGCAATTGCAGTTTGCAGTTGAGTAAGAACTCCCGTAACCTCGTTAAAAGGTTTTGTATATTGGTTTGCATAGGTGAGAAAACACGAAAGCTGACCGACCGACAGTGAACCTGAAATTGCAGTGAGCGCACCGAAAATTCCGACTGCGGCATATACCATTGCATTTACAAAACGAGTGCTTGGGTTTGCAAGCGCACCCGCAAATTGTGCCTTGAACCCAACGTCATACAGCTTTGTATTAAGATTTTCAAAATCTTCAATTGCTCTATTTTCATAAGAAAAAGCCTTTACAATTCGCTGATTGCCAACGTGTTCTTCAACGTAAGACGAAATTTCGCCCTGCAAGAGCTGTTGTTCACTAAAACGCTTGTGCGACAGCTTCCCGATAAAAGCCGCAACAAACAGTGAAAGCGGAGTGAGAACCACAACTGTAAGTGCAATTCGCCAATCAATCATCAGCATAAAAATCAATGTGCCGACAATTGTAACAACACCCGAAAATAGCTGTAGGAACATCTGTGTAAGTCCGTCGCCTACAGCGTCGACATCATTTATTACACGGCTGATTAAATCGCCGTGAGGGTGGCTATCAATGTAGGAAAGAGGAACACTGTTGAATTTATCAAAAATCTCCCTGCGTAAATCCCTGACCGTCTTGTAGCTGATTATGTTTGTAAAGTAATTCATAATCCACTGAAAAACTGTAACGCCAACGATTCCAACAGCAATATAAATCAGAATTTGCACGATGTTTTCAAAGTTCACTTTGCCTGCATCAATGATATTGTCAACAGCTCGTCCCGTAAGTACGGGAATGTAGAGCGTGAGTGAAACGCTGATTACTGCGCTTAGTAATGCAAGCAAAAGGTAGCCGTAGTACGGCTTTATTTTTTTAAGAATTTTAGAAACGACCGACTTGTTTTTCATCACTTTGCCTCCGTTTCTTTTAACTGTGAAAGGCAGATTTCACGGTAGGTTTCACAATTTTCAAACAGTTCGTTATGCGTACCTTTTCCGACAAGTCTGCCGTCGTCAAGCACAAGAATGAGGTCGGCATTTTTAATTGTCGAACATCTCTGCGTTACAATGATTACAGTCATATCAGTTGTACTCTGCTTAAGTGCTTTTCGCAAAGCCGCATCTGTTGCAAAGTCAAGAGCTGAAAAACTGTCGTCAAGAATAAGTAATTCGGGATTGCCGACAATTGCTCTTGCAATGCACAGCCTTTGCCGCTGACCGCCGCTGAAATTTTTACCGCCCTGCTCAACATAACTGTTAAGCCCGTTTTTAAGCTTTGAAACGAATTCATAAGCCTGCGCGGTTTTCAGCGCAGAAATAATATCCTCGTCTGTAGCGTCTTTGTTTTGCCACTTCATATTTTCTCTGATTGTACCGCTGAAAAGGATTGACTGCTGAGGCACAATACCGATTTGCGAGCGCAACTGAACAAACGGATAATCCTTGACGTTCACACCGTCAACAATGACGCTTCCGCATTTTGCGTCATAATAACGGGGAATAAGATTAATCAGCGTACTTTTACCGCTGCCGGTACCTCCGATTATGCCGACAGTATGCCCACGCATAATTTTAAAACTGATGTCGCTTAATTCATCATCGCCGTCACCGTAGGTAAATGTTACATTGTTAAATTCAACCTTTGGAGTGGTATTGTTTTTGCTGACGGTGATTTCATCGTGATTTTTTTCAACTACACTCGGCTGTGTTTCAAAAACCTCGTTTATTCTCTGTGCGCTTGCGCTAGCCTTTGTAAGCAAAATTACAAGGTTTGCAACGACAATCATAGCAAGCAAAATCTGTGTCATATAGTTGATAAGAGCAATAATATCGCCCGAGAGCATACCTGTGCCGTTGTTTACGTTTATTGCGCCGAACCATATTATTGCTATAATTGCAATGTCGGTGACAGCGTAGGTAACAGGGCTTAACAGTGCTGAAAGACGGCTCACCCTGACAGAAGTTTTTGCAAGCTCCTCGGTGGCGCTGTCAATTCGTTCCTTTTCGCTTTTTTGTTTTGAAAACGCACGAATAACACGGTTGCCCGAAAGATTTTCACGGGAAATAAGCCCGATTTTGTCGAGCTTTTTCTGAATGGCCGCGTAAATCGGAATACTCTTCGTCATAATCAGGTATAGAGTAATTCCGATAAGCACAGCGGCTGTAAAGAATATTATCGCCATTTTTAGGTTGATTGTCATTGACATAATCAGCGCGCCGATTACAATAAACGGTGCACGTGTGAGCAGGCGGATTCCCATAGCAACGCTCTGCTGAACCTGATTTACGTCATTAGTAATTCGTGTAATCAGCGAGGGTGTTCCGATTTTGTCAAGCTCTGCGTGAGAGAGAGAGTTGATGTGCGCAAAAAGTTCTCTGCGTATTTTCGTTCCCACGCCCTGTGATGCACGTGACGCAAGATACTGACACACCAGCGCACTCAAAAGTCCGACAACGCCGAGCAGAACCATAACACCGCCCATTTTCAGCACATAGCCGCCGTCGCCGTTTTTTACTCCGACGTCAATGATATTAGCCATAACAAGCGGTACAAACAGCTCGAGTATAGCCTCAAACAGCTTGCACAACGGCCCGATAATACATTCTTTTTTGTAGTCCTTTAAAAATCTCCGTAATTTAAACATACTTAATCCTTAAATATCCGATATAACAATTCATTATATTTCCGATGAGTATATACATAACTGTATTTATTTTACACCAAATTCTCAAAATCATCAACCGCAAGTTACTAAAATTCAGGTTTAATTGCTGTGATAAAATATAAATAATATAGCAATAAAATCAAAAAATCATTGACAATAAATAATAAATTATGTATAATAATTGAAATAAAATATTACGAAGAAAGGCTGATTCCAATGTTCAATAAAAGTTTTGAATATAAATTAATAATATACAGTTGTTTTAAGGAGCGTTTCGTATGAAAATAAATAAAATTATATCAATAATATTATCAATACTTCTTTTGGTTTCTATAATGAATTTTCAAGTATCTGCAGCAGATAAAGTTGATGATACAATTACATATGAGGAATTGTGCGATGGTGTTTATTTAGTAGCATATCGTACATCAAATGGGGATATTATTATTGAAAAATCTGATAATAATACTTTAACATTATCAACAAGGACAGTTGAGGCTACTTTTCATGTAGGACTAACAAGAAGAGAATCCGGTAAAGCATATTTGCATTGGGATGCAACAGCTACTCAGCTTAAATATGTTAATGGGTACATATATTGTAAGAATGCGAGTGCATTGAATGCAACCACATATTATAATGATAAAATTGTAACGACATATCACGATGGAACTGAAGGTAGAGCATACGGTAGTTCGGGTACATTTAGTGTTCCTACAACGAAGACAAGTTTTAGAGTAGGATATACTGGACTAAATATAGTTTCGATAGCAGAAACATATTGGTTTGGTAATGGTTCAAGTGTTGTAACCCTATAACAGAATACGAGTGATAAATTATGTTTACAGAAATAGATAAAAATACAAAACACAATATTTGGAAAGCTGAATATAAAGTAAACCCCGACAATAATAGAATAAAGTTCTTAAACCCATTTGACCATATTTCAAGTGATAAACAAAGTTTGAACGATGATGAATACGCTTTTTGCAGTGAATGTATGAAAAATTCTCCGAGTTTTCAGAATACAGTGCTTAGCCTGTATTATCACAAAAAGCACTATAATATTGATTTGCAAAAAAGCATTATAATCAGCGCAGTGATGCTTAATGAAGATGAACTTTATACGGTTTGCAGAATTTTCAGCGATGCTGTTTTAATCGAAGAATATCCGATATTTGATGCAAATAACTGCATTTGCGGCAGTATGCAGGCTGTAATGGTGAGCGGATTAACCGTTGCCGGCTGTGAATTGGCAGAGAGTATAATAAGCAAAAATTCGTTGTTATGCGAATTTTACAATAAACCGATAGCAAATGATATAAAGAATACTTCTTTTTACCGTTTTGAGAATAAGGGTGAAAAGAGTATTGACAGCAGATATTCCGATTATGTGAATTCCCTTTTCTCCGAGGAGTATTTTAAGCTTTGCGGAAACTTGAATGTTTCATCATTCACTTTTGAAGAATTGCAAAATCATCCTATTTGTTCTGAAATTGCCAAACGCGTTAATGAACTTTATCTGCTGAACTACGATTTAGATTTCAACGGACAAAAATATTATGTAAAATATCTGAATTGGTATTAAAAAGTCGAGCAAGCAGATTGAGATTATTTATTTGCCCGAATGTTTCAGTATAATTTTCTGTAAAGTAAAAGAAACCCTCACAAAGCGTATGCTCTGTGAGGATTTCTAAAATTTTAAACTTATTTAATAAGGCTTGTGCCGTCCATTTCTTCGGGCTGGGGAAGACCTAAAATCTGGAGCATTGTCGGAGCAATGTCAGCAAGTCTGCCGCCGTCTTTAAGCTCGCAATCATAACCGATTACGCAGAACGGAACAGGATTTGTGGTGTGAGCAGTGAACGGTTCGCCGTCAGTGTCAACCATCTTGTCAGCATTGCCGTGGTCAGCTGTGATAAGAGCAACACCGCCCATTTCCTTGATAGCGTCAACAACTTTGCCTACGCATTCGTCAACTGCTTCAACAGCCTTAACAGCCGCATCAAATACGCCTGTATGACCAACCATATCGCAGTTAGCAAAGTTGAGGATAATCATATCATACTTGCCGCTTTTGATTGCGGGAACAAGCTTGTCTGTAACCTCATAAGCGCTCATTTCGGGCTGTAAATCATAGGTAGCAACCGAAGGTGACTTAACGAGAATTCTGTCCTCGCCGGGATACTGCTTTTCAACGCCGCCGTTGAAGAAGAATGTTACATGAGCGTACTTCTCTGTCTCGGCAATTCTAAGCTGTGCCATACCCTTGTCGGAAATATACTCGCCGAGAGTGTTTGTGAGTACCTGCGGCTTAAATGCAACATCAACATTCGGCATTGTAGCGTCATACTGAGTCATACAAACAAAGTTAACAGGGAAGAAGCCATTTTTTCTCTCAAATCCGTTAAAGTCCGGGTCAACAAGAGTTCTTGTAATTTCTCTTGCTCTGTCAGGGCGGAAATTAAAGAATATTACGCTGTCGTTCGGCTGAATTGTTGCGCCGTCTTTAACAACTGAGGGAACAACAAATTCATCTGTAACGTCCTCTTTGTAGGAATTTTTAACAGCGCAAACAGGACATTCAGCCTCAACGCCTTCACCGTAAACCATAGCGGCATATGCTTTTTCAACACGTTCCCAGCGGTTGTCACGGTCCATAGCGTAGTACCTGCCCATAACTGTAGCAATTTTACCTACACCGATTTCCTCTGTTTTATCAACGCAAGCCTGAACAAAGTCAGCGGCGCTTGACGGAGGAACGTCACGTCCGTCGAGAAAAGCGTGAATATAAACTTTTTCAAGTCCTTTTTTCTTTGCAAGCTCTAATATACCGTAAAGGTGAGTGTTGTGACTATGAACACCGCCGTCAGAGAGAAGTCCCATAAGGTGGAGTGCTGTGCCGTTTTCAAGAGCTTTGTCCATTGCAGAAACAATAGCCTCGTTGTCCTTTAGCTTGTCTTCATTTATAGTTTTTGTGATTCTTGTAAGCTCTTGATAAACAATTCTGCCTGCACCGATGTTGGTGTGGCCAACCTCGGAGTTGCCCATCTGACCGTCGGGAAGACCAACGTCCATACCCGAAGCGCCAATCTGAGTAATGGGATTTTCAGCAAAAAGCTTATCAATGTTCGGCTTCTTTGCGGCTTTGATAGCGTTTCCGCTTTCGGGAGCAATTCCGAAACCGTCAAGAATCATAAGAATCAAAGGTTTTTTCATAAAGCAAAATCCTTTCGTGTGCTCAAAAAATTACTTGCTTGCAGCCTTAACAATTGCAGCAAACTTCTCTGCGACAAGTGATGCGCCGCCGATAAGACCGCCGTCAACATTAGTTTTGGAAAGAAGCTCATCAGCGTTGCTGTTGTTCATTGAACCGCCGTACTGAATTGTAACAGCCTGAGCAACCTCTTCACTGTAGAGCTTTGCAAGAGTGGCACGGATAAATGCACAAACCTCTTCAGCCTGTTCTGCTGTAGCAGTCTTGCCTGTGCCGATAGCCCATACAGGCTCGTAAGCAATAACTGTTTTCTTAACGTCCTCTGCACAAACGTCAAAAAGGTCAAGCTTAATCTGTCTTGCAATAACTTCCTCTGTGATGTCGCACTCACGCTCCCAAAGAAGCTCGCCAACGCATACGATAGGCTTTAAGCCTGCTGCAAGAGCAGCCTTTGTTCTCTTGTTAACAGTTTCGTCTGTTTCGCCGAAGTACTGTCTTCTTTCAGAGTGACCGAGAACTACATATTCAACGCCCATTTCCTTGAGCATACCTGTTGAAATTTCACCTGTGAAAGCGCCGCTTTCTGCCCAATGGCAGTTCTCGGCACCGATTTTTACATTCGTGCCCTTTGTAACTTCAAGAGCTACGCTTAAATCAACATAGGGAACGCAAGCGATAACTTCGCAGTCAGCGTCCTTAACAGCAGGGATAATGTCTGTGAGAAGCGCTTTAGCCTCAGAGGGAGTTTTATTCATTTTCCAGTTGCCGGCAATAATTGCCTTTCTTTTTGTCTTATCCATTTCTATTCAACCTTTCGTAAAATTCATAATACAGATTATATGGGCGAGAATTCCCGCCCATAATTTAAATCGGTAATTATTTGTCTGCGATTACTGCAATACCCGGAAGAGTTTTACCCTCGAGGTATTCAAGAGATGCGCCGCCGCCTGTTGAGATGTGGCTCATCTTGTCAGCAAAGCCGAGCTGAATAACAGCAGCTGCGCTGTCGCCGCCGCCGATGATTGTTGTAGCGTCAGTATCCGCAAGAGCCTTTGCTACAGCGATTGTACCCTTAGCAAGTGTGGGATTCTCAAATACGCCCATAGGACCGTTCCATACAACAGTCTTAGCACTCTTAACAGCCTGAGCAAAGAGTTCCTGAGTCTTTGTGCCGATGTCAAGACCTTCCATATCAGCAGGAATGTTGTCAGCGTCAACAACCTTAACGTCGATAGGACCGTCGATAGGATCGGGGAAACCTGCAGCGATTGTTGTATCTACGGGAAGAAGAAGTTTTTTGCCAAGCTTTTCAGCTTTTTCCATCATTTCCTTGCAGTAGTCAATCTTTGAATCGTCAACGAGTGAAAGACCGACTTCCTTGCCCTGAGCCTTTAAGAATGTGTAAGCCATACCGCCGCCGATGATGAGTGTGTCGCACTTCTCAAGTAAGTTTGAAATTACGTTGAGCTTATCTGCAACCTTAGCGCCGCCGAGAATAGCAACAAACGGACGAACAGGGTTTTCAACAGCATTGCCGAGGTAGTCGATTTCTTTCTGCATAAGATAGCCGACAGCTGTGTCCTTAATGTGGTCTGTAACGCCTGCTGTAGAGCAGTGAGCACGGTGAGCAGAACCGAAAGCATCCATAACAAATACGTCTGCAAGAGAAGCAAGTTCAGCTGAGAACGGCTCAAGATTCTTTGTTTCTTCTTTTCTGAAACGAGTATTCTGAAGAAGTACAACGTCGCCGTCGTTCATTTCGGCAACAGCCTTTTTAGCGTTTTCGCCAACAACCTCGTCATCGTTAGCAAAAACAACTTCCTTGCCGAGAAGCTCGGAAAGTCTTACTGCAACAGGAGCGAGAGAGAACTTGTCCTCAGGACCGTTCTTGGGTTTGCCGAGGTGTGAGCAAAGAATAACCTTACCGCCGTCAGCGATAAGCTTTTTAATTGTGGGAAGAGCGGCTGTGATTCTGTTGTCGTTTGTGATAACGCCGTCCTTGAGAGGTACGTTAAAGTCGCAGCGGACAAGAACCTTTTTGCCTTTTACATTGAGGTCATCAACAGTAACTTTGTTGAGTTTCATTGAAATACATTCCTTTCGTGTTAGAAGAATATTGTAAAAATTTAGTATTTTCACAGTCAAGAATATTATATATCAAAATACGCATTTTATCAATAGAAAAGATAAAAAAAGTTTGACCGATATAATTTGGAATTATTATGCTAAAAAAATTTGTTAAAAAATTATCTGTTGTTTATTTCAGACCATTTGTGATTGTGAAGCTCGCCCTTGTTTAGCAGTTCGGGATAATCCCATTGGCGCAAAACCTCATAAGCCGCAATTGCCACGGAATTTGAAAGATTCAAGCTTCTTGCTTCGTCAATCATAGGAATACGCAGCGTGCTGTCGGGGTGCTGCATTAATAGTTCTTCAGGAAGTCCCTTTGTTTCCTTGCCGAAAAGCAAATAGCAGTTGTCGGGATATTCAACATCGCTGTGACGGTGAGTACCTTTTGTTGAAAAGAAAAAGTAATTTCCTCCCTTTGTTTTTTCAAAAAAATCGTCAATGTTGTCATAATATGTAATATCTAAAAAATGCCAGTAGTCAAGACCTGCACGTTTCAGCTTTTTATCGTCAACGGTAAATCCCATCGGCTTTACAAGGTGAAGCATTGCGCCGGTTGCGGCGCAGGTTCGCGCAATGTTGCCTGTATTTTGCGGAATTTCCGGCTCAACAAGCACAAGATTGAGTTTTGCCAAAAGTTATCACTCCAGTTTTTTAAAAATCAGTTTTATTATATTTTAAAACGTAAACAATAATATTGCAAGTACAAACTTGCAGTAATAAAACGGAGGTGTGTTTTGTGAGTTCAAACTCAATGATGAATGTGGTAAAGGGAGCAGCAATCGGACTTGCGGCCGGAATGGCAGTAGGAATTGTCGGCAAAAACGCAGTTGACAATAATCCCAAGCTCAAAAAGAAAGCCAACAAGGCAATGAGAACAGTAGAGTCGATTGTCGACACAGCGCAGTATATGTTTAAATAAATAAGGCAAAGTAAAGCCGTTCCGCTATAATGATATGGAACGGCTTTACTTAATTATAGTTGAATTTAAAAATAAGTATACAATAACACAAAGTAGTGGTACAATAAAAGCGAATAAATATAAGAGTAAAAGTAATAAATAATTTATAATTTTAACAAACAGTGGAAATAAAATTTTGTCATACGGTAAATAATGTTATATGTGGAGGAATATGATATGAGCAACAGCGTTGAAATAGGTGTTATTGATAATTTTGACAGAAAATATGATTATTCTATAGCTGACTCCGATTTGGAGTATGAAGAAATCGTTGAGAAATATAAATATATTTCAATCTCAGATGACATATTCAATGAAATTATTCCGCAATTGGAGGATATGGATACATATTTTCAAAATTACGGAAATCCGCATAAAGGTTTGGATCATTATGGAGAAACGATTATTCCACCTGAATCTGTACCCCAATTTATAGATGTTATAAAATCTGTTGAATTTTTAACAAACAAAGTTAGTTCTTTATTAGAATTAGCTGAAACAGCATATATGCAAAAAAAATATATGATTTGTTTTGGAGTGTAAAAACATTATTGACAATGGTAAAAATTAGGAGTATACTTTCCTAAATAATTCAACATATTTGTGTTTAAAAGGAGTAACATTATGGGCTGGCTTGTCTTTTGGCTGTTGGTGTTGGTTGCAATTATTGCTTACGCATTTCGCAGAGGTGCTAATCACAATTACCGCACGGGAAGCGGACTTTTTAAAAACAGTGAGTATAATCTTGATGAAAAGGAAGAATTTTCAGATAAGGATTATTACGACAAAGACGGTCTTATGAAATAATTTATTTATGACTGCGCAAGCTATTTTGTGCAGTCATTAATTTTTTGCTTGACAAATACCCCATAGGGGTATATTATGTAATCGGTGATAAATATGGAAAATAATTGCTGCTCTCATAAAACCAAAAAGCGTGAACCCGATGAATACAAAAAGCTGATTAACAGGCTAAACAGGATTGAGGGGCAAATCAGGGGAATTAAAGGTATGGTAGAAAAGAACGCTTACTGTACCGATATTCTTGTTCAGGTTGCAGCTGTAAATGCAGCGCTTAATTCATTCAATAAAGAACTGCTTGCAAATCATATCCGAACCTGTGTAGCAAATGATATAAGAGAGGGCAAAGACGAAACTATTGACGAGCTTGTCAATACCTTGCAAAAACTGATGAAGTGAGATGATTAGATGAAGCAATATAATATTACGGGAATGAGCTGTGCGGCTTGCAGTGCAAGAGTTGAAAAGGCTGTTTCAAAACTTGACGGTGTAACTTCCTGCTCTGTAAGTTTGCTGACAAATTCTATGGGTGTTGAGGGCGATATAATTCCCGAAGAAGTCATAGCCGCTGTTGAAAGTGCAGGATACGGCGCAGCTCTTAAAGGTGCTGAAAGTAAAGCTGAAAAATCCGAAAATGCCGATAATCTAAAAGATACCGAAACTCCAGCTCTCAAAAAAAGGCTGATAGCGTCGCTTGTTTTCCTTGTTGTGCTTATGTACCTTTCAATGGGGCATATGATGTGGGGATTCCCTGTTCCGCAGTTTCTGGAGAACAACCATATCGCAATGGGACTTATTCAGCTTTTGCTGACAGGCGTTGTTATGATGATAAACCAAAAATTTTTTATCAGCGGATTTAAAGCACTGTTTAACCGTGCTCCAAATATGGACACACTTGTTGTGCTCGGTTCATCGGCGGCATTTATCTACAGCACTTATGCGCTTTTTGCAATGACCGGCGCTCAGCTTGCAGGTGATATGAACGCGGTTATGTCTTATATGCACGAGCTTTATTTTGAATCGGCGGCAATGATTTTAACGCTGATTACGGTAGGAAAAATGCTTGAAGCACGTTCAAAAGGCAAAACTACCGACGCACTAAAAAGCCTTATCAAGCTAGCTCCGAAAACAGCTGTAATTCTTATTGACGGCAAGGAAACTCAGGTTTCAATTGATAAGGTGAAAAAGGGCGATATTTTCGTTGTCCGCCCCGGTGAGAGTATTCCGGTTGACGGAATAATAATTGACGGCAACAGTGCAGTAAATGAATCGGCTTTGACAGGTGAAAGTATTCCTGTTGACAAGAGCAAGGGTGACATAGTTTCAGCGGCAACAATCAATCAGTCGGGCTTTATAAAATGTGAAGCTTCACGGGTTGGTGAGGACACAACGCTTTCGCAGATTATTAAAATGGTGAGCGATGCCTCTGCAACGAAAGCACCTATCGAAAAAGCGGCTGACAAGGTTTCGGGGGTATTTGTTCCTATTGTTATCGGCATTGCAATAATCACCGCAGCTGTATGGTTGTTGGCAGGCGAGAACGTAGGCTTTTCTCTTGCAAGGGCAATTTCGGTGCTTGTAATAAGCTGTCCGTGTGCGCTCGGTCTTGCAACTCCTGTTGCGATTATGGTAGGAAGCGGAGTAGGTGCAAAAAACGGAATTCTATTCAAAACTGCCGAATCACTTGAGCAGTCGGGCAAAATTAAAATTGTTGCTCTCGACAAAACAGGAACAATCACCAAAGGTGAACCGAAGGTTACAGATATTATTACCTTTGAGGCTGATAAAACTGAATTAATGAAAACAGCACTTGCACTTGAATGTAAAAGCGAACACCCTCTTGCAAAGGCTGTTGTTGCAAAGGCGAGTGATGAAGGCTTTGTTCCCGATGAGGTTGAAGAATTCAAAATATCATCGGGCAGCGGCTTGTCGGGAATTTTAAACGGCGAAGCAGCTTACGGAGGTAACTTAAGATATGTTTCTAATTTCGCGCAAATTCCAGATAATGCAATAACAACAGCGGAAAATCTGGCAAATGAGGGAAAAACCCCGTTATATTTCGTTAAAGGAAATAAACTTCTCGGAATTATAGCCGTAGCCGATGAAATAAAAGAAGACAGTGCCGAAGCAGTAAAAGAACTTCACAATATGGGTTTGCATGTTGTTATGCTCACAGGTGACAATGAAAAGACTGCAAATGCAGTAGGAAAGCTTGCAGGAGTAGATGAAGTAATCGCAGGCGTTCTTCCTGACGGCAAAGAAAAAGTCGTTTCAAAGCTAAGGCAAAAGGGCAGGGTTGCAATGGTTGGTGACGGAATCAACGACGCGCCTGCACTTACAAGCGCTGATGTCGGAATAGCAATCGGAGCAGGAACTGATGTTGCAATTGATGCTGCTGACGTTGTATTAATGAAAAGCAGATTATCTGATGTTCCTGCCGCGATTAAGCTTGGCAGAGCAACGCTTAGAAATATTCACGAAAATCTGTTCTGGGCATTTATTTATAATGCAATCGGAATTCCGATTGCCGCAGGTGTGTTTATTCCAATATTCGGATGGCGGTTAAATCCGATGTTTGCAGCAGCGGCAATGAGCCTTTCAAGCTTTTGTGTAGTAACAAATGCTTTGCGTTTGAATTTTGTAAAAATTCGCAAGAATAATATTAAAACAGAAACAGTAGAAACTATTGAAAAGGAGAATGTAAAAATGGAAAAAATAATTAAAATTGAAGGAATGATGTGCCCGCACTGTGAGGCAACAGTCAAAAAAACTCTTGAACAGCTTGACGGCGTAACTCAGGCTGTTGCAAGCCATGAAAAGGGAACCGCTGTTGTAACACTTGAAAATGATGTTCCTTTTGAAACGCTTAAAAAGGCAGTAGAGGACAAGGGCTATACCGTTATAGAATAATTTTTAAAATAAGGGTCAGGATTTTTCAAATTAATCCTGACCTCTTTTGTTATAATTATTTTTAATAAAAAAGGACTGCCCATACAAAATGAGCAGTCCTTAAAATAAATATAAAATTTAATCAGATTGTATCAATTAAACCTGCAATATACTTTTGCAGAATTGTAACGTCAGCAATGGTTATTTCACCGTCACCGTTTATGTCGGCAACTGCCGTTTGGGTTTCGTTAAATTCAAGTAAATCAGCAATGTTTTTCTGAATATCTGTTGCGTCGGCAATTGTTACTTCACCGTCACCGTTTACATCGCCTTTAATATGTTCTTTGTATATTGCCGTAATATAAGTCAATGAGAAACCGTAAAAATCACTGTTTAAGCCGTCTGTTACGAGCCTTATCTTAGCAGTATCTCCTTTGACCGTCACGATTTGTCCTGCAAGCATTGTACCTGTATATTCTCCGACAAGGTTGTCGTCTGAATCGTAGATATAAATATAGTCAAACATTTCTTCGGTTTCTGTTTCGTCTGAAAAAGTGATATTCAATTCAAATGCGCCGTCACGTGAAATAGTCCAGGTTTTATCTGTATTCGGAGAATAATTATGCTCTGACTGACAGAAATCAATATCATTTGTTCCGCATACCGTACATATGCCGTCTTTGAAATTATGCACGGGGTTATCTACATGGACAATTTCGTCTGTGTACTCATAACCGCAAATCGAGCATTTATGCAGGGTGTAACCGTCAGTGCAAGCCGTAGGCTCAATTACTGTGTCAACAAAGGAGTGGGAGAGTGTAGGTATTACTTCCGTATATGTATCTCCGCATTTTGTACATCTGCATATTTTTTGACCCTCTTGTGTACAACTCGGCTCAACAATCACTTTGTCTTCATAAGTATGCGATGATTTCTGTATTACTTCTGAATATGTATCGCCGCATCCTGTGCAGGTGAATATTTTTTGACCTTCTTTAGAGCAGCTTGGTTCAATAATGGTTTCTTTATAAGTATGAGGTATTGTAGGTGTTATTTTTGTGTGTTTGTATCCGCAGACTTTGCATTTGTATTCAATTTTTCCTGTTGAAGTACAAGTTGAATCTGTCTTTGATATAACTTCGTCTTTATGTCCGAGTGCGTCGGTATAATCTGCTTTGTACGTATATCCGCAGTCATTACAGGTGTATCTTGTATATCCTGCTTCTGTGCATTTTGGTTCTACTACTTGTGTTGTCATATTATTATGTGTACAACTGGTTTGAACAAAACTAAACCCATGAAAATTTGCGTATTTTTCTGCGGCAGTACCCTTGAAACCGTGAATGGTAAAGTTGCTGATTTTTTTATAAGATACTACATCGTTTTCATCATAGTATTCACCGTGGAAGCCAAAAGCATGACCTCCTATATTTGTAACGCTTTTTGGTATTCTTACATTTTTCAGTTTCCAACAATTACCAAAAGCCATTTCGCCAATAGAAGTAACACTGTTGGAAATCGTTATGCTTTCTAATGCTTTGCACTGATTAAAAGCATATTCTTCGATAGATGTAACTCCATCGGGAATAACAATGGAACTCAGTTTTGTACAATTGTAGAAAGCCCTGTCGCCGATTGTTTGAACACTTTCAGGAATAATGACAGATGTTAGAGAGGTTAAGGAAGCTAAAGAATATCTTCCGATTTTCCGGACGCCGTCAGGAATTACTATACTATCTATTTTATCACTTGAAGAAAATGCAAAATCGCCAATACTTATTACTTTTCTGCCGTCAATAGTGTTTGGAATCACTACCTTATTATCAGTGCCGACATATCTTATAATTTCAATCGTGCCGTCGCTTAGTATAGTATAATGATAATCACCGCTTTTAATTCTTTCTGTACCTTCTCCCAGAGGGTATAAATGACCGCAATCTGTGCAGGTTAATGTTAATTTTCCGTCTTGAATTGATTCTTCATATGTATGAGGTGGTTTAGGTAATGTTTTTGTGTACTCATACCCACAGACCCGACATTTGTACTTTATTGCACCTGTTGAAGCACAAGTTGCATCTGTCTCTGATATTACTTCGTAATTATGATTTAGTGCTGGAGTAAAATCTGCTAAATATGTATCACCGCAATCCTTACAAGTATATATAGTATATCCGTATTCTGTACAGGTAGGTTTTACAACCTGAGTAACCATATTCTCATTAGGACAAATTTCTACAAAATTAAACTCATTATTCTTTGCATAAGTTTCTGCGGCGCTGTTTTTGTAACCTATGATTGTGAAATTTTCAATTTTTTCATTTTTGTAATAGCCAAAAGTATATTGATAAATTTCGGTAACGCTATTTGGAATCCGAATGCTTGTCAGATTTTTACAATTATAAAAAGCAGTAGCAACTATCTTTTCTACGCTGTCAGGAATATTTACATTTTGTAAATTAGAGCAAGAAGCAAAAGAGTAGTGACTAATTTTCTTTACACTGTCAGGAATTATGACTTCTGATAAATTTTTGCAACAACTAAATAGTTCTATTTCTATAGTTTCAACACCATATGGGATTTTTATACTTTCTAAACTATCACAAGATCGAAAAGCACGCTCACCAATGGATTTAACACTATCGGGAAGTGTAATATATTGCAGGTTGGTACAGCTATCAAAAGCATAATTTCCGATGGATTCAACACCATTGGAAAGTGTAATGGAACGTAGGTTGGTACAGCTATCAAAAGCATAATTTCCGATAGAAATAACGCCGTCCGGAATTACTATGGTTTCTATTGTATTACATTTTTCAAAAGCATAATTTCCAATACCTATTACTTCGCTATTATCAATATTGTTGGGAATAACTATATCAATATCACTGCCTATATAATCTATGATTACAGCTGTACCGTTATCGTATTCAACGTATGTATAATCTCCGCTTGTAAATGTTTCTGCATTGACGGTCGCTGAAAAAGTAAAAAATATGCTGAATGTCATAACAAATGACAGCAAAATTGCCGTTGCTTTTTTAAACTTAGTTTTCATAATATTACCGCTCCTTATTTTGTTGTTACAATTATATCACATTATTTTACAATATGCAATACATATATAATAAATATATTTTACATTTTATTTTTAGCAACAAGTGCTAAAGCGACAGCTATATATAACTGCCGCTTTAGTTTAGATATTATTTGAGAAAATATTATTTACTTATTAATCATAATCCTCTGAACATAGTAATATTTCCGTTGTCTTTATTACCTGCAAACGTTCTTCCGTCGTCAGTCATATATACGCTGCAAACTGTTTCACCTGTATTCAGACAGCCTAAGTATCTTGGTTGCGCAGGATTTTCAAGTGACCAAACTGAAATTCCCTTTTCTGCATTGTCCATAACCAGATGTCTTGAATTTACTGCTATGCTTGAAGGCGACGGTTCACCGGTATTTACTTCGCAGTTGTCTTCTTTGGGCATTTGGAATACCGATACTTTAATATTGTTCATATCAGAAACATTGATAACAGCTACACCTTCAAAAGCATGTAAAGTATCCTTTTCTTTCAATGCATTTGGCTCGGGAGCGATTGTACAATAAAGATAATTGTCTCTGTAGGTAATTCCCATTGTGTGAAGATATTTATCTTTAAGCTCTTCATTTTGAGTTTCGGTAAGATTTTTGGCAATAGAGCGAAGGTTACATTGATTGTTGCCGCTATGATATCCGAAAACTTCCTGTGGTGCACTTGGATTTGACAAATCGTAGATTGTACACAAATCACGGTCATATCCTGCTATTGCCAGATACAGCACATTGTTACTTTTGAAGAATACGGCTTGCTGAAATTCTGCAAAGCCTTTTCCCGCATTATCGCCGTGATTGTCTGTGTAAGAAGCAACACGGTTATCAAATCTATAGAGTTCTTCAAATTTTGTTCGTTTCGGTTCTGTTTCGTTAATTGTACTATCATCTCTTTTCGAAATATCGTACAGTATCCAACCGCCCATCTGTTGGGTTAAACATAGGTAACTATTATCTCCATCGGTATATGTTGCAGTGTGACAGCACTTGCCAAAATACATAACTATATTTTCAGGAATATTTTGATTATCTACCGACGATATTTCGTCTCTACTATAAGCAATTGTTTTAACGCATTTGCATTCAGGATCTGATAAATCGATAATATCAAGATAGCCGCCTATATCTGCTCTTACTTTGCTAGCGGAACCTGGAGAGGCGTCACGGTACGGTACATATAAATATCCGTTACACATAGACATATTTCGAGGATAAAAAGGTGTTTTTTCTTTCGTGTTGTTTATATAGTTTGGATCATCTTTATTTATCTCATTGGGAAGAGCATGTCCACCGATATTAGACAGTTCTGTTTTTGGAGCACACTCAATTGAAATATCTGTTTTTGATATTGGATAACTGTGACCTGTTTTATATGCTGTAGTACTATTGTTACTTGTAACTTTAAAGATAGTGTTGTTATCATATTTACCTTTATTTTCTTTATAGTCTAAAGTAATATCATTGAAATAAGTACTGTTGCCTGAATGGTATAAATATTTGCCGTCAACGCAAATTGCACGGGCTGTAATAGGAGCGGGTAGACTCATATACTGTGGAAGAGTTGCTATCTGCTCTACAGAAATTTTTTTCTGTTCTTCTTTTAATGATTTTAAATTTATCGGCACGCACCTTTCAAACTTTAAGTTGTATTCTTCTAAGTTATTAGTATTATGTGAACATACTCCCATATATGTTGCACCCTTGGGTACCGTGATTATTTCATCATGATATACTGTTGACAAAGTACCGTACTGGCTGAGTAACTTAAAGTCGCTGTCTGAATTATATCTCGAATAAAACTGTACGCAGTAGTTATAATCCGCTGCCCTTGCAGATATTCGATATACTTCTCCCGGAATAACGTCCAAATGCGCTCCCTGATATTTTTCTGATTTGTGCATTTGACCGGTCAATGCATGGTAAAAATATCCTCCTTTATTTGCCTCAGGCAAAACATCAATAAAATCAAATTCTTTGGCGTCTAATGACAAGTGGTTTATTTCTTCAATGAGTGCATCAGACAGTTTGTCCCTGCTTACTGCTCCGTTACAGATTTTGTCACTTGTTACCGCTCCGTCAGCAATATCGTCTGTTCCTATTTTTGCGCCTGTGTCGCCGTTTTTATCTTCTGTGTTGTTTTCTGAGGTATTAGTTGTGGTTTCCTCCTCTAATATCTCGTCTGTTTGTTCCAAATTATAATTTTCTGACATTTAAAAATTCCTTTCACATTTTATTTGAGAGAATCTAAATTATCAACTTTTGAACTGTCAAATGCACGTAATCCCCAAATACGGTGTTTGTTTTACACGTTAACTAAACTGTTTTATGTCAGGCTGTGCTTTTGTATGTTACTGTTGATCTGATAGATTTCAGCCTCCTCTCACTTATGCGTCTAAAATCGAAAAAATTGCATAAATTTATGCAATATCAGAAAAAAATTAAAAAATTTATTATCTACTGAGTATATGTAAGCTATCTGACGTTTATGTAAATGAAAAAAGGACTGCCCATACAAAATGAGCAGTCCGAAATTTTACATATTAAACTTTAATTAGTGACAACCGCACTCATCGCATTCGGGAACCTTTCCGACAAATGGTTCAGGGTCAATTCCCTTCTTTGTATAGTAATCAGAAATAGCGGCTTTAATAGCCTGCTCTGCAAGCACGGAGCAGTGAACCTTTACTGGCGGAAGCCCGTCAAGTGCCTCCATAACAGCCTTGTTAGTAAGCTTGAGCGCATCACCTATTGACTTGCCTTTAATCATTTCGGTAGCCATACTGCTTGTTGCAATTGCGGCACCGCAGCCAAAGGTTTTGAACTTAACGTCGGTAATAACATCATCTTCAACCTTGATGTACATTTTCATAATATCTCCGCATTTGGAGTTGCCAACCTCGCCGATACCGTCAGCGTTTTCAATTTCGCCTACGTTGCGGGGGTTTGCAAAATGATCCATAACCTTCTCGGAATATGCCATAATATTTTAAACCTCCTTGATTTTATATAATATATATTAATTAAGAGTTCTGAGCCGCTTCTTCTTTTTTAATTTTTTCCCAAAGCGGTGACATTGCTCTTAAATAACTGACAATTTCAGGTACTTTTTCAAGAATATAATCAATATCCTCCTCGGTGTTTTCGTCAGAGAATGAAAGCCGCATACTGCCGTGAGCAATTTCATGGGGTAGACCGATTGCCAGCAAAACGTGGCTTGGATCAAGGCTTCCGGAAGTGCAGGCTGAACCTGACGAAGCGGAAATTCCGCAAAGGTCAAGCTTAAGCAAAAGGCTTTCACCCTCAATTCCCTCAAAGCACATATTTACGTTGCCCGGCAGACGGTGAACTCTGTCGCCGTTAATTCTCGAACGCTCAATTTTTAGAAGTCCGTCAATAAGTCTGTCACGCATTTTTTCAAGTTTTGCGTTTCTTTCGTCCATTGTGTCAACCGAAAGCTGGAGCGCTGCGTCAAGACCGACTATGCCTGCAACGTTTTCTGTGCCTGCACGTCTGTTTCTCTCCTGAGCGCCGCCTTCTATAAGGTTATCTATTTTAACACCGCGTCTTACATAAAGCAAGCCGCAGCCCTTAGGACCGTGAATTTTGTGAGCAGTCATTGAAAGCAAATCAATGTTCTGCTCAACTACATTAATTCTTACAAATCCTGCTGCCTGAACAGCGTCGGTGTGGAACAAAACGCCATGCTTTTTGCAGATTGCGCCAATCTCGGCAATCGGCTGAATTGTACCGATTTCGTTGTTGGCATACATAATAGATACTATGGCTGTATCCTCACGAATAGCGTTTTCAACGTCCTCGGGTTTAACAATACCGTTTTTATAAACATCAAGATATGTTACTTCAAAGCCTTCCTTTTCAAGCGCATTGCACGTGTGAAGAATAGCGTGATGCTCAAATTTTGAAGTAATAATGTGTTTTTTGCCCTTCGATTTAAGAGCGTGGCAAACGCCCTTTAAAGCCCAGTTGTCGGACTCGCTTCCGCCCGAAGTAAAGAAAATCTCACTCGGAGAAGCCGCTCCGAGATTTTTTGCAATGTTAGCTCTTGAATTTTCAACAGCTTCCTTTGCCTTGCCGCCGATACGGTAAAGACTTGAGGGATTGCCGTAAACCTCGGTGAGATAGGGCATCATTTTTTCAAGCACCGACGGTGCAAGAGCAGTTGTAGCCGAGTTGTCGGCATAAATATTTCTCATATATATCACCTTCGCTTTATTTATGCATATTGCTGTGCCGCTGCAACAGCGAGTCGGTCGCACCTCTCGTTTTCAGGATGACCGGCATGACCTTTTACCCATATAACATCAACCGTGTGAATGTCGCAGAGCTTTAAAAGCTTGTCCCAAATCTCGGGGTTCAGCGCAGGTTCTTTTTTGTTGCGCATCCAGTTGTTAGCCTTCCACTTTTTGGCCCAACCAAGCTTTAATGCGTTGCACACATACTGGGAGTCGCTGTACAGCGTAACCTTGCACGGTTCCTTGAGTGCGTCAAGGGCGTTAATTACCGCTGAAAGCTCCATTCTGTTGTTAGTTGTATTTGCTTCGCCGCCCGACAGCTCACGTTCGTGACCGTTGTAGCGCAGGACTGCGCCCCAGCCTCCCGGACCCGGATTTCCGCTGCAAGCGCCGTCAGTAAAAATTTCAACCTGTTTCAAGCGAATTCTCCTTTATTGACGTTCGACTAATATTATAATACGCAGAAATTACAAATGCAACCATTATTTAGTTATTATTTTGCCAAAAGCAGAGCATAATATTAATAAAATGCCTCGGTTTTTATATCAAAATTCAAATTCCTATTAATTTTGTAAGAATTTACACGTACAAAACACGCACAAAATAAAATAATTGTTATAATTCTTTTATCGCCTTGACATTAAGACGGTATATGAGTTAAAATAATATGAATATATATACTCGGAGCAGTATGTGCATATATTTTTGCAGTGCTTTTTTCATATAAAGCTGTTAATACTTAAATATGGGAATAAATCCGTATGATGTTTACGGATTATAAACGGAAGATTTTATTTTCCCTTGAATATGGCCGTTAAATATTCGTCTTTGACAGGAAAGTAAAATTCATTCCGAATATATTGAAAAATTTAAAGAAAATATGGAGGAAAATTTGTGAGTACAGAAAAAAGAAATGAAAAATATAATGTGAAGCAAAACAGGTACTCAAAGAGTAAGAAAAGCAATCCTAAACAGTTTGCAAAAGGTTCGTTTAATGCGCAAAACCGTTCGGGAAATGACGCAAATCAGAAAGGAAAGAGAAGCTACAAGAAAAAGCCTTATGTAAAGAACGGCTCACAAAAAGCGGTTCGTAAGCCGTCAGTAAAAATTGCTTTTCTCGGCGGACTTAATGAAATCGGAAAAAATATTACACTTATTGAGTGTGAGAAAGATATAATAATCGTTGACTGCGGAATGGCGTTTCCTGACGGCGATATGCTGGGCGTTGACCTTGTAATTCCCGATTTTTCATACATTGAGCAAAATTATGAAAGAGTAAGGGGCATAATCCTTACTCACGGTCACGAGGATCATATCGGTGGCCTGCCGTTTCTTCTTTCTAAGGTAAACGTACCGATATACGGTACTCCGCTTACCTTGGGGCTTGTTGGCAATAAGCTTAAAGAACACAGCCTTTTCAATAAAACTCAGCTCAATGTTGTAAATGCAGGAGATACAATAAAGCTTGGCTGTATGAGCATAAAATTTATTCACGTAAACCATTCAATTCCCGATGCCGTTGCTTTTGCTATTAAAACACCGGCAGGCACAATTGTTCATACAGGCGACTTCAAAATTGACTGTACACCGATTACAGGCGATATGATTGACCTTTCAAGTATTGCAAAGGTAGGTGACGAGGGTGTTTTGGCACTTCTTGCCGAAAGCACCAATGCCAACCGTACAGGCTATACTCCGACCGAAAGAATGGTGTCGGACAGCCTTGACGGACTTTTTAGAAATGCCGAAAACTACCGAATAATCATTGCAACCTTTGCTTCAAATGTCAACAGAGTTCAGCAGATTATCAACTGCGCCGAAAAATACGGCAGAAAAGTTGCATTTTCGGGCAGAAGTATGGTCAACTATATGGAAGTTGCACGTAATCTCGGATATCTTCATGTGCCCGAAAATATTATTATAGATATTGATATGCTTGACAAGTTTATGCCGCAGCAGGTTGTTCTTGTAACAACAGGCAGTCAGGGTGAGCCTATGAGTGCGCTTTCAAGAATGGCTTACTCAGACCACCGCAAGGTTATGGTTGGCGAGGGAGATTTCATAATTATTTCTGCAAACCCGATTCCCGGTAACGAAAAAACCGTCGGAAACGTAGTTGACGAGCTTCTCAAAAAAGGCTGTAAGGTTATCTATGAATCAATGTACGACGTTCACGTTTCGGGACACGCTTGTCAGGAGGAGCTTAAAATTATCCACCGCCTTGTCAAGCCGAAATTCTTTATTCCCGTTCACGGTGAGCAAAAGCACCTTAGAAAGCACGCTGAGCTTGCCGAGTATCTCGGAATGGAAAGAAAGAATATTTTTATCGGCAATGTCGGCAGTGTTGTTGAAATCAACGAAAATCATATGAAAGAGCTTGCGCCTGTTCAGGCGGGCAAGGTGTTTGTTGACGGACTCGGTGTAGGCGACGTAGGAAGCATAGTTCTTCGTGACCGTAAGCATCTCGGTCAGGACGGACTTATAATAATTGTTGCATCACTTGACGTTTATGACGGCCATGTAATCAGCGGGCCCGACATTGTTTCAAGGGGATTTGTTTATGTCCGTGAAAGCGAAGGACTTCTTGAGGAGGTCAAAAGGCTTTCACTCAATATTCTTGAGGATTGCGCTGAAAACAACATCCACGAGTGGGGTGTAATCAAAAACCGCATAAAGGACGATGTTGCAAAGCTGATTGGTCAGAAAACACGCCGTGCACCTATGATACTTCCTATTTTGCAGGAGGTATAACGCTTTGTGTATGACGAATTTACTCGTCTGTTTCAAAATTTATAACTTTATATAAAATGCTTTGAAACGGTCAGGCTTAATAGGTGAAAAATACAACCTTCGTTTCAAAGCACTCGAATTTACAGAGGATTAATATGAGAAAAAAGCATTGGACGCTTACTCCGTGGTTTATAATTTTTTCTGTGATAATGCTGCTTATGGCATTCGCTTCCTTTGAATATAACATTGTTTTGTGTTATGTTGAGCTTGGAATTTCAGTTGCAGCAATTGCGGTAGTATTTGTCTTATCACTTCATTTTCGCAGTTATATTACCAATACAGTTAAAAATGCTGCTGAAAAAATAAAGGGACTTAACCCCGAACATCTTGAAAAATATAAATATCCTGTTGCCGTTTCAGGTTCAAAGGGCGACATTCTTTGGTGCAACGCACGTTTCCGAAAGGCAATGTGCGGCGGAAAAAGCCCTGAGGGTGAAAATATTAACTCATATCTTTCGGGCTTTGATATTGAAGAAATCAAAGACGGCGAGGGAGAGGATGTTGCCGTTGACGGCAGGGAGTTCACCGTTTTTTGTCTTTCTGTCGGTGACGGAGTAATATGTCATTTTATTGAGAATACATATTACAAATCAATGGTGCGTGAATATCAGTCAAGCCTGCCCTGCGTAGCAATTATAACATTTGACAATGCGGAGGATTTTTCAAGCGATTCAGATGAAGCTTATTCAGAGGTAAGCCTGACTGTAGAAACCAATCTTCAGAAGTGGGCTGCTGAATATGGAGCGCTCTACAAAAAAATCGGCACTAACCGATATATGATAATTTTCAGAGAATCGGACGTCGAAAAAATGATTTCACAGAAATTCCCTATTCTCAAGGAAATTCGCTCAATCAACATAAGTAATCATTTTGCAACAATTTCTGTCGGACTTTGCCGAGGCTCAAAATCGCTAAAAGACAGCGAAATCAATGCTCGAAAGGCACTTGATATGGCGCTTGGCAGGGGCGGTGATCAGGTTGCTGTAATAAAAGATAACAGCTATGAATTCTTTGGAGGTACTGCCGCTGCGGCAGAAAAAGTCAGCAAGGTAAGAATGCGTGTAATAGCCAACGCGATAAGCCGTGCAGCGCTTGATTGTGACAAGGTGTTCGTTATGGGACACCGATTTTCCGACCTCGACTGCGTAGGCTCGGCTGTCGGACTCCAATGCATAATAGAAAGAACCTTCCACAGATACTGCAAAATTGTTATTGATAAGGAAACATCAATGGCGAAACAGCTTGTTTCGTACGTTGAGGACAGAATTAATACGGGTGTTTTTATAACGCCTGACGAGGCAATCAGAGGCGTAACACCCAGATCATTGCTTATTATTGTTGACACACACCTTAAAAATTCTCTTGAAAGCGCACAGCTTTATGAAAAGTGCAAAAAGGTAGTTGTAATCGACCATCACAGAAAGGCTGTTAATTATATTGATAATGCGCTTGTATTCTGTCACGAACCGTCTGCGTCATCAGCGGCCGAAATGTGCAGTGAAATTATAAGCTGTCTTGATGATAAGCCTCTCGGATATGTGCAGGCTGATGCACTTCTTGCAGGAATTATGCTTGACACAAAGAATTTTATTCTTAAAACAGGCGTCAGAACCTTTGAAGCGGCGGCTTATCTTCGCAAAAAGGGAGCAAATACGCTTACTGTCAAGGGAATGTTCTCCGACAGTATAGATACATACCGCGAAAAGGTACAAATTGTATGTAATTCTAATATTTACAGGGGTTGTGCTGTTTCTGTTTCAAAAACACACGCAGATGACATCAGGCTTGCGGCGGCTCAGGCTGCCGATGAAATGCTCACAATTCAGGGTGTGGACGCATCATTTGTAATTTTTGAGGACAACAACAGAATGAATATATCAGCACGAAGCTATGGTAAGCTGAATGTGCAGATTATTATGGAACAGCTCGGCGGCGGCGGTCATCAGACTATGGCGGCTGCACAGCTTGAAAACACATCTAAGGAGCTTGCATATCAAAAGCTTCTTGCCGTAATCGACAGCGTACTTGATGATATGGAAAGTTCATAGCTTAACAGTAGAAATTATATATCCATATCAATTAAAACAAATCTCATATATCGTTATTTGTAATAATCAATAACGCAGAAACGTTTAATAAAGAAACAAGAAAGGATGATTATAATGAAAGTAATCTTACTTCAGGACGTAAAATCACTCGGCAAAAAGGGTGAGCTTGTTGAAGCGTCCGACGGCTATGCACGCAACTATCTTTTCCCAAGAAAGATTGCAAGAGAAGCCAACGCACAGGCTATGAATGAATATAAAAATGCAGAAAATTCCAAGAATTTTAAAATTGCTACTCAGAAAGCGCAGGCTGAACAGCAGAAAAAAACGCTTGAAGGCAAGAAGTTTGTAATGACTGCAAAAGCAGGTCAGGGCGGACGTCTTTTCGGAAGCATTACTGCAAAGCAGGTTGCTGAGGAAATCAAAAAGCAGTACAATATCGTTGTTGACAAGCGTAAGGTTGTACTTGAATGTGACATTAAGGAATTCGGCACATATAAGGCAGAGGTAAAGCTTTATACGGGAATTTCCGCAAACATCGATGTACAGGTAACAGAAGCATAAAAATATTTGTAGGTGTCATTAATGGCTGATTCATTATTCAGCGGCAGTTACGACGGTTTGAATATGCCGTACAGTCCCGAAGCGGAACAGGCTGTTCTCGGAGCTATTATCCTTGACAGCACTGTTTTTGATAAGGTTGTAGATTACATAAAATCACCAGATTATTTTTACGTTGCTCTGCATAAGCTGATATTTATGCAGATGCAGGAAATGATAAACTTCGGTGCGGCTATTGACTTTGTAACCCTGCTCGAAAAATTAAAACAGAATAAAGCTTTCGATGAGGCAACGGGCAAGACTTACCTGTATGATTTGGTAAACAACTGTCCGTCAATTTCCAATGCCGAGGCTTATGCAAAGGTTATTGCTGATAAATACAATATCCGCAGGCTTATTACAGCATCTCGTGAGATTATAGACGATGCGTCGGCAGGCGATGAAGAACCTGCGGTTCTGATTGACTCTGCCGAACAGAAGATTTTTGACATTCGCAAGGGCAACGAAAAGTCGGGACTTGAGCGAATTAATTCTGTAATTTTGCAGACCTTTGACCGTCTTGATGCGCTTAACAGCGAAACCGATGACAGTATGAAACCGATTTCTACGGGAATCGGCGACCTTGACAGAGTAATTACCGGACTTAACCGAAGCGACCTTATTTTGCTTGCGGCTCGTCCGGGTATGGGTAAAACGAGCTTTGCGCTGAACATTGCCCGCAATGCGGCTTGTCAGTCAAAGAAAACTGTTGCTTTTTTCTCTCTCGAAATGTCGAAAGAACAGCTTGCCAGCCGTCTGCTTTCTACAGAAGCGCTTATCAGCGGTACAAAACTGCGTACAGGCAAATTGAGCGAGGAAGAATGGAGTAGGCTTATTCCTGCAAGCGACGTCTTAAGCAAGGCTGAGCTTTATCTTGACGATACCCCCGGTATCACAATAACCGAGATGAAATCAAGGCTGAGGCGACTTCGCAATCTTGACCTTGTTGTAATCGACTACCTCCAGCTTATGGGAAGCGGCAGAAGAATTGATAACCGTGTTCAGGAAATTTCCGAAATCACCAGGAATCTTAAAATTCTTGCTAAAGAAATGAACGTTCCGGTTATTACTCTTTCACAGCTTTCTCGTGCGTCAGAACAGCGTACCGACCACCGCCCCCAGCTTTCGGATTTGCGTGACTCAGGTTCAATCGAGCAGGATGCCGACATTGTTCTTTTCCTTTACAGAGAGGGCTACTACAGTGAAAAAAACGCTGAACAGGCTGCGCCTACTGCCGATATGAATTCGGGTGAATGTATAGTTGCAAAGAACCGTCACGGCGAAGCAAAGTCTGTGAAACTGCATTGGCAGGGCGAGTTTATGCGCTTTACAGGCACGGAGGCGAGGGATGAATAATCAGTTTATTCGTACCGTTGAAAAGTATAATATGATTGCAAATGGCGACAGTGTAATCGTCGCTTTGTCAGGCGGAGCCGATAGCGTGGCTCTGCTGAACAGCATTAATTCTATTAAAGGAAAATATAACATTACTCTGTATGCAGTGCATATTAACCACGAGCTTCGCGGAGCAGAATCACAACGTGATGAAGATTTTTGCAAATCGATTTGTAAAAAATACGGAATAAAGCTTTTTGTAAAGCACGAAAACGTGTTAGAGCTTGCAAAGAAGAATAAAATAAGCGAGGAGCTTTGCGGACGAAATGTAAGGTACAGAGTGTTTGAAGAACTTTCAAATGGGCTTTCAGCAAAGGTTGCCACTGCCCACACAGCCTCCGATAACGCAGAAACTCTGCTTTTTGATATTACAAGAGGGGCTTTCTTAGGCGGAGTCGGTGCAATTCCGCCCGTCAGAGGATACATTATCCGTCCTCTTATTGAGTGTACAAGAACGCAGGTTGAGCAGTATTGCAGAGAAAATAATCTCAGGTATGTTACAGACAGCACCAACTTAACCGATGATTACACACGCAACAAAATCCGCCGAAACGTAATTCCTGTTTTAAAAGGGATTAATCCTGCTTTTGAAAATTGCGCATTGCGTTTGTCTGAAAACGCAAGGGAAATGGCTGACTTTCTTTCTCTTATGACGGACAAAGCAATTGATGACTCCAAATGCAGTTACGGTTACGACTGCAAAAACTTGCTTTCTAATCATAATGCGGTTATTAAAAATGCGGTTGCGGTTTTGTGCAAACGATGTGCAGGCTTCGGTGCAGAGCAAAAACACATTGATCTGATTGTTGATATTATGAAAAACGGCGGTGCCGTCAATCTTACTGAAAAATACAGAGCAGTTTCAAAACAGGGAATACTTAGATTTGTTTTAAATAAAGACGAAAACCGTCTTGAAAAAATCAAATTTTGCGAAGAAACTGAGTTTGAATTTTGCGGAAAAACTTATAGTATTAGAAAAGATAATTCTGATAAAGAAAATAAAAATGCAGTCAATGCTGAATTAATCAATGAAAATGCAGTTTTCAGAACACGCCAAAGCAGGGATTTGTTTACTTATCCAAAGCGCAAGGTAACAAAACCTCTGCGCAAGGTTATGAACGAGATGAAAATTCCATCGGAACAAAGGGACAGTTTGGTGGTTTTGGCAGTTGATAATGTAATTTTGTGGTGCGAGGGAGTGGGAGCTTCCGCACAGGGAACTGCTTATAATTCTGAAAACGCATTAAAAATAGAAATTTCTTTTTCTTGCTAATATAATCAATGTATAGGAATTTATTGAATAACCATTTTTTAGAAAAAGAAGTTGAAAATATTGTGAACTCGCTTGCAAAACAGATGAAAAAAGATTATAATTGCAGAGTCTTTATAAATAATTAGAAAATGAAATAATAATGAAGTGTACAGAAATTTTCCGTATCATAGAATAATTGCCTGCGGAATGTTGCTGATTTACATAAAAATTTGATTATATACAATAATATAAAGAGGAGTGACACGCATTGGATAATAAGAAAAAGGTACGCAATCTGCTTCTTTATTTGGGAATACCAATTCTGATAATTTTAGCTGTTGCAATGCTTTACGGCTCTCACCAGACAGAGGCGCCAAAAACTTCCGAGCTTGTTCAGTATTTTGAAAAGGATATGGTTGACAGCTACACCATAAACTATGGTTCGGGTGCAATTGAAATTACGCTCAAAGAGGGCGAAAAAGCAATTACAGGCAAGGAGAACTCAACTTCTCCCACAAAGATTGCCGAAACTACAACACCTTCTACAACCCAGTCGGGTTCAGCAAATTCGAGCAAAAAGGCAAAACAGGTTGTTGTGAAAGGACAGCTTGCTGACATTCAGCGCTTCCTTGATGACATAAAGCCGTATCAGGCTTCTGCCGATGAGGCGATAACGTACGACCTTGTTCGTGCAAGCGACAATTCGCTGTTAATGGATCTTATTCCTACAATTATTCTTACCGTGCTGTTTATCGGCGCATGGATATTCATCATGAAGAAGATGAGTGCCGGCGGCTTTGGCGGCAAGGAAATGAATTTTGGCAAGGCTAAAATTAAGAACACAAACGATGAAAAACGCAAAACAACATTTGATGATGTTGCAGGCGCGGATGAGGAAAAGGAAGAGCTTGCCGAAGTAGTAGAATTTCTTAAAGCTCCAGACAAGTATAATAAGCTCGGCGCAAGAATTCCCAAGGGTGTATTACTTGTCGGACCTCCCGGAACAGGTAAAACATTGCTTGCAAGAGCTGTTGCAGGTGAAGCAGGTGTTCCGTTCTTCTCAATTTCAGGTTCTGATTTTGTAGAAATGTTTGTCGGAGTTGGTGCTTCAAGAGTTCGTGACCTTTTTGATCAGGCAAAGAAAAATTCACCGTGTATTATTTTCATAGATGAAATTGACGCAGTAGGCCGCCAGAGAGGCGCAGGCTTAGGCGGAGGCAACGACGAGCGCGAGCAGACTCTTAACCAGTTGCTCGTGGAGATGGACGGCTTCGGTGCAAACGAGGGTGTAATCCTTATTGCCGCAACTAACCGCCCCGATGTTCTCGATCCGGCTCTTATGCGACCCGGCAGATTTGACCGTCAGGTAATCGTAAGCTATCCCGATGTAAACGGACGTGAGGCTATTCTTAAAGTTCACGCACGCAAAAAACCGCTTGCTCCCGACGTAAAGCTCAAGACTATTGCTAAGACAACAGCAGGATTTACTGGTGCAGACCTTGAAAATCTGCTTAACGAAGCTGCACTTCTTGCCGCAAGAAAAGACAAAAAGGCAATTACTATGCAGGAAATCAAAGAGGCGACAGTCAAAGTTGTAGTCGGTGCAGAGAAAAAGTCAAAGGTAATGAGCGATAAAGAGAAAAAACTGACTGCATACCATGAGGCAGGTCATGCGATTCTCTTTGATAAACTCGAAACACAGGATCCTGTTCATGAAATTTCAATTATTCCCAGAGGTATGGCAGGCGGTTACACAATGCCGCTTCCGAGTGAGGATAAGTCTTACAATTCCCGAAATGAAATGATTGAAGATATTGTGGTTTGTCTTGGCGGACGTGTTGCAGAGGCACTCATTCTTGACGATATTTCAACAGGTGCTTCAAATGATATTGAAAAGGCTACTAAGACGGCGCGTTCAATGGTTACAAAGTACGGTATGACTAAGGAACTTGGCTGTATCTGCTATGGTACTGACAACAGCGCAGTATTCCTCGGCAGGGATATGGGACGTACTCAGGATTATTCCGAAGCTACTGCCGCAAAGATTGACGAGCTTGTTTTACAGATTGTAAATGACGCTTATGATAAGGCTGAAAAGATTCTCAGGGAGAATATTGATAAGCTCCACGATATTGCCGCTTACCTCATTAAACATGAGAAGATGGGCAGTGAGGACTTTGAAGCTGTTATGAACGGCACATATGTTGAGCCGGTTGAGGTTGAAGAGCCTGAAGAATCGGAAGAAGTTGTTTCCGACAGCACAAGCTCTGAAACCGAAAATGATAATTCAAATAAAGAATAATCGATCTGATAGCCTCCTTCGGGAGGCTATTGCAGAATGTATGGGCAAATAAATTATGCCAAATGGGGTTGAAAAATGGCACAGGATAAAATAATTGTCAGAGGAGCAAAGGAACATAACCTTAAAAATATCGATGTTGAAATTCCGAGAAATCAGCTTGTTGTAATAACGGGACTTTCAGGTTCTGGCAAAAGCTCGCTTGCGTTTGATACAATTTACGCAGAGGGTCAGCGCCGATATGTTGAAAGTCTTTCGTCATATGCGAGGATGTTTTTGGGACAAATGGACAAGCCGAATGTTGAAAGCATAGACGGTTTGTCGCCTGCAATTTCAATTGACCAGAAAACAACATCAAAAAATCCGCGCTCAACTGTCGGCACGGTAACTGAAATATACGATTACCTTCGTTTGCTTTACGCAAGAATAGGCATACCGCACTGCACTGTCTGCGGCAGGGAAATCCGTCAGCAGACTGTAGACCAGATTGTTGACAAAATTATGTCATATGACGAGGGCACGAAAATACAGATAATGGCTCCCGTTGTAAGGGGAAGAAAGGGCGAACATGCTAAGGTGCTTGACAGTGCAAGAAAGTCAGGATTTGTGCGTGTTCGTGTTGACGGAATAGTTTTTGATTTGTTAGATAAAATTCCTATAGAGAAAAATAAAAAGCATAATATTGAGGTTGTAGTAGACCGCCTTGTTATTAAACCCGAAATAACTTCACGTCTTGCCGACAGCATTGAAACTGCATCAAAGCTTGCAGGCGGACTTGTTGTTGTAAACCTTTCTTCAGGAGAGGACGTCACCTTTTCACAGAAGTATGCCTGTCCTGAACACGGAGTCAGCATTGATGATTTGTCGCCCCGAATGTTTTCGTTTAACAATCCTTTCGGTGCTTGTCCTAAATGTACAGGACTGGGTGTGTTTTTGAAGATTGACGAGAACAAAATAATTCCCGACAGGAATAAAAGCATAAAAGACGGAGGAATAAAGGGAAGCGGCTGGGCAATGGAAGGAAGTTCAATTGCAGCCATGTATTTTGAGGCACTCGCTAAAAAATATAACTTTTCTCTTTCAGAACCGCTGAAAAACATCCCCGATGATATTATTGACAAGATTCTCTACGGGACAGGCGACGAAAAACTGACTATAAATCGAAAATCTGTTTACGGAAGCGGAAGCTATGAGCAAAGCTTTGAAGGTATAATCAACAACCTTGAACGCCGTTACCATGAAACAGGCAGTAATTGGATTAAGGACGAAATCCGTTCGTATATGACAGAAATTCCGTGCGATGAGTGCCACGGTGAACGTCTTTCAAAGGAGAGTCTTGCCGTAACGGTCGGCGGAATTAATATATCGAAATTCTGTAAAATGTCGGTAGTTGATGCACTTGAATTTGTAAAAAAGCTTGAGCTTACTGAAAAAGAACAGATTATTGCCGAGGAAATAATCAAGGAAGTTATCGAAAGACTCAATTTCTTAAAGAGCGTTGGTCTTGGGTACCTCACTCTTTCGAGAAGTTCCGGCACATTGTCGGGCGGTGAAAGTCAGCGTATAAGGCTTGCAACTCAAATAGGCAGTTCGCTTATGGGCGTTCTCTATATTCTTGATGAGCCGAGCATCGGACTGCACCAGCGTGACAATGAAAAATTGTTAAATACCCTAAAACGTCTGCGTGACCTTGGAAATACCGTAATTGTCGTTGAACACGATGAGGACACTATGTATGCTGCCGACTGTATTGTCGATGTCGGTCCCGGCGCAGGAATCCACGGCGGTGAAATCGTCTGCACAGGTAACGTTGATAAAATCAAAGCCTGTGAAAGGTCGGTTACGGGTCAGTATCTTAGCGGTAAACGCAGTGTTCCCGTTCCGAAAAAGCGCAGAAAGGGCAACGGAAAGTTTCTTGAAATTAAAGGTGCTTCGCAGAATAACTTGAAAAATATCAATGTTAAAATCCCACTAGGCGAGCTTGTGTGTGTAACGGGTGTATCAGGTTCGGGAAAAAGCTCACTTATTAACGAAATTCTCTATAAAACGCTTGCCCGTGAACTTAACGGAGCAAAGACAATTTCAGGCGAACATAAAGAGATTAAAGGTCTTGAAAATCTTGACAAGGTAATTGCAATCGACCAAAGCCCAATTGGCAGAACTCCTCGTTCAAATCCTGCCACTTATACCGGTTTGTTTACTGATATAAGAGCGTTGTTTGCTACTACTCAAGACGCTAAAATGCGTGGATTTACCCAAAGCCGGTTTTCCTTTAATGTAAAGGGCGGAAGGTGCGAGGCTTGTCAGGGTGACGGAATTATTAAGATTGAAATGCATTTTCTGTCTGACGTTTATGTTCCCTGCGAGGTTTGCAAGGGAAAACGTTACAACCGTGAAACGCTTGAAGTTAAGTACAAGGGAAAGTCAATCAGCGATGTGCTTGATATGTCGGTTGAGGAGGCAATGGAGTTTTTTGCCAATATTCCGAAAATTTACAGAAAGCTTAAAACTTTGTTTGATGTAGGACTCGGTTACGTCAAGCTCGGACAGCCCGCAACAACGCTTTCAGGTGGCGAAGCACAAAGGGTAAAGCTTGCTACAGAACTTTCAAAGCGCAGTACAGGAAAGACAATTTATATACTTGACGAGCCTACAACAGGACTTCACATAGCCGATGTTCACAGGCTTGTTGATGTGTTGCAGATGCTTGTTGAGGGCGGAAACACCGTGGTGGTAATTGAGCATAACCTCGATTTAATTAAAACTGCTGATTATATAATTGATCTCGGACCGGAAGGCGGCGATATGGGCGGAGAAATTGTAGCAACAGGAACGCCCGAAAAGGTTGCACAAAATGAAAAATCCTTTACAGGATTGTACCTTAAGCCTTTGCTTAATAAATAATTTTATATAAATTTTTGAAAAGTTGCATAAAAGTATGCAACTTTTCTTTTTTTTACGCTGTAAGTGGAGGTGATGAATTGAGCGAACAGATTATTCTGGCGTTGCTTTCATTTGCAGGCACTCTAATCGGTACACTTGCAGGTATATTTGCAACGTCAAGATTGTCGAATTACAGAATTGAACAGCTCGAAAAAAAGGTTGACAAACACAACAGTATCATCGAGCGAGTTTATCTTATTGAACAGCACGAAGCGGTGATGGAAAACAAGCTGAAAACAGCAGATCATCGTATTTCTGACCTTGAAAATGAACAAAACTAAAACAGCGCCGTATGATAGTATTGTGCGGCAATGCACATTGAAAGGACATCAAATTATGAAAAAATTAAATCTATGCATTACAAAAAACTGTCTTATCCGTGCTTTAAGAACATTTTTGCAGACTGCAATAGGTTACGTTATTACAAACGTTGCATTAAATTTAAGCGGAGTAGATTTCTCCGACAAAAATATGGTAAAAAACGTATTAATCGGTCTTGCAATTTCTGCACTTTCAGCAGGAGCGGCGGCAGTTATGAATATTGAAAAAGCAGATAAAGGAGAAAATAAAGATGGCTAAACGAATATATTTAAGTCCGTCAAATCAGAATGGAAACACCTATGCAACAGGCAATACAAACGAGATGGCACAGTGCGACAAAATCGCAAAAGCAACGGAGAAGGCGCTTAAACGCTGCGGATTTGAAGTAATGGTCGGCAAGTCAGGCGACAGTATGCAGAACCGCTGCAGCGCGTCCGACAGCTTTAAGGCAGACATTCATATGCCGATTCATACTAATGCATACAACGGCAAAGTAACGGGAGGCACAAGAATATTTTGCCTTAATTCAAACGGCAGAAAGGCCTGTCAGGCTGTTTTAAATGAGCTTGGCAAAATCTCTCCGGGCACAGCCGACAGCATAACCTATCAGACAGGGCTCTACGAGATTAACGTGCCTAAAGCGCTCACCGTTTATGTTGAATGCGAGTTCCATGATACAAAAACAGGTGCAAATTGGATAATTAATAACACAGCCAATATCGGTGAGACAATATGTAAAGGGCTTTGCTCATATTTCGGCGTAAAGTATAAGGCTGCGTCTTCAACTTCAGGCGGTTCATCA
>CANBJR010000002.1 GCA_947369085.1 uncultured Clostridia bacterium | reverse complement strand
CAAGTCCTGTGCCGACAGCAGGAGATTTTGCAAACATCATAAGTGAAAATCTCCACAAAACGTCACGACCTGTCATTGTATCGGAGGATTCGTTTGTAAAGCGGTCAAAGACATTACTCAGTGACGGTATATACGCTGTAATTACAAACAGCATTGACACACAGATAAGTGCAACCATTGCCAATTTTATAGTCTTGCCCTTGATTTGCGATGTGAGCATTAGTACGGCAAATACAACAACAAGGCAGATAAGAATCATTCGTTTTGATGTAAGCAGCAATGCACAAACCTCTAAAACAAGACATAAAACTTCGTGCCATAAAAGTTTTTTTCCTGAGAAATATTTGGCAAGATATATGCATATGCCCATACCCATGATATACGCTGCAACGCCCTTATCTCTTGCAAAGCCGGCATAAGAATGGCTGTTTGCAATGGTATTGCGCATACTCTGAGCAACCGCTTCGCTGTTTGTCGGGTTAAGCAGCCATGAAAAATATTTGTTCATACAGTCGTCAATCGGTACGGAAATAATAATAGACACAGCGATTACAACTACAAAAACATTTATAAATTTCAGTACGGTTTCAACAAGACTGTCGCTGTATTCAATCATCATTACCGCAATACCTATAATATAATACCCGGCAATTTTAAAGCCTGTTTCAGAGTCCATTGATATTGCGGCTGAAAAAAGCATATAGGCACCGACAATTATAAATAATCCGAGCGACATATCAATTATTATTTTTTTTCGTACACACAATGCTATAATCAACGAGCAAATTACAAGTCCGGCAGAAAGCAGAGGACGGATGTTCATAAAGTAGGGATTGTATCCGCCGACGCATATTACTGCAATAGCTGTTGCTGTAAATACATACCAAAGTGAATGCAGGGTTATTTTAAAGGTTTTGTTTTTCATATATTATATCAAATCCTAACAGATGAGATTATGCCAAAGAGAAAGTGATGCTAAAACTTTGACAATGCCTTAACTGCAATTTTAAACGGTATTTTACCTGTCTTTAAAAGAGCAAATTTTGTGTAGATATTTTTATCAAGATATTTCTTGCACATATTTGTATCCTGTTTTTTCATAAACAGTCTTATTTGGTTAAATTGCTTGCTGTAGCTTTTTTCTCCGTTCAGAAGAACAATAAGCTGGCAAAAACGAAGATATGAAACAATCTTGTTTACTCTTGCAAAATCTGATAAATTCGGGTGTTTTTCCCGAATTGTTTTTTCAATAAGGTCTGCAAAGTAAATTATGTCGAGATATTTGTCCGAAAAGCTTTGTGTTACGGCAGAGCCTTCACGTCTGCAATAGTTGTATTTTGTAACATTCCTGTAGCCGAGCTTTTTACATTTGTCAAGTGCACAGAAGGTATAGTAGCGGTCCTCGTTTATTTTATGAGGCTCGGGAAACTTAATTTGTCTGCATATTTCTGCGCTGAATAGTTTTGTGTAAACGCTGGATTGTATTTTGTTTAGCAAAAACTGTTCGATGATTTCTTCCTTATCGGTATATATTTTTATTGAGCCGTTGCTTGTGTCGGCAACCCGTCCGTCAATAAAGCGGACTGCGCTTTTTATCATCGCAATGTCACAACCGTTTTCTTCAATGATTTTATAAAGAGTTTCGTACATATCATTGTACGGAATATCGTCGGAATCGCAAAAGCCGATATAGTCGCCGTGCGCAGCGGCAATTCCTGCATTTCTTGCGGAGCACACACCGCTGTTTTTTTGGTGAATTATTACAAATCGGCTGTCCTGCTTTGCAATTTGGTCGCAGATTTCAGCCGAGCCGTCTGTTGAGCCGTCGTCAACAAAAATAAATTCCATATTTTTGTATGTTTGTCCGGCAAGAAGTTCTGCTGTTTTTTCAATATAATCGGCTGTGTTATAAACAGGTACAATGACGGATATTAACGGTGAGTTCATATTTCACTCCAGTTTAGAAAAATTTTTTATTTGATTGTTAAAGTGCTTACTTAAGCTTTTGTGCAATCTTCATCAAGCCCGTTGCATACAAAAAGCCCTTTGTTTTGCCCATAAGCCTGTTTTTCGTTTTGATGGGAATAACTTTTTTTGTAATCTCGTCAATCGGAAGTCCCATGTTTACGAGTCTGAAATATTCTTCTCTTTTTTCTGTGTAGTCAATTGATTTAACGGCGTACTTTCCGTCATATTTTATAAGTGTATCAAGGTCAGCGTTGTGCGTTTCAAGGCAGGTTGACGCTTTTTCAAAGAAGTCGGCTCCTTTTTTGCTGTGTATAATAACCGCTGAGTAGCCCCGATCGTCGTCTTTTTTGTCGGAAACAAAGCGTGTGATGTTCCAACAGTCAAAAACAGTAATGTCGCACACTCTGTTAACCGTCTTGAAATGACAGTCATAGCAAGACGGACGGCACGACACGTTAAAGAAAAAGCTCTTTAAAAACATATCGGTGTTAAGTCCCAGCTTTTGCGATTTGCCGTTTTCCATATCAATTTTTATTGAGGAACAGTGGTAGCCGTAAACCTTGCTGCGGAAATTTACGCTCTTGATTTTTGATTTGTATTTTTTGGTTAAGTACTCTCTGTAAAGTTTCCAAACTTTCGGAGACGGAACGGCGTGGCATACAAAGTCAACCGTTATGAGATTATCATACGGCTTGCCGAGATACGATAAAAGTCCTGCGCACTGGCATGGAGTTCCCGAAAAAAGAACATTTTCGCCTTTATTTAGCTGTGACTTGATTTGTTTGAAAGTATCCCCCAGAAAGCTCTGAACATATTTTGAACCTCGGAATTTCTTGGCTTCCTCATTAGTTTTTGCACTTTCATGCACAACGTCAAAACATTCGTTGTAGGCGCCGCCGTAAACGGTAAATCCGCTGTCAATTGCAAAACGGCTCAAAGCGGTAAATGCACCGCCCGATGAGCTGTTCATCAGCACCTCGTCATCGTCAATTCTTGCAACAAACGATTTTTGAAAGCTGTCGGACGGAATTTCCTTTTTTATCGGACAAACTCTCTTGCACATACCGCAGTCTATGCAATTTTCGACATCGACTGACGGATAAAGAAAGCCTTCATTGTCCTCAGCCATTGTAATGCAGTTTTTCGGACAAACGCTGCTGCATGCAGTACAGCCACAACAAAGTGCCTTATCTTTTATTTGAATCATAATTTTTACTCCTTGCAAAAAGCAAGCGCCTTGTCAAGATATGCTTTTGACTCGCTTCGGATTTGCTCAATGCGCTTGTCAACCGATTCATAATCAATTTCTTCGGTTATGGTATTGAGGTTGTTTCCGTCAAACATTCTGTGCGTAACACCAAGATTTTCGCAAATACTGTAAATTCTTGAATTCTTTGAGGTTACTGACGAATCTGCATAACGCTTGAAAATCATAAGCTTTTTGTGATAAATCATTGAGAAAACAGAGCCGTGAAATGAGTCTGTACAAACATACTTTGCGCCCCTTATAAGGTTGAGAAATTCTTCGGGACCAACCTCAAACGGAGCATAGTCACCAAAACCGACATCGGCTTTGTTGTAAGTATCCATATGATGTACGGTGACGATTTTTAGGCCGGTAAGTTTTGCAAGTTTATTTGCCTGTTTACGGCTTTCTTCGCTTTTTCCGAGAAAATATGCAAAAATATACGGTTCATCATACATTTGCTTGAATTCAATTTCTTCGTCCCATTGTTCTTTGGTAAGAAGCATAACGGGGTCGGCAACAACCTGTGCATCTCTGCCCGTAAGCTCTTTTACAATTTTTTGTCCTGCATTTTCACGGACGCTTATGTAATCAAGTCGGTTAAGAAACGTCTTATAAAGCTTTTGTTTGCTTTTAGGAATCTGCGAAACGCCAAAGCTTGCTGCATAGGAAAACTTTGGCACATTATCGGGAACGAACATAAGATTGTGGAAGTTGCCGTTAATTCCACCCGGACTCCACAGTTGATCTGAACCGACAAATACTCCGTCATAAGACGCACCCAGTGCTTCAAGCTCGTCATGACCAACGCACGGTTTTGAAAGATTTGTAAAGCGCTCCTTAGAAAATTGCGCAAGCATAGCGTTGCGTATATCGTTTTGTGTTTTAACATCTTTATGGAAGAGCAGAATAAAACGCTTTTTATAGCGAAGTATTCTTTCACTTATGAAAATACGGTTAAAAAAAAGAGTCCATATCTTAGCCTCACGCATAAATTTTGGCGTGAATTTTTTTTTGTACTGAATGACTTCACAGTTGATTCCTCTGTTTTTCATTTCAACCGTGGTAGCGTAGCTTTGCAGCTGGCTGCCGTAGTTTCGCTGTTTGTAACAGCAACAAAGTCCGATTTTCTTACTCATATACAATCTCCGTGTTTGTGATTTAGAAGGTAAAAAAATAAATAATTATTTTTTTAGCATATGTTTGATTTTTCCCTTGAATGAAACGGGCAAAACAGCTTTGATTTTTCTTTTTAAATCAGGTTTAACATACAGCTTTTGAGTTACGTATTCATCAAAATTGCCGTCAATACCGTCGTAAATGCAGTTTCTGCAATCAGGCCGTGAAGATGGGGCAGAAAGATTTTTGTTCATTTTAACCGCTTGTTCAAGCGTTGATTCCGTACTGTCAATACAGTTTTCAAGGGATTTCCACAACCTGTTTCCCTTTGCCGTGTTAATAAGAACAAGTGAAACTCCGTTTTTAGAGTAAAATTTCGGGTTGATGTATTCAATGCCCCAAAAATCTGCAAGTGTTATGTCGCCTTGTCTGTTGCAGTTTGCAAAACGGCAGTTGTAACAGCCTTCACGGTAGGTTTTGCCGTTGAGAAAGGCATTGTAGTACGGGTCGTCAAAACCGTTTCCGCCTTTGGATTTTTTGTCTGTTTCCAACTCGTAAAAAAGTCCCCAGCCATGTCGCTTTTTACTTCGGAAGTTATAGTATTTTACAGGCTCGCCGTACTTTTTGCCGAGGTAGTCCAAGTACTTTGCAAACAGCTTGGGACTTGGTACACCGTGACAGACTATATCAACCGTAGTGAGTTTTTCGTATTCTCTGCCCAGAAAAGAACGCAGACCGGCAACCTGACACCCCGTTCCGCTGAATAAAACATATCTGTCGCTGTCAAGGTCAGCCTTTATACGACTGTAAATTTTGGAAATATCGCTTTGAACATATTTTGAACCCTGAAGTTTAAATAGTTCATTTTTGTTTTCAACGGAAATATGCCTTGCAACGAGGTTTTCATCATATGAACAGCCATATACAATTCCGCCGTTGTCAAGCGTGCTTTGTGCAATAGGAATGAAAATTCCGCCTGATGTGCTTTCAGCTGTCGCACGGCTGTCACGGTACTTTGCCGCATAAACCGTTGGTGTTCTTTGTGCAAATAAAGGGTTCAGCACAGGGCAGTGCTTTACACACGCACCGCAGTTTACGCACACGGACTCATCAATAACAGGATACATAAATCCTTCGTTGTTTTCTTTAAACGCAATACAGTTTTTAGGACAAATCTGCTCACATGCAGTGCAGCCGCAGCAGTCTTTGCCGAGAATGCTGATGTTGTTCATATTATTCCTCTATAATTTTTTTGAGAATTTGCGCAGAACGTGTCCGTTCTGCGTCTATTCTTCGGTTTACCGAAGAATAATCAATAGGGGTATCGGCAATTTCAAAATCGTCGTAGCTCATAAGAATCCTGTTTTCAAGTCCGGCGATAGCAAGAATACTTCTGTTGCGCTCGCTGTAAACATTAGGCAGAATATCAACAAATTGAGTGTTCAGCCCGATTGCAAATGAAGTACCGTGGAATGAGTCGGTAAGGAAATAATCTGCGTTTTTGATGTACCACAAAAATTCCTCAACAGGCGGACAAAAAATAAATTTGCCCGGCTTAAAAATATGGTGAAAATAGGGATTAATCCTTATAAGTTTCATTCCCTTTTTCTTAGCAAACTTTTTTGCATATATTTGAAATTCCTTGTTGGGATGAAGCTGATACACCAGAACATAGTTTTCTTTTTTAGTTTTTTTCGGTATCATTTTAAGCCAGTTTTCGGGAGTCATTAAAAACGTTGGGTCAAGTACCTGTTCGGCATCTACACCAAGTGATTTTGCAATGTCAACACCGCTTTTTTCACGAATTGTGACATGACTGTATCGTTTCAGCCATTTTTCTATATTATCTCTGTCGTTGTCACGGACTTCCTTCGTGCCGAAGCATCCTGCATATGCAATCTTCTTTTTATCATCGGGAACAAACGAAAGAAAATAGGCAGGGTCAATTACTCCGGTACCTACCGTATTCCACACTTGGTCGCTTCCCGTCATATAGATGTCGGCAACAGGCAGATTTTCAGTAAGCTGTTCGGGCGTGTTACAGACTTTATCGGTAAGCTTAAGCATATTATTCCGATAAACGTCAAAGCGCTTTGTTGCAGCGTCAAATACGGGCTTTTGTGTTACATAATACAAAAGTCTTGTGGCGGCGTTTTTATTCCATCTTGAAATTGCAAGGTGAGTTTTTGCCTGGTTCTTTGATAGTTCGTCAGTTCTTATGTAATTTATGCATACAGCCTCATGACCGAGTGCCTCAATCGCCTTTTGTGTTGCGTAGGCTTGAAGTACCGAGCCGTAATTTGAGGGTGTATGTCTTGTAATAAAAGCAACTTTCATTGTTTTTCCTCTGCTATTTTTCTGCTTTCCGTGCCTTGAGAGTGCGCTCAATATAAAAGCTTTGCAGCCAATCGGCTGTTTCCTGAATGTCAAAGCCGGCTTTTATAACCTGACTTTGGCAGTTAGTTCGTTTGTATGACGAAAGAATTTCAAGTGCTTTGTCTGCCCACTGCTCAGCTGTATTTGAAAGTGAAAATGTTGTTACATTGTCAGTTACGATTGTTTCAGGTGTGATTACATCACTCATCAGCACGGGAAGTCCTGCTGTCTGAGCCTCAATGCCTGTAAGGGGAAGACCTTCCCACAGCGACGGGAATAAAAACATATCATATGCCTGATAAAGTCTGTTGGTATCATTGCGCACGCCGAGGAAAATTATGCTGTCGGCAATGCCGAGTTCTTTTGCTTTCTGCTTTATTTCCTCTTCAAGTCTGCCCTCACCGCAGAGTGCAAGCACTGTGTTTGGATTTTTCTTGTGAATTACATTGAAGATTTCAAGAAGAAATGTATGATTCTTCTGCTGCATAAATCTTCCGACATGACCGATTACGATTTTGTTGCCTACGCCAAGTTCTTCACGAACCTCACGTCTTGTATTTTCATCAAACTTAAAGCGTTCGGTTTCTATACCGTTTTTTATGAAACGGACTTTTCCGTCGGCTACTGCTTTTTTGCCAAAGCTCCATTCCCCCGCCGGTGTTGAACACATAAACATATCGGTGCAGTGTTTCTTGATGAAAAGTTTTTCGTAGCGGAAGAAAAAGTATTTTAGATTTACAACCGTTTTAGCATTGTGACTGTGGGCAATTCGTGTTGGAATACCTGTTTTATGGGCATATTCAAGAGGCCAGAGGTTCAACTCCTGATGAGCATGAAGAACCTTGTATTCGGTGTGATTCTCAAAAATCTCCATACACTCTTTTTTAAAGCCTGCGGTTTTCAGAGGATTAAACGGCTGTGTACGAAAAATCTTACCGCCGTAGTTTTTGATTTCCGGCTCGTAAAATCCCTCCTGAGGGCGGTGAACAAGAAAATCAAACAAGAGTTGTTCTCGGTCAATATGTCGGTACAAATTCATAACAAGCGTTTCAATTCCGCCTGTATCCATTAAAACTATGTTGTGTAAAACTCTTACAGGTTCCATAATTTATACCTCAGCTTTGCTTTTGCGCTTATTTTTTAGGGGAATAATAACTCCGTGAACAAATCCTATTAAACCGGTCACAAGACCTTCGGGGAGAACGGTAAACATTTTATAAGCCGCTTTTTTGATTTTGTTTCTGGAATCTTTCCAAAGAGGCTCGTCACTCCACGGAGAATTTTGCCTGAATTCAAGATATTTATCAAGCATAGGATGAAAGTTGTTTTCCATCCACGGACGTGTTCCGTCCATAAAGCAAGTGGTAAAGTGTACGATACAAGGATTTTTAACTGCTTGTGCAACTTCTTTTTCGCTGTAGTATGATGAAACTCGTTTTACTCTTTTCAGATTTTGGTATTTTACATAAAATACCATTGAGTAAGCGTTGTATTCAAGAGGAACAACAAGCTTTTTGTCACTTGGAACACAAGCATTCAGCACTGCCTGGTCAACAAATGAGAGGTGTGAATGTTCCTTTATGTACTTTTTGAAAAGCTCCTCCGTGTTGTCCTCACGGATTTTTTTAAGGTTAAGCATAATATTGCCTGCGTTTATGTAGGTGTCATCAGCAGAAAGTCCGATTTCGGTTTTGTAGTTGTCACCTATACATTCAAGCGCCCCTGCAACGATTTTATCCTTCATATCAGTGTTCCACAATGGTTCAAGCGAAGACATAATCATCGTGTCACAGTCAACGTGGATAACCTTTTCAACCCACTTGGGAAGCAGACTTGCTTCAAAGAGCCTGCCAAAGGTGCTTATGTTCCACCTGCCCGTATCAATTGTCGTTTCTGTGAGCTTTTCAATATCGGCAATTGAAATAAAGTACAACGGCCTTGAAAATTCCTCGCACATATTTACAAACTTGTCTTTATTTTTTTTGCATATATTATTGTCAATTATAAAAACATTAAGCTCTTTACAAGCCGTGTTATTTGTAAGGAGTGAATACAGCGACACACCTGCAATAGGAGCATAGCTGTCCGAGCTTGAATATACTATGTTCATAAACCCTCCGTTTTTTAGTTCGTAATATAAGTCGGTAATTAATTATAGCTCGGTATCTCGGGAGTCTGACACTTTTCTATGTCCGGCGCAAGATACAACTTTACGGTATCTGTCCTCTCGTTTGCAGCGGAAACATTTATATCAGTAAAGAACAGAATCGTTGAATAACAAGTCTTAAATAATTTTACAGGTATTTCTCCTGAAATTCCTTGAATGACTGAAGATTTTTGTCCTTGTCGGCAAGAATAAGGTTTTCTATTCCGCCGATTTCCTCAAACGGCCACTCAACACCCAAATCGGGGTCATTGTACATAATGCCGTCGTCGTATTCTCCGTAGAATTTTTCACCGCATTTGTACGAAACAACTGACGGCTCAAGCACAAGATAACCGTGTGCAAAGTGTTCGGGAACGTAAAGCTCGTTCATATTTTCTTCCGAAAGATAGAATCCCTGCCACTTTTTGAATGTTGATGAATCGGGACGAAGGTCAACAATTACGTCAAAAACCTTGCCCTTTACACATCTTACAAGCTTAGCCTGCTCGTGTACACGCTGGAAGTGAAGCGCACGTATTACACCTTTGTGGGAAACCGTGTAGAAAACCTCTGCAAGGTTGTGTTCAAGTCCGTTTGCCTCAAAAACTTCCTTTGAGTAGTCTTTTATAAACGTACCTCTTACATCTGTTGCACAAAACGGCTTAATGAGAAATGCACCGTCAAAATCAGTTTTGCAAAATTCAAATTTTTGTATCATAAAATCTTCTCCTTAAATACAGCGAAAAGGGCGAACATTGTCCGCCCCTATTTTTATCTTATAGAAATTGTTGCGTGACGGTCGGGCAAAAAGGGTTTGACAATATCAATCTTTATGTTTGATTTGCGTGTCGAGGCACTCGACCCATTCCATTGTCAGATTTGTGCCTTCGGCAAATGAAACTGACGGTTTGAAATGACAATCGGTTTCTATATCTGTTGTATCAAATGCTTCAAGCGGCATATTTACACCGGTAAACGGCACATCGCCGAAAATGGGTTTTGCATCGGGTGCAAGCGATTGCTGCATTTCAATAATAAACTCTTTAAGAGGTCTTGCATTGCCGCTTCCGATTGTGTATTCCTTGTTTGCAACACCGTATTCTCCGATTGCTGCAAAGGCTTTTGCAACGTCGGTTATATAGATAAAATCGTAGTTCTGAGTTGCCGCAGTAAACTGTAACGGCTCGCCTGCGATGATTTTCCTGATTGTTGAGTTGACAAATCTCGGCGAAAATTCACCTGCTCCGTACGCATTTGTAATTACCGCCCAGCACAGGTCAATGTCAAGCGAATTTGCAATCGGCTTGCAGATTGCACGGGCAATAAGCTTGCCTGCACCGTAGATGTACGGAAGTCCCGGCTTGCTTTCCTGAGTGTAAACGGCGGTGTAGGTTTCTTTTTCCATAATTGAGCCTGCGTTTACAAACTTTTTGCACTTCATTTTGTCGGCTGTACGAAGTGCCTGTGCTGTCCAAAGGGCGTTTTTAAGCTGAATTTCCTCGTCACAGCGCATCGGACCTGCCGAGCCTACCCATGCAAAATGGTAGAAAACGTCAATATCCCTGTCGCTGATTTTATCATACAGAGAGTCGATTTCCGCAAGCTCGCAGTAAACGATTTCAACGTTTTTAAATTCCTTTATATTATCGATATTTTCGTTTTCATCCTTAATAATTGCAAAAATTTTAACTCCCCTTGAGTCAAGCTCTTTGCACACGTTTGAGCCGACAAAGCCGTTGGCTCCCGTAACAATAACCTTATTCATAGTAACACCACTTTAAATTCTGCAATTCAAAAAATCATTAATCTGCTCGTCCATAATTTTGCGTACGTTTCCGTTTTCAAGCCATACCCTTGACCACTCAACGGTTTTTTCAACGGCGTCTGTAACGTGCCAGTGCGGTTTCCAGCCAAATACGGACTTCAGCTTAGAACAGTCGAGCTTTAAAAAGTTTGCTTCGTGAACGGCATTTTCTTCGCTTTTGTCAATACGCTTAATTTTTCCGTTTGTGTATTTTACAAACAAATCGACAAGCTCGCCTGTTGTTACGCAGTCGCACTCGTCGGGACCTACGTTGTAATAATTTGCATATTTAATGTCCTCGTACTGCGCTTTTGCAATCATAAGATATGCATAAAGAGGTTCTAAAACATGCTGGTACGGACGAGTGGAATATGGATTTCTCACTATAATATCCTCGCCATTTTCAAGCGCACGAACGCAGTCGGGAATTATTCTGTCGTTTGCAAAATCTCCTCCGCCGATTACGTTGCCTGCTCTTGCAGTTGAAATTGCAACATGCCCGTCGGTAAAAAATGAATTTTTGTAGCTGTGAGTAACAAGCTCGCTGCAGCTTTTGCTGTTTGAGTAGGGGTCAAAGCCGTCGAGGGGTTCGTTTTCACGGTAGCCCCACTGCCACTCTTTGTTTTCATACACCTTGTCGGTGGTGACGTTGAGAAACGATTTTACGCAGTCGCTTTGGCGCACACATTCTAAAATGTTTACCGTTCCCATCACGTTAGTTTCGTATGTATAGGCAGGCATTTTGTAGCTGTCACGCACAATCGGCTGAGCCGCAAGGTGCAAAACAATTTCGGGTCTTGCCTTATCAAATGCATTTTTCAGCGATTCATAACTACGTATGTCGCCGATAACGGAAGTTATGTCGTCGGCGATATTTGCTGTATCAAAAAGATTAGGCTCAGTCGGAGGATTGAGCGAATAGCCCGTTACCTCGGCTCCCCAATTTGATAAAATCTTACAAAGCCAGCTTCCCTTGAAGCCGGTATGTCCTGTTATAAAAACTCGTTTTCCTTTATAAAAGCTTTGCATCAGTCGTTCCACACCTTCCACGGAGCCTTGTTTTCAGCCCACAGCTTTTCGAGTTTTTCTTTGTCACGCAGAGTGTCCATACACTGCCAAAATCCGTTGTGCTTGTAGCACATCAGCTGATTTTCAGCGGCAAGCCTTTCAAGCGGCTCACGCTCAAACATTATTGTGTCGTCCTTTACGTAGTCGAGAACCTTAGGAGAAAGCACCATAAAACCTGCGTTAATGTAGCCTGAATCAACAGCGCTTTTTTCACGGAACGCCTTAATCTCGTTGTTTTCCGACAGGTCAAGCACGCCGAAACGGCTGTCGGGTTTTATTGCGGTCATTGTTGCAAGTCTGCCGTGACTTTTATGAAATTCAAGCAAAGCGCTTATATCAACGTCAGCCACGCCGTCGCCGTAGGTCATAAAGAACGGCTCGTTGCCTATATAGTTTTTAACTCTTTTAAGTCTGCCGCCCGTCATAGTGTTAAGACCGGTATCGACAACGGTAACCTTCCATTGTTCGGCACGTTTGTTGTGAACGATTATTTTGTCATCCTGAGTAAAATCAAAGGTAATATCAGAAGTATGCAGAAAATAATCCGCAAACCATTCCTTTATTACGTGCTGTTTGTAACCTGCGCAGATTACAAATTCGTTTATACCATAAGCAGAGTATAGCTTCATAATGTGCCAGAGAACAGGCATACCGCCTATTTCTATCATCGGCTTAGGCTTTAGCTTTGATTCTTCGGAAATTCTTGTTCCGAATCCGCCCGCAAGGATTACTGCTTTCATCCGATACCCTCCATTAATTCATAGCTGTTATTTTGCGCCTTCGGCCTTGAATACAGAAATTATTGTTTTAAATATAATTTTTATGTCAAATAGCAGAGAGCGGTTTTTAATATAATAAATTTCCATTGCTCTGCGGCGTTTGTAGTTTGTATTGCTCCTGCCGTTAGCTGCCCAGAATCCTGTAAGACCCGGTTTTACGCTTAACAGCATATCCTTATAACCGCCGTAAATTTTGGTTTCAGCTTCAACAATCGGACGAGGACCGACAATTGATAAATCGCCTTTTAAAATATTAAAAAGCTGGGGCAATTCGTCAAGGCTTGTTTTTCTTAAAAACTTCCCGACTTTTGTGATTCTGGGGTCGTTTTCAAGCTTAAAGTTTTTCTGAAACTCCGCTTTTTGCTCGGGCGTAAATTCTTCGATAAGCTCCTCGGCATTCATTACCATACTCCTGAATTTATAAATGCCGATTTCCTTTTCGTTTTTGCCCACCCGTTTATGTACAAAAATAATCGGACCTTTGCTTGTTGTTTTAACGGCGATACTGGTAATAATGAAAATCGGAGAAAGCAGAATAATTGCAACTAACGAGCAAACAATATCCGCAAACCGTTTTACAAAATCATAAATAGGTTTGTTTTTAACATATTTACTTGTAACTTTTGAATTATCAAAATTGCATGTATCCATTGTTATGTCCATATTTCCTCATTTAAGTCATTTATGCAAGTCGACAGTTAAACAGCTTGTGCCGGAATTTAACAGAGAAATTCTGCCGATTAATACCCATAATATCCGTAAGAATAATTGCCGTAACCTTTTTTGTATTTTTTAGTTTCGGAGGGCTTAACTTTGTTAATAATAACGCCAAGAGTTTTACCGCCGGAACGCTCAAGTGTTTCAAGCGTTTTGTTAAGCTGCGGATAAGTGGTAGAGTTGTTCTTAACAACAACCACAACACCGTCAGACGCTTTGATAATCGGTACGGCGTCAATTACAACACCGATAGGCGGAGTGTCAAAAATAATATAGTCGTAGTCTTTTTCGACCATTTTCACAAAATCAGCCATAGAGTCGCTTGCAAGAAGCTCCGACGGGTTTGGCGGAACTGCTCCGTAGCAAACGGCATTCATATTTGAAAGCTTTGTAGACTGAATTATTTCATCAACAGTACATTCATCATTAAGATAATTTGTAATTCCCGGAGTAGGCGAAAGCCTGAGTGCAGAATGAACGTGCGGACGGCGCAGGTCACATTCAATTACAAGTACCTTTGTGTCAACCTGCTGTGCAAGAGCAGAGGCAACGTTCATAGCGGTAACGGTTTTTCCCTCACCCTTTGAAGAGCTTGTAAAAGCTATTTTTTTACATCCTTTTTTAATTATTGAATATGCGATATTTGTTCTTGCAGTTTTATATGATTCTCTTATCTGAAAGCCGAGAGCCTCAGTATCAATTGAACGGTCAATTTTTGTTTTAGCCATTTTCGATTCACCTCATATTATTTTTACGAATTTGTCGGATTTGATTTAGCGTTTTTTGCAAAATACTCAAAATCGGGTATTGCAGCAAGAACAGGTAAATTTGCTATTGTGGTCATTTCATCGTCATACTTAATTTTTACATCAAAATAATCACGAACAAACGCAATAATGAGTGAAACAATAATTCCGATTAATAAAGAAATAATTACATTTTTTGCAACATTCGGAGAGGTGGGATTTTTTGGAGTTGTGGCTTCGTCAACAACCTTAAGAGTTGAATTGTTGCTTAAAAGCTCTTTGACAGTTTCGGGAGCAGTTTTTGCAACCGCGTCGGCAATACTTTTTGCCTCAGTGGGACTGCTTGAAGTAATATCAGCTTTAAATACTTCTGTTTCCTCAACTCTCGTGAATTTAATCATAGATTTAAGCTCGGTTGCCGTATATTTGTTGTTAAGCTCTTTTGAAACATTTCCGTAGAAATTATTTGTATCAAGAAGCTCAATGTATGTTGATACAAGTTTTGAAGAATAGTTATAAGCGTTCAAGTCCTGATAACCGCTGCTGGCACCGTTGTAGTCTGTGCTGACATACAGTTTTACGGTTGACGTATAAGTTTTCTGTATAAAAAATTTAGTTACAAAAAATGAACATACGGCAAAAATCAAAGAAACAATAATAATAAAAATCAGATTTTTTTTGATTATACGCAGTATGTCCTTAAATGAAATTTCCATGTATAAAACTCCTCAAATTTGATACGGTGCATTAGCTGAATAACAGATACAAATGCAAACATAAATACATACATTAACATTATATATCAAAACAAAAAATAATTCAATCACAAATTTGCGAATAAATGAATAATTTCAATAAAAACCGAAAATAAAGACGTTTTGACATAATATTTGTAAAAAAAGTAAATTTGCAAAGCAAATAAAATGAAAACAACCCGTGAGTCAATCGGTATAATCGTCTTGTTTTACAATATAATTTTGTTATCCGTAAGGCGAGTTAAAAAGCATTGCTTACACTATATAAAATATATGAAAAGACGACAAATTTCAACAAGTAAATTATACCATTGCTTAAAAAACAAGTCAATATTTAATGGAAAAAACATAATATAAATTCAATGTAAATGTACCTTTATGGATTAGAATTTTAACAGGTGATAAAAGTGGTGTATGACTTCGGATTGACGTTAAAAAATTTAAGAAAAAAGAAAAAACTGTCTCAGGAACAGGTTGCAAAAAAATTGAACCTGACAAAATCAAGCATCAGCGGTTATGAAAACAATATAATTACACCCAGTATTGACACAATAAGAGCTTTTTCCGTGCTTTACGATACAACGTCCGATTATTTGCTCGGACTTGAAAAGAAGGAAAGTATTGAAATTGACGGGTTGACTCAAAGGCAAAGGGATATAATAGAAACCTTGATACTTGAGTTTAAAACGACAGATTTGCATACAGAGCATGATAAAAGCAGATAAATACCAATTATATTGGTGTTTTATTTGATGCAAAGTATCACAATTTGTGATTTTGTATTCAAAGAAAAAATATTTTTAATTATTTTAGCAAAAAACACTTTACAAATAAAAATATAGATGATATAATTCTTTTGTAAATCGCAATGATTTATTATGTCGGTAATGTACTCAAGTACATAAAGAATTTCAAAGGTGGTAGAAGATTATGAAAAAATTATCGGCAATCTTAATTGCACTTGTTCTTGTTGCCGCTACTGCAGTTACTGCTTTTGCAGCAGGTATTAACAGCAGTGAACAGGCTGTCCTTGACGAACTTAAGACATCAGTTGCAATGAAAGACGGCGAAATGGTTATTCCTACTGAATATGTTAATCAGGCTGAAAACTATTTCAACACAATCGAAATGACAGAAGCACAGTCAAAAGATATTATCGCTATTATTGAAGACGGTAAGAAGTTCCTTGCTAATTCAGGTGCTTCAAACATCAGTGATCTTACATTTGCTCAGAAGCAGGAGCTTCTTGGTTACGGCAAAAAGGTTGTAGGTGTTCTTGATATGACAATGTCATATGACAAGACAACCAAGAAACTTACAATTTTTGATCCTAACGGCGAAGTCGCTTTCAGCGCAACTCCTTACCTTACAAAGACTGGTGCTATTGCAGAGAACCCCATCAAGACAACAGGTTCTGACATTAACTACTTCGGCTTTATTGCACTCGGTGCAGCTGCAGTTGTTCTTGTAGCAGGCGGCACAATGTTTGTTGTAAAAACTAAAAAAGAAAGAGCTTGATTTTAAATGTCTGATAAAAAACGCAGACACAGGCATAAAAAAAATGGTGGGAAGAGTTTTATAATTCTTCCCATTATCTTTTTGTTCGGAACTTATCTTGTGCTTTATCTTGCGCTTGCTCCGAGCTTTTCAACAGTTTTTTCGGCAGTCGGACTCATCTTTTCCGATAATGAAAAGGATTATTCCACTGAATATGAAAATATTTTTGTGCCTGTTTCGGAGAACTCGACCTTACCTACGGTTACAAAAGAAGATAATCAAACATATGTAAAGATTGACGCTGTTGAATATCCAAACTACGGCAACCAGTTCGGCGAGCTTATAATTGAGGACTGCGGAATTGACAACAAGCTGTTTTTTGGTGATGGAGAGGTTGCGCTGCGCAACGGAGTAGGAATTTATAACGGCAGCTTTGTTCCGGGTTACGGCGGTACAATTCTTGTTGCAGGTCATAACAACACATATTTCAACGGCTTGAAATATGCTGAAAAAGGACAGACTGTTGTTATCCGCACAAGTTATGGCAATTATGAATACCGAATTACCGATACGGCCGTCAAAAAGGCAACCGACCGTTCTGCATATGACTTGAATGCAGACTACGAAAATCTGATTATGTATACTTGCTATCCGTTTGACGAGCTTGGACTTACAGACTACAGATTTTTTGTTTATGCGGAATATGTTTCAGGAACTCCGATTGACAAAAGTACAGAGGAGGGCGAATAATTATGGCTAAAAAACCCTTTTCTTCAAGAGTGAGAAACGCAGTTTTTATTTTGCTTTCGTTTTTGCTGACGCTTATTCTGTTTATGATTTCAATATGTACAGTGTTTGAGGCTACGCTGTTTAATTCGGAGTTTATTTTTGACAATATGAACTCCTCAAACTATTTTATTGATAAGCGTGACGAGATTACAACAAGCCTTATCGACCTCGGCTATGCCAGCGGACTTGATGAAAAGTTCTTTGACGGCTTTGTTGACGAGATTATGATAAGTGATGATACAAGAGAGTATCTTGACAATTACTATTCGGGCAAGGGCGCAAAGATTGACGCTACCGAATTTAAGCAGAGCTTCAATACTAAGCTTGACAGCTATATTGAGGAAAACAATATAAAAAATGTAAACGGCAACAGCCGTGACAAGCTTGTAAACAAGGCGGCTCAGATTTACCGCGCATCGCTTGAAATTCCGCTTTTCTCAAGGTTTTCGGCGTACTTCCTGACTGCAAAAAATGCTATGCCGTTTGTTATTGTTGCGCTGTTGGCGCTTGCAGTTATTATATGCCTTGTGCTTTATTTTGCAAACAAGTGGAAGCACAGAACTGTAAAATACATTTGCTATGCAACCTCGGGAGCGTTCCTTGCTTTGGGAATTATTCCTGCATACCTGATGCTCTCCGGCAAGATTTCGCACATAAATCTTGATTCACGTGCGTTGTACAATATGTTTGTTCAGTCTGCAAACAGCGTTTGCGTTGCAGTTTTGTTTATTTCGCTGTTCCTTCTGCTTGTATCGCTCGGACTGTATTTCCTTTACAGACGAATGTACAAAAAAGTCGGCGGTTAAAAATGATTAATAAATCATCGCACACCTAAAATTATGGGCCTGTCATTGCATTGATGACAGACCCTTTTTTAATCGTACTTTGGTGCGGTTTTGCCGCATAGATTAAACATAACAAAAATATCAACGTCTACGTAGGGACACGGCGTGCCGTGTCCGCAATGAATATGAAACATTACCGTTTATATCACTATTATATTAGTAAACAAACCTTTGTGTAGGGGACGGCTTTTCTGCGAAAACGGCAACCCTTTTGTCGCTTTGCGACATTTCCTCTAAGGGGAATCACCCAGACGTCCCATTCACAAAATTACATTGCAATTTTGTTTAATTGATGTTATAAAATCTTTTTGCGTTTTCGCAGGTTATGTCAAGAACCTCCTGAATACCCATATTGCGGATTGAAGCGATTTTTTCAGCCGCATACAAAATCAATGAGCTGTCACAGCGCTTGCCCCGAAAAGGAACAGGCGCCATATACGGTGCGTCGGTTTCAAGCAAGAGCCGGTCAATCGGAATTTCGGAGGCTACATCAACGCTGTGTCGGGCATTTTTAAAAGTCACCACACCACCGAGGCTTATATACATTCCAAGCCTTACAGCCTCCCTCATAAGCTCCGCACTTCCCGAAAAGCAGTGCACAAGCGCATTCGGGCGGTATTTTTTTAACAAATCAAACGTATCTTTATGAGCCTCTCTGTCGTGAACAACAAGGGGCATTTTTAAATCAAGCGAAAGCTTAATCTGCTCTTCAAAAACATTTTTCTGTTTATCCTTCGGAATATCCCAGTGGTAGTCAAGCCCGGTTTCGCCGATTGCAACAACCTTTTCGTGCTTTGTAAGCTCTGTAATTTTATCAAGATAGTCTGGTGGCATGTTGTCAAGATTTTCGGGATGAAAGCCGACTGCGGCATAAACAAAATCGTATTTTTCAGCGTATTTAATGCTCTTTTGCGCTGTTTTCAAGTCAACAGAATTATTGACAATTCCGCATACTCCCTTGCTTTTTATGTTGTCAAGCAGTTCAAAACGGTCATCGTCAAACCATTTGTCATCGTAGTGGGCGTGTGCGTCAAAAATATTTTTGTAATTCATTTTATCACTCCGTATTACTGCGGATAATTTCAACCTGATTACTTTCAAAAATCGGGATAATTTTATTTTCAATATCGTCACAGTCAGCATACATTCCGATATTAATAATTTGTGCATCGTCAAGGTAAAGCTCGTATTCGATGTTGTTTTCGTCAGATTCGACGTCAAGGCTTAGAATGTCACTGTAGCTGTAGAAATTGCCGGTCACGTCAAAGTAGTGACTGTTGACGTTTACTCCGCTTTCGTAAACGGCGATACCGTTGTTTGCATTTAAAAACACAAAAACCAATGCGAGAAGATAGAACAGATAAAGAATAATACTCACACGCTTTTTAGATTTTTCCGAGTTGAAAATTGCGTCATAATCCTTCATCTTCTGATATTTGCTCTTGAAAAATTTGCGGTATATGCGCTCCTGCATAAAATATCCTGCGGCAAAGCTACAGCACATAGCAGGAATCAAACAGCACAATGCGTTGTAAGGCTCAAGGGCGCTTGCGTACAGAGCCGAGTGATAAAGAATTCCCGAAATTGCGTAGTACATACCCACGCATACAACAAGAAACGGAATAAGAAGTAATCCGCAGGAAGTAATATAAGGAACAAAGCCGTTTGTGCCGTGGTATTCCTTTAATCCGTCTTTAAGGCATTCGTACTCCTCGCTCAAAATAGCCTTGGGGTTGTCGCAGTTTTCAATATATTCAAGCAGTTTGTCCTCGTAGACAAGCCGTTTTTTCTTTTTTTCGTATTTTCGAAGAGCCTTTTTGTAATCTCCCGAAAGAAAATCACGGTATTCGTCTGACGCAAAGGCACTCTGTTCAAATCCGAAATAAAGGCTGAAAAGATAATCGTAAACTTCATCAACATTTATGCTTTCGCCGTTTTCAAGTTCGCTGTTTATGTCGGTTTCAAAGTCAATTCCTGTGGTGTTAAGTACGTTTTTCCTAAGCACCTTACGGATTTTATCCACGCTGTTTTCGCTGTTTGCAAATGCCTTTAGCTTGGGATAAACTTTTGAAAAATCCTTTGCAAGCTTGTCAAAGCAAAGCTCCATTCGCTCCTCGTTTTCGATAAAGCAGTAGAACCAGCAGGCAAAATTATCGCTGTCAAAAAGTCCGATAATGTCGTACATCATACATTTTAGTGGAAATTCACAGCGCTTGGTAAAGTCAACGATTATGTTCAGACCGCTTTTTTCAACCGTAGCACCACATTCAAGGCAGTATTCAAATTCTACGTTGAAACGGTTAAAGCAAAGCGTGCCGATAGCCGAGTCCTCGTCACGGATAAACCGTGTTGTAAAAGCCTCAGTGTCGTCAGCAAATTTATTAAATTTTCGTTCAAAAACATTTATAATCTCATTCATTTTTTAAACGTCCTATGGGTCGGAGCATAGCTATAAGTCGGTATCTCGGTAACTATACATTTTTCTAAATCTAACGCAGGATACAACTTGTGTTAGTGTGGAGTGTGGAGTTAAGGTCGAGTGGATAGCGAGAAATAAATCAAAAGTTTAATGCCCGAATTTATTTATATGCGGCTTCGCCGCAGAGATTAAACACAACCAATATATCAACATTTTCGTAGGGACATGGCACGCCGTGTCCCTACGGTGGTACGATAACGTTATATTTATATCAACAATAAATTCAGCAAACAAACTTTGAAACATGCACTATTATAAATTCGGAGCGGAGCGACCATTAACTCCACTCTCCACACTCCAAACTCCACACTTAATTATACTCGACCGCCGCCGCTACCGCAAATAAAATCATTCTTTCAGCTTGTTGAGCTTTTCAATGTGCTTTGCACGTTTGTAGCGGTACAGAATATTTTCTGCCCATTCCTTGTCAATCTTGATGAAACCTTTGAGCTTTTTGTCCTTAACGGCAAATCTGTCGATAATATCCTTTGACTTGCCGTAAATTTCAAGCCTTGCGGTCTGAACGTACGGCTTTCTTTCCTCGCCTGAAAAATATGTAAAGCCCATTGTGTTTGTTTCTCTGTCATACATCGACAAATATCCGTCAACAATTTCTGCGCCGTCAAGCTTTTTAGAAACCGTCTGGCTTATTGCGAGTTTGGTGAGCTCCACAGCCATATCGTCAAGTCCCGATTCAAAAATAAAAATCTTTTCCTTAAACGAGTTAAAATCAGCGGTAATCCTCTTGCTTATGTTGCGCAGATTGCTGTATTTATTCTCAAGCTCCTTGTCGCAAAGCTGGTAACGGTCAATTTTAGGAATAAGATAAACCATAAAACGATTTTTCATATCGTTGTACAAAATCGGATAATTAAGTCTTGCACTGTAATTGCACGACGGACATCTCCACGAAAAAAGCTCGCCGTCCAAAACCTTGTCCCTCAAAGCTTTGTTTACCGTTGTGTTTACGCTTGTATATATTTCTGCCCTGCCCAGCTCTCCGCACATAGGGCAGACGATTGCTTTGTTTACTACATTATCGGGCATATCTAACACCTCTTTACGTTTAATTATATCAATTGACAGTGATTTTCACAAGTAAATTTTAAAAAAATGTTGATTTTATCAAAAATATCTGTCATAATAATAATATAATTATCAAAACTATATTTGCACATCGTGCGTTTTATTATGAGGAGAATTATTATGACGATTTTTGATACAGTAAAAGGAACAGTCGGCACTGCTGTTGACACCATTTCATCTGTTGCGCAGTCAATTGTTGAAAAAAACAGAACAAACGCAAAGCTCAACAGACTAAGACTTGTTATGAAAAGCGAAAGCGAGCTTATGAACAGAGCATATATTGCGCTCGGCAAACAGCTTTATGAGGCGAAGAAAAAGGGCGAGACTGTGTCTGCCGAAAATCAGAAAAAGCTTTTTGAAGTAATCGAAAGGTCAAAGGCAAAGATTGCCAGAGCAAGAGATTGCTACAGGAACATAGTTGACAGCCAAAACGATATTTTCTACGGTAATCCCGAGGAGGAAAAGAACTTCAGCCAAAGTGAAGTAGTTGACATCACAGTTGCCTGCTCAAACGAGAGCGATTATAAAACATCGCCGTTTGAAAGCATTGAAGCTCAGGTTAAAACTGCCGTAGAAGAAGTTAAAGACGAGGTTGCACAAACCGTAGAAAAGGTTGAAGACAAAGCCGAAACGCTTAAAGATGAAATAACTTTAGCCGATGAAGAAGAAACCGACAGCGACGGAGAATCACCCGACAGCGAACTTTTCTGATATTATAAGTGACAAATTCTATCCCTGCCCGATTAATTCAGGCAGGGATTTTTTACATATGGTGAACCTTTTTGCTTCTTTTGTGTCTTTTTAATTGAGAGGAGTGAAAAGCAGTGAGCCTGCACAGACTGATAAAATACAGTATAATTTCCGACAGCAAGAATTATAAACCGTCAGACGTTACAAAACAGAATTTCTGAATTTGTTTGACAAAATGGAAAAGGGGTGAAATATAAATGCGCAGAAACAAAAACAAGCTAAATTCAAACAAGCTTGCAAAATACGCCTCAAGGGCGCAAAACGGCGATAAAAATGCAATGGAGCGCATTTTTGACGAAACGAGCGGATATGTATACTATTACTGCCTTACGCTTTTGTCTGATGAGGACGAAGCAAACGATGCCGTGCAGGAAATTTACCTCACAGTGCTTAAAAAGCTCGGCACTCTCGACAATCCTAGAGCATTTCTCGGCTGGCTCAAAACCGTAACGGCAAATCATTGCAAAAACAGGCTTGCACGTAAAAAGGTTTATCCGAGCCTTGACGATGAGGAGTTTTTAGAAAATGCTGAAGAAACGGACGTTCAGCTTATTCCGCAAAAGCAGATTGAGGCTCGGGAGCTTAGAAATGCCGTGGTTATCGCAGTAAAAAATCTTCCTGTTTTTCAGAGGGAGTGCGTGATGATGTACTACTACAATGAGATGAGCATTTCACAGATTGCAGAAACTCTGGAAATTAAAGAGGGAACAGTTAAAAGCAGGCTGTGCAACGCAAGAAAAGCAATTAAAATCGACCTTGAAAAGCTTGGATTCAGCGAGAATACGCTCGGCGGATTTTCGCCGCTTATGTTCGTTGCATATTCGCTTATGAGTGACGGCGAAAAATATTACTGCCCGATAAGCCTTTCTTCCTTATCCGAAAGCGGAGCAGTTGCCGGTGCAGTTTCAACAGCGGCAAAAACGTCATTTGGAATTAAAGCAGTATCGGGAATTGCGGCGGCAAGCGTGCTTGTTACCGGAGGGATAATCGTCCACAGCGTAAAGCAAAGCACGCCCGTGCAGGAAAATTCCGTCAGCCAGATAAGCGAAAGCACTCAGCCGACAACGGTGTATAAAATGACGGCTGAGAAGCTTTATTACGCATACGGTTTTACGGATGAACAGCGCAGAACGGAACTAAAATTCAATCCTTTAGCACCCGTGAATTCGGAGCAGAATAAGGACTACATCTACGATAGAATGAACAATTCAATTGATTACTTCAACACTTTGCAGGCAACCTACTTTCTTAGTGACGGCAAGTCAGCGTATTATGTTTCATATTGCACCCAAACGGGCGACAATCGAAAATCAAAAACTATAACATATAACGGTGACGGAGTACCCGTGTCGTACTATGTCTTTGACGGTACATATACAAAGGACTTCAGCTTTGGAAACGATGTATCGCTCATTGACTGTGAAAACAAGGAATTTCGCTCTGATGTAGCAGAAGAAATAAGAGAAAATCGCGGTAAAAGGTATGCCGACGAGCTTTCAAAGCTCAGCGATAACAGCGTTATCAGTAAAAAACGCTTTTCTCCCGACGATTTTGAGCTTGATGTAAGCGCACTTCTTGCAACAAAGGAACGTTACCATTATTCGGAGGAGGATGGCGGTTATGTTTTTGAATCAAGAGGTTTGCCTTATGAAATATCGCTTGCGTACGACCATTATTTTCCGCAGAATTATGCGTTTGACTTTTTAAGAAATTTTGACGGCTGGCAGATTGACAGAATTGATACGGTTGCAGGACGTGAATGTTTTGTCCTTTCGGGAAGTGCCGACGGTGAAAAAGGCTATACCTTTGAAATGTCGGTTGACAAACAAACAGGCTCGTTGCTTTCATTCAAAGCCGAGGGCGGTATTAATGTTGAGATTATTACCACCGAATTCACCGTTGATTCAACTCTAAATTTATCAATCTTTGATGATTTGTCAAAGCTGTAAAACTAAATCACCGCACCGTATTATTTTCTTATTCTGCTTGACTGGGGTCAAGGCTTGCCGTAATTGAAATAAAAAATTCAGCACAATACCATTGACTAAATGATAAAATTATGATATTAAAATAGTGGTGATAGTATGGTAAATACAAAGCAGCTTTCGAGTTTTGAAAAAGAAAATATAAACTTAATAGAACTCAAACTTGATGAAGCAGATATTATTGCGGATTTGAATGAAACTCGACTTGAACACAGCGATGTATTTGACAAAATAAAAAGAGAACTTGATGAATAAAAAGAAGTATTCTATAAAACGGAAATCCTCGCCTTTTCGGGTGAGGATTTTCGTTTTATTACATTGTAAGAAGCTCTTCAAAAGTAACATCAAATACTTTAGCAAATGCAACTACTTCAATATCGGTTACAAACCGTTTTCCGCATTCAATTCGCTGAATTGCGTTTTTGTCCATATCAATTTTAATGTAGGGAACGGTCTTGACCGTTCCGATTCCACAAGTGTTATCTGTAGTCCTACGGAACAGTCAAGACTGTTCCCTACATTTTCATATTCTACATCTGCTGTTATATTTAATTTTGACAATCACTGAATGTCATACATTTCAGATAATATGTTATAATTAACTGCGAATTGAATGTTGAGGAGGAATTTTATGGTTAAAACTATTGCTCAAATTTGGAATGGAACGCTTGTTCCCGAAGCGGATATAAAGGAAGATAATCCACAGATAAAAGAGCTTAAAATTTTATTGGAGCGTAACCGTAAACATCTTGAACAAAGCCTTAACGAAAAGGAAAAAGAGATTTTTGAAAAATATAATGATCGTTTAAAAGAATATATTGATATATTCGGTGAACAAGCCTTTTGCAGCGGATTTTGCCTTGGTGCAAAAATTACAACTGAGGCATTGACCGAGCAAAACGAAATAATATGATATTTTACAAAAAAGAGCAATGATTCGTTAGTGAAGCATTGCTCTTTCGATATTTTACATTTTTGCACGTTTCAGCGTACGCAGATATGATTTTGTTTCGTCATCAATTCTTCGGCTTTCAATGCACTTTTGAATTGCCTTGTTAAAGGTTTCGTTATCAAGCGAGTTGTTGTGCAGATACTCCATTGTCTTGTCTTTGCATTTTGCAGCTGCTGTTGCAACAAGCCACGCTTTAGCCATACTGACGTAGTAATATGTACTCTTTACGTTGTCGCACCGCTTTAAAACCTCGTCAATATATTCGTTCTCAAGGTAGTAGTCTAGCATAACAACAAGCGCAACTCGGATTTTCCAGTCGTTGTTGCTGTTGAGATATTTTTGGATATAGTCGAAAAATTCGCTTTTATATTTTTTGATTTCTTTAATTCCTGCACAAAAGCAGTCGCAGATTGCCCAGTTGTCAACCTCATTTGAAAAATTGTCAACCAAAGCGGTAAAATCATCAAAATCTATTGTCTTTATAAGTCCCGTGACAATTCCCCGAACCATACGTTCCTCGTAAAGCTCAGATTTTGAAACAGCTAAAAAGCTTCTTGCGTTGCCTTTGGAAATTTCTTTGCCGATTTCACGCAGACGGGGCATTCTTATTCCGAGAATGTTGCTTTTTTCAGCGTCCGGAACGAGCGAGGAGTGAAAATTGCGGTACTTTTCATCAGCCTGTGATTTTAAAAATCCGACAAATTCAAGATAATCGGATTGAATCCATTCGTTTAGTATCAAATTCATAACAATTAATAATTATTATTTATTTTCCTTTCTCTGTCATATTCCTCGCAGGGAGTGTTTAAGTCGAGATACGCAATATCATGGTGCGGAACCTGCTTTTCTTTGGGCGGAAGCTCCATATAGTTGCCGAAAACCATTGTCAGATACTCGTCATAACCTGACATACACGGCATTTCAAGCCCTTCAAAGTTTACGTAGTCAACACCCTCGTAAATGTGCTTGGGGTATTCCTTTTTCATCCAATACGGTCCTGCACAAAGCTCGGTAACGCACTTGTTTTCTTCAAGCTTGTACTTCGTCATATGCCGTTCGGCACAGCGCCAGATTTTGCGGCGGAGCTTTTCCCCTCTGAAAACAGAAAGTAGAACCTTGCTGCCTAAGCCCATAATTCCGCCGTGATTTTCGGGTACGACCTGTGCTAAAAACAGCGAGTAAATCATCGTCCATATGTACTGCATTTTGCGTGCAAATCGGCTGTCGGGGCATACGTCAAGCGGAAAAACGTCAAGCACCAAGCCGTGCGGAATGTCAACCTCGGTTTGATTTGCCTTAACCATCGTGTAGTTTGTATCGGTAATCGTTATAAAAATATTTCCCGTAAACATTTCGTCGTCAGTTTTAAGCAGTCGGAATCTGCCGTCGGCTTTCTGATCTCTCCAAAGCTTGTGGAGTTTTTCGTAGTCGGGTCGGGGCATAATTACGTCAATGTCATCATCCCACGGAACAAATCCTCCGTTACGCAGTGCTCCGATAAGACAGCCTCCGATAAGGTAAAAGCGGAGGTTGTTTTTGTCGCAGAAATTTTTAAAATATACAAGTGTATCAAGCTGTTTGAGCTGTAATTCACGCAAAACTTCGGGAGTTAGTTTAATAAGTTCAGACAATTCATTCACCAAGCCTTTTATTTATGGTGTTTTTCGCAATCTTACGCTTCACCTTTTCAATGTGCTCTTTTGCACGGCTCTTTTTGATTTTTTTCTGCCAGGACGGAATTTGTATCAGTCCGACAATCGTGCCTATTCCGTAGGAAACGTGCAGAATAGGGAATATAATAGGCAGTAAAGCAAACTGGGGCTGTAAATTTTTTGTAGTAAAACAGCCGACTGTGTTTACAATGTCAAACATTCCGTAAACAATAAGCAGCGTATAAAGCAGTATCGGAAACCCGAGTAATGCAATAATTGAGCTGATAATAATCATCATAACAAATGCAAACGGAGCAAAATGAAAGTACGAAAGACATCCCGGACATTCCGAAAGGGTAAGTCCAATCCACCTGCCGTTTGAGTATTTCTGTCTTATCATATCCTTGAGGTTATTTCTTGAATGCTGATAAGAAATTATGTCGGGGCAGCAGCACAGCTTGTAGCCTGCCTTGCGTATTCTGTAGTGAAATTCGTTGTCCTCGGTTCTTCCGAGGTTTTCGTTAAAACCGCCGACCTTTTGAATAACCTCACGTCTGTATGCTGCGTGAAAAAGGCTGTCAAGATATTCCTTTTGTGTTGCAGGACGTCGGTATGAGGCTACCGAGCTTCCGAAAAGCGAGTCCTCGGCGGCAAGCAAAGTAAGCTTCCACGAGGATACGTCGGAGGTTATGTTAGGTCTGCCTCCGCCGACAACGTGTTCACCCTGATTTAGGTTGTATACGTTTCTTGAAACAAAGTTTCTCGGAATTCTTGCGTGGGCGTCAACCCTGATTATAACATCTCCCGTAGCCGTCATAAGTGCGGCATTCCACGAGAATGCCTGATTTTTCTTGGCACATTGAACAACAGCCACGTTTCTGAATCCGTAGTCTGTGTTTTTAAAGCGCTCCATTTTCTCGTTTGTTGAGTCGGTTGACATACTGTCAACAAGCACAATTTCAATCAGCTCGTGGGGATAATCCTGAAGCTGAAAATCCCTCAAAACTCCGTCAAGGGCTTCACCTTCATTGTAGGCTATCATACACAAAGATACTATCATATTACACCTCTGTTTCTTTCAAGTGAAAACAGCCACCTTGCCGAGGTTGTCATAGAAGTCATAAGATATGGCAGTGCGTATATCGCAGGAACGACAAATGCGCACGAAAGAACAATCCAGCCGATAAAGCTTATAACAAGTTTTAGTGTTTTTGCAAAGTGCCTGAAAGAAAATCCGATATAACCAAACATATATTTTGATGTAGGCAGTCTGTCGTCAAATGAATAGGCAATAAGCGGAAAGTGGACAAAAAGAAGATAAATAATTACTTTTATTATAACCGTAATTATGTAAATTACCATTAATATAAGCGTTTCAGGCTCAAAGTTAAAACCACTTTTCAGGCTATCTCTGAGGAAATAGCAGGCATAGCTGTAAATATCAAGACCGAAAGAAAGAATTGAGTATGTAAAAAACAGAGTAATGTTTATTACAATTGTTTTAAAGTACCTGCGAGCACCTTTGAAAAAGTAGAACAGGTCAGAACTTTCGGTGTGCCTGTAAAGCGAAGTGTTGCAGAACATTTTGAAAAGTCCGTTAATCAGCGGAGAAACTAAAACCATAACAGTCAGCGCACTGCATGCAATCAGCGTAAATATCTGAGCTTTTCCCTCTTTTATAAGACCTGTATCGGTGTCAATAGACTTTGCAAGGAACGCAAAACCGTAAAGCAGTGCGTAAAAAATTAAAATAAAAACTGCGCATACCGCAAGCACTGAAGCCAAAATAACAGACCAGTTGTTTTTGAGCGAATTCTTTGCTTGATTTTTTATAATTTTTTCGGTACTCATATAAACTCCCTTTATAATTATCAATTAACAAATAACAATTGTTAATTGTTATTTGTTAATTGTCAATTGTTCATTATGAACATTCTGTACATTGCTTCAAGGCAGATTTGTGTGTGGGTAAAAAACTTTTCCTTGTCAACACTCTCGTCGGCGTTGTGCATATTTACCTCGTCATCCTTGAAGCTCGGACCGAACGCAACGCCCTTTCCGTTGAGCTTTCTTGCATATGTTCCGCCACCCGTTGTGTAAAGCTCGGGCTTTTCGCCCGTTACACTTTCGTAGGCAGACGACAAAAGTTCAATAAGCGGCGATTCCTTTTCAACATAAAGCGGTTCTTCGTTTTCGAGCACATCAACCTTGAGGTCACTGTTGTTGGCAACCTTTTTAAACTGTTTTATAATTTTTTTACTGCTTACCGTTACGGGGTAGCGTATGTCAAACTGCGCTTTGGCTGTTTCTCCCTCAATGTGAACAGCTGAAAGGTTGACCGTAAGCGCACCCGAAACCGAGTCGCTCATTTTAAGTCCGAGCGAACGTCCGTTGGTTTCTTTGTTAATAGCATAGTCAAGAAACGAGCAGATTGAGCCGATGTCATCTGTTTGATATGCGTTTGCAATTAAATCAACAAGCGCAGAAGCGGCATTGTAGCCCTTTTCAGGTTCGCAGGCGTGAGCGGCTTTGCCTCGGCTGATAATCATAAGGCCGTCAATTGTGTAGTTGAATTCAAAATTACCATCGCTTGCGTCTGCAAGGCGCATAAGCGTTTGTTCGTCATAGCTTGATGAGTCAAGCATTGCATAAGCCATATCGGGAACAGCATTCAGCGCTTTGCCCGAATGAAACTGGGTGAGTATTTTTGCGTTGTTTACAATAGTGCTTACTTCAAGCTGGAGTATTCCCTTTTCGGCATAGCAAATGCCGTAGTCACTGTCAGGTGTAAAAGCAAGGTCTGGATACGGCTGTTTAGCAAAGTAGCCGTCCATATCCTCCATTCCTGTTTCTTCGGAAGTGCCGTAGACGGCACGAATGGTGTTTTTGCCCTCAACGTTGTTTTCTCTGAGTGCACGCATACAGTAGAGAGTTACAAGAGCGGCTCCCTTGTCGTCGGCAATTCCTCTGCCAAAGAGTCTGCCGTCCTTGTCAGTAAGCGCATAGGGCGCAACGCTCCAGTTGTTGCCTGCCGGAACAACGTCAAGGTGCGAAAGCACAGCGCAAAGCGAACCGCCGTTCCCGAGTTGAACGTGAGCGCTTCTGTCCGTAACCTTTTCTCCTGCAAGTCCAAAGTCGTTTGCCCTTTTAAGAATGAACTCAAGCGCCTTGTCACATTCATCGTCTTTTTCTCCGCTTACGGATTCAAAACCGAGAAGTGTGTTGAGGTCATTTAAAAGCTCGTCCTTATATTCAAGAATTTTATGTCCGAAATTCATATTTGTCCTCCAAACTAACGCTTGTGTTTATTATTAGGGTTAAGCCGTGCTTTTTTGCAGGGTACAAAGCACCTGCAAAAGCGTTTTTTAGCTTAATGTGATGTTTTTCTTTTCTTTACTCTGTAAATTATTATAACGGCAACGTAAATTACAAATGCCGAAAGTGCTATTATGCTGATTGTAATTCCTGCTGATAATCCCGGAGTTCCATAGGTGAACTCAATTTTACAGTCGGTGTATCCCGGAACTCTCACAGCCATAAATCCGTAGTTTACTCTTTCAATTTCGGTATTCTTTCCGTTTACCTTTGCCGAAAAGCCTTCGCTGTACGGCATACTGAAAAACAGCAGATTATCGCCCGATTTGTTGTTGTATTCAGCCTTAAAACCGTTGTCGGTGTATTCAAACGCGGAACAGCTTGACGAAGCAAGCTTTTGACATTGATCCTTGTACTTTTTGTTGCCGTACCTGTAGTTGTCGACAACGCTGTCAAAATATTCGGGATTTTTGCCGTAAAGAAGCTTGTATTTTTTATCACTGTAGCCTGTTATGTCGGAGTATTTTTTCATCTGCTCCCTTGAAAGCACCATTGAGTTGAGAATTGCCTCGGTTTTGTGAATATCTCCTACACGGTCAAATTCTTCTTCGGTAACAAAGGAATCGTAGGCAAAGCCCATGGGAATGTAACATTCGTTTTCGTAAATGTCAAAGCCGTTGCAGGTTTTAACGTAATTCCAGAACGGCATTTTTGTATCTCCGTCTTCATTAACAAAGGAATTATCACTGCCTGCTTTTCCGTCTGCCCTGTAGTCAAACAGATACTTACAGCTGAAAAGTCCTCGCAGACCGTAAGCCGATTCGTTTGGACGGGACGCAACGTCACGGTTTATGCCCATTGCGTTGTAAAACTGCATTATTGAAGTGGAAACAGAGCTTTGAAAGCAGTTTATGCTTGGAATTTTCCAGTACATTGCAGTGTTGTCGACGCACTCAAAAAAATCACTGCGAACATCTTCCAAATCGTCAATTTTAATATCTTCTCTTGAATTCAGAATATCTTCTTTAATTGGCTTTGTTGTGGAGCTTGAAAGCACGCCTGTTGTAATTATAAAAGCAGAGGAAATAAGCGAAACAATCAGCACAGAGCAGATTGACGCAACGGCAAAATGCGGGTGCCTGTCCCTATATTTTTTGAAAATCAGAACAAAAACGAGAATACTTATAAGAGCAATCAAAACGTAAATCCAGAAACGCTCAAACGTAGCCTGAACGCCGATTGAAAAATCCTCTGTTCCGTCGTCGTTTTCCGTAATCTTCGGCATAAAGCCGATAAGAAATGCCGCTCCTGAGGTAAGTCCTGTTGACCACGCAACAGCTCTGTTCCAGTTTGATTCATTGTCCTCAACTGCACGAATTGTCGCAAGCGACATCATCAGCACAACCATATAAAACCAGCGTGCGTAGTATATTGAGCTGTTCATAAGCTGAAACATACTGTTAAGCACGGGTATGAAAGCAAACAGCATTAACAGCGTAATTAGCTTTTTGAGCCAGTCGCGCTTTTTTAACTGCAAAAATGCGATAACTCCCGTCATTCCGAAGAACGGAAGCCAGCCTGAAACCGACGCCCACTTGCAGTATGATTCGGGCGTAAACACAGGAAAAGCCGGCATATCGGCAGGGAAAAGAAAGCCGAGCATAATAAGCCAGTAGCGCTGAGGGGAATCGTAAACAAGCGAGTTCCAGCCGTTTGGCAGGCTTTCAAGCCTTGGGTTGTTCATAAGCCCGATTACCGATGGCAAAAGTATAAAAGCCGTGGCGCAGAAGCCGATAATAACTTCTAAGGCAAGAATAAAAAATTCTTTAATTTTAAATGTGCAGGTTTTGGTCAGCATAATCATAAGGTAGTACATTACCACAAACAAAACCTGTCCTACAAAGAAGTAGTAGTTTACAACGCAGGCGGCAAACACAGCAACTGCAAATACAACACGCCTTTTGTCATATACAAATGCGTCCAGCGCTGCAAGCAGAAGCGGAAACATTATCATAGGCTCGTGAAAGTGAAAGAAGAACACGTTGTAGATTGAAAAGCCCGAAAGCGCATACAATAGTCCGCCTAAAACGGCATAGATTTTGTTTGAAACGTACCTTTTAAGATAAAGATATGCCGCGAGGGACGCACAACCGAATTTTAAAATGAGCAGAGGCCCGATAAGATACGGCACAAATTCGTTGGGAAACGGAAAAGTCAGCCAAAAAAACGGACTGCCGAGAAGATAAAAGCTGTAGCTTGACAAAAAGTCCGAGCCAAGGTCGGTTGTGTGGCTCCACGAAAGCTCGCCGTTTCTTACTGCGTCATGGCAGAGCTGGTAAAAAGGAATTTCCTGAACGTTGAAATCGCCGTAGTAGTAGAAAACTCCGCCGTTTGCAATGATAAAGGGAACAAAAAGTATTGCAGCGGCTAAAATTGCAAGCCCGAACGCATACAAGGCGTAGTGCCGATTTTTAAACGTCGGACGTTTAAGCGTATGTGTCATTTGATTTCTCCGATAAATTTTTGTAATCTTTGACTTTTATTTTAAAAATAGTATAATAACAATTAACAAATTACCTTTAACAATTGAGGTCGAGCGGATAGGCTGCAATAATGCAAAACTTAATTATTAATTTCTAATTGTAAAATGTTAATTAATATATTATACCATATCAAAATGGAATTTGCACTAATTTTTGTAAAAAAACAGGAGATTAACCTTATGAAACAGTCACATTTTTACGCAATGCTGTCAAGAATGAAGTACATAAACCGCTGGGGACTGATGAATAACACGAAATATGAAAATTTATGCGAGCACAGCCTTATGGTTGCCATGATTGCGCATTGTCTTGTTTTGATAAGCAACAAACGTTTCGGCAACAGTTACAATCCCGAAAGGGCGGCTTTACTTGCAGTTTTTCACGATTCAACCGAGATTATTACGGGCGATATGCCAACTCCGGTAAAATATTTTAACCCTGAAATTAAGCAAGTGTACAAAAATATTGAAAATAATGCGGCTGACAGGCTTGTTTCAATGCTCCCCGAAGATTTTAAAGAGGATTTTGAGGAAATAATTAAGCAAAACGGAGAAAATGACAGCGAGCTAAAGCCGTTTGTCAAGGCGGCGGACAAGTTTTCTGCACTGATAAAGTGCATTGACGAAATGCGAATGGGAAACGACGAGTTCCGAAAGGCAAAGGAGTCAACCGAAAACGCAATTCATGCAATGAATATGCCCGAATGTGAGGTTTTTGAGCAGGAATTTCTGCCGTCATTCTACCTTTCACTTGACGAACAGGATTAAATTTGCTTATAAATTCATAAAATTCTACATAAAATTACGATTTACAACAAATTATACTTCTGAAAAAGAATTATTTATAGGAATTATAGTGGTATAATACTATAGATATTATAGTTTATTACACATATCAACCTTTTTCGCAATCATCGGCTTAATGCCGTGTTTTATCACGATGCTACCTTAACGGAGGAACAGTATGGCAAATAACGATGTAAAAAATAATCTTGTTGACATAAGTTCTAACTCGCAAATCAGGAAGGTTTATAATAAAAAAGGCAGAATAAAGCGCATTTTGTGCATAATTTTTTCGGTTATTTTCCTTATCGGCGGAAGCGGTATGATTTATGTTTACAGCCTGCTCAATTCGCTTAACTATAAGGAAATTAAGGACGACCCTGCTTCAACTTCTCCGACAAGCTCGGATAATTCGGGCGATGTTTCGGGCTTTACCGTTGAGGACGGCGAGCTTTTGCAGGATTCAAAGGTGCTTAATGTAATGCTTTTCGGTGAGGATAATCACGGTTCTGACGAGCACGGTAGAAGCGATACTATGATTATGCTCTCAATCGACAACCGCCACAAAAAATTAAAGCTCACTTCGTTCCAACGTGACACTTATGTTTATATTCCCGGTCACGATTACGACAAAATCAATTCCTCATACACCCTCGGCGGTGCAAAGCTTTCTATTCAGACGATTGAAGCTAACTTTGGAATTAAGGTTGACCGATATGCAGTTGTTGATTTTGACAGCTTTAAGAAGATTATTGATACCCTCGGCGGTGTTGACATAGAGCTTTCTCAGGACGAAATCGATTATATCAACTACCAGATGTATAAAAACAAGCAGGTTGATTCGCCCAAAACAATCACCGATTCGCCGGGTGTTGTTCATCTTAACGGACAAGAGGCGTTGTGGTATGCCCGCAACAGAGGTTTGTCAAAGGGCGAGGATGGCAACGAAATCGGAATTGACGGTGACGACTGGGACAGAACATCAAGACAGAGAAAGTTGCTTGAAACGATTTTTGACAGTATGAGAAATGCTGACATTGGTCAGATTGTTTCTATCGTAAGCTCCGTTGGTCCGCTTATAACAACGAACCTCAAAAAGGACGAAATCACCGCACTTGTTACACGTGCTTTGACTTACCTTGATTATGACGTTGAGCAGTACTACATTCCCGAAGAGGGACTTTGGTATTATGATGACAACACGCCGTCAGGTTCGGTAATCAGAATTTCGGATATGGAAGTTCAGCGCAGAAAGTTTGCTGAATTCGTTTACGAAGAGCTGTTTACCAACGCAGTGGGCGAACAAAGTACAACGGCACAATAATATATAAGAATAATTTAAAAAATAAAGGTCGGGCAACCGTTTTCAGGTTAAGCCCGACCTTTTATGCTTGTAAAACTTCCGATACGCAAGTTTGTAATTCACAGTCTGATTACGATACGAATTAAAAAATTTCGGTGGAGTGTTCCACCTCTTTTGAGTACAGACAGAACAGCTTTTCAGTTTCGTATTCGCCTGTCAGAAGTGCACTGCCGATTACAACATATGCGCATAATATCCGATTGGCTGTGCTCAGTACATTCATACTGTCAACTGCGGTCAGAAAATATCTGTAGATATAGTAAAGCGCCATACGTTTGAATAAATCGTCATACTGTTCGGGGATTTGTTTGCCGGCATAGCTTGAAGCACTGCACAAAATTTCTCTCCACTCATTGGTCATAATATCAAAATCTTTGTGCATATCAAATATATGCTTCAATGGTTTTTGGTGCAAACAGTCCTCTTTACAGCATTCGTCAACTGAAATATCGGTGCTGAAGTCGAGATTATCAATCGAACTCTGTACCTTTTTGCAAAACTGCATAGCAATGTCAAGACAAAGCGAGAACGTAAGGCTTTTGTCCGTGAAAATATTTTTCAGCTTATCTCTTGCACCGAGCAAAAAGCGCATAAGTTCAGCATTGTAGTCGCACTGCGAAAAATCCAAATCATAGTTTTTAAAATCGTCATATGCGTTGTCGTTACTGAGCATCAGACGAGCCGCCTCGGGACACGCAAACGATAACAGGTGCTCGGAAAATACTGTGTAGTCCTGCGTAATCCTCGGAAATTCCCTGCACGTTTTGCAAAGATGACCTTCGCCGAGGTTTATGTAGATGTCGCAAAGCCTATTTTCGTTCCAGAACGGACATCTTCCGTTTTGAGAAACAAAAATTCTGTCGCCGTCGCAGTCGATTTTCATAAGCCTATTAAGCTTTTTGCCGAACTCACCGCTTGCGCTTTGGTAATATTCATTTGTTTCATCGTCCACAACAACGTCCCAACCCTTGCAACAGCTGTCGGGGCATTTGTCGGCAATGCACTTAAATTTTTCAAAATAAGACGGGTAAATATTCTTCATAAAATCACGTCCACTCAAGAGTCAGGAAAAATTGTTCATATGCGTCATCCCAGCCGTCAATTCCGTTTACTCCGCCGCCGTTTACGCTTCGCAGTTTTGCATCATTTGAGTTTTGACCCGAAGCCAAAAGCTCGCCGATTGTTATGTTGTAGCCCTTGCTTTGGCAATATACGCAGAAATCTTCAACAGGATTTTCGCTGTTTTTTGTTTTAATCAGCTCGGCTTTTAAATTTTTGTCATTTTTTGCGTCCTTTAAAAGACGTTCAAGTTCAAATTCAACCATATAAAACACCTAAGTTCTAATAAAAACGGTCGGGACACCGCAATGCGACGATGCTCCGACCTGCCTTTTTAATTTGCGTACCGAATTGCTCGGTTATTCAATTGAACTGTCGAGGTATTCCATAAGCTCCTCGTCGTCCTTCTTCTGCTTATCCTTTACAATAAAGAAAGCAGTCAAAGCAGCGGAAAGAGCTGCAACAGCGGAGATAATGCCGATAATTAAAGCGAATTTTTTATTTTTCATACTGAATCCTCCAATTCGTAGGGCGCAAAGAATATATTTAAAACGCCATAATATAGTATTATTTGTTTATTATGTAATTATATTCTAATCACTTTTTATAAAAAAGTCAACAGAAAAACAAAAAAAGCAGAGAAAATCTCTGCTTTAAGTGTGTTCTGTTATTAGTTAGTTTAACTTACGCTGAAGCGTTGAGTCTTTTAGCAAGAGAAGACTTGCTTCTTGCTGCTGTATTCTTGTGAAGAATACCCTTAGCTGTTGCCTGGTCAATTTTCTTGATAGCAAGACGAACTGCCTCTGTTTTGTTGTCAGCGTTAGTGTCAACAGCGATGTAAGCCTTTTTGATTGCTGTTCTCAAAGCTGATCTTGTAGCTTTGTTGCGAGCTGTTTTAGTAGCGATAACCTTAACACGCTTTTTTGCAGATTTAATGTTTGGCATTGTCCCACCTCCTTAAAATATCGGTCATATGGGTATTATAATACCACAAAAGCGTTTGAAACGCAAGTGTTTTTCAAAAAAAACTGCGAATTTTCGCATAATTTATGCAAAAAACATTTTGATAACAATATGTAGTATGTTACGTTATTTTTATTTCAATATAACGCTTAATGATACCTGAAAAATATCAGAAAAATTTTATTTCTCGTTTCCTTTGCGTCTTGAGAGAATATAACCTCCGATTAACAAAACAAGGACGATAACAAGCACAACTTTAAAAATAATGCCCTGAGTGCCTGCAAACATATCAATTCTGCTGTAAGCGTCAAGTGCGTACCACACTGTCATAAATACGAAAAAGGCGGAAATCACAAAAGCGTAAGCGCGTTTCTGCTTGATTCCGATTGCAAAGGTCAGCAGCGCAAGCATACCCCATAATATAACATATACATTCTGCATAAAACCGGTCATAGATATTCCTCCATATAAAGGTGAGCGTATTCTTGCGAAGGGTGTTTAAAATCAAACGGCTTGGCTTGATTTTGAATTAATATAGGGCAGAATACCGCTTTCTATTTAATATTATATCCTGCAAAGTGAAGGGTTGTCAAACTTAATGTGTTGTAACTGTGAAACTTTTACATTTGCGGAAAAATTTTTAAAAAACGCTTGACTTTTACTGACTTTAGTATTATATTAAGAATAAAGCAGTTAGCACTCTAACACCTCGAGTGCTAAAACAGCAAAAACCGACTTCGGATTGTGAGGTGAACGGTATGGAGCTGGCTGCCAGAAAACAGAAAATCCTTTCGGCAATTGTTGAAAGTTTTATCCGCACAGGTGAGCCTGTCGGCTCAAAGGCGCTGATAAATGAAACAGGGCTTGACGTTTCCTCGGCTACCGTGCGAAACGAAATGGCTGACCTTACAAACAAAGGCTTTCTTATTCAGCCTCACACCTCGGCAGGGCGAGTGCCTACTGCACAGGCGTATCGTTACTACGTTGATAATATAATGAAGGTAACGCCTGTTGCACAAAGCGGAAAAGAGTATATTGAAACAACGCTTTACCGCAGCGCCGATTCCCCCGAGAGCATTCTTCAGAGTGCGTCAAACCTAATTTCACAGCTTACCGACCTTGCTGCGGTAGCCACAACGCCGGACGGCGAGGAGAGCAGAGTACACAAAATCAGCTTTGTCCAGACCGGTTCTCACACCGCAATGGCTGTTGTGATTGCTTCAAACGGAATTATAAAAACAAAGCTTTTCAGGTGTGAGTTTTTAATTACCCCCGAAATTCTTGAGGTTTTCGACAAGGCGCTTAACAAAACGTTTTCGGGCGTTAAGCTTTCGTCAATCAATCAGCCGTTTATCCAGACTGCGGCGGCGCGTTTCGGCGAACTTTCGCTGTTTATGCCGGGAGTGCTTATGGCGATTATGGATTGCGCAAAATCCGCCCGTGAAATAAGCATTTGCCACAGCGGTTACACAAGGCTGATGTTCACACCCGATATTGATTTTCTCACTGCAAGGGGCGTTATTGAGTTTTTGAATAACGAACACGACCTTGCCGCTATGCTTGAAAACCTACCGATTGACACTTTGGTTTCAATCGGACGTGAAAACAGCAGAACAGAGCTTGCCCAAAGCTCGGTTGTTTCAACCAGATACACCGTCGATTCAAGACCGTCGGGTGTGCTTGCGGTTGTAGGACCGGTGAGAATGGATTACGGCAGAGTAATTTCAATTCTCGAAAGTGTTTCAGACACTGTCGGAACGCTGATAGGCGAGCTTACAGATATAGCATAATCAATTAACAATTTGCAATTGATAATTGTTAATTGAAAAACAGTCCTTGAAGGAGAATAAAAATGCCAAAGAAAAAGTGCGAAAATGCCGAAGAAGTAAAGGAAACCAAAACCGATAACACAGCCGAAGCCAAGAACAAGGCAGAGGAAGAAAAGGTTGAGGAAACAAAAGGCAAAAAAAGTAAAAAAGATGATGAAAAGGTAAAAAAGCTTGAGGAAGAGCTTGCATCTCAAAAGGATAAATATATGCGCCTTGCCGCTGAATACGACAATTACCGCAAGCGTACCGCAAACGAAAAGCTTTCTATTTATGATGATGCAACGGCTAAGGCGGTAACAGAGCTTCTTCCTGTAGCAGACAGCGTGAGAATGGCGCTTGAAAACCTTGCAAATGCCGACCCCGAAATCATCAAGGGAATTGAGCTTATTTCAAATCAGCTTGACAAATCCTTTGAAAAGCTCAAGATTGAGTCTTTCGGAAAAATCGGTGATGAGTTTGACCCTAACCTGCACAACGCAATATCTAAGATTGAAAGCGAAGAGCTTGGCGAAAACGCAATTGCTCAGGTTTTCCAGACAGGCTACAAAATCGGCGATAAAATTATCCGCCACGCAATGGTGCAGGTAGCAAACTGCTGATTTTATTAAGGCTTTTGAATGCTTTGAAAAATCAGATTATATAAATAAACTTATTATCAAGTAAAATAACTAAAAACACAAACAAAATTTATTGGAGGAATTAATTATGGCAAAGACAATAGGTATAGATTTAGGTACAACTAACTCCTGCGTAGCAGTAATCGAAGGCGGCGAACCCGTTGTAATCGCAAACGCAGAGGGCGCAAGAACAACTCCGTCTGTAGTTGCATTTTCAAAAGACGGCGAAAGAATGGTAGGTCAGGTTGCAAAACGTCAGGCTATCACAAACCCCGAAAAAACAGTTTCTTCAATTAAAAGAGAAATGGGTACTTCCTACAAGGTAACCATTGACGGCAAAAACTACACACCTCAGGAAATTTCAGCTATGATTCTTCAGAAGCTCAAGGCTGATGCTGAGGCTTACCTCGGCGAAACAGTTTCACAGGCTGTTATCACAGTTCCTGCATACTTTACAGACGCACAGCGCCAGGCTACAAAGGACGCAGGTAAAATCGCAGGTCTTGATGTAAAGAGAATCATCAACGAGCCTACAGCCGCAGCTCTTTCATACGGTGTTGACAAGGAAAACGACCAGAAAGTTATGGTATATGACCTCGGCGGCGGTACATTCGATGTATCAATCATTGAAATGGGCGACGGCGTTCAGGAAGTTCTTGCAACAGCAGGTAACAACCGTCTTGGCGGCGACGACTTTGACAAGAGAGTTATCGACTGGATGGTTTCCTCATTCAAAACAGAAACAGGCATTGACCTTTCATCAGATAAAATGGCTATGCAGAGATTAAAGGAAGCAGCAGAGAAGGCTAAAATTGAGCTTTCGGGCGTTACAACATCTTCAATCAATCTTCCCTTTATCACAGCAGACCAGACAGGTCCTAAGCACCTTGATTTAACTCTTACAAGAGCAAAGTTTGACGAGCTTACTGCTGATTTGGTAGAGGCTACAATGGGACCCGTTCGTTCGGCTCTCTCTGACTCAGGACTTCAGATTGGTCAGATTGACAAGGTTCTTATGGTAGGCGGTTCTTCAAGAATTCCCGCTGTTCAGGAAGCTGTTAAAAAGCTTATCGGCAAGGATCCGTTCAAGGGCATTAACCCTGACGAATGTGTTGCAATCGGTGCGGCTATTCAGGCAGGCGTACTCGGTGGCGAGGTTGACGGACTTCTTCTTCTTGACGTTACTCCGCTTTCACTCGGTGTTGAAACAATGGGCGGTGTAATGACAAAAATTATCGACAGAAACACAACAATTCCTACAAAGAAGAGCCAGATTTTCTCAACTGCCGCTGACAATCAAACTCAGGTTGAAATCAACGTTCTTCAGGGTGAGCGTGAATTTGCCCGTGACAACAAACAGCTCGGTTTGTTTGCTCTTACAGGAATTGCTCCTGCAATGCGCGGTGTTCCGCAGATTGAGGTTACATTTGACATTGACGCAAACGGTATCGTAAACGTTTCTGCAAAGGATCTCGGAACAGGCAAGGAGCAGAAGATTACAATTTCTTCTTCAACAAATATGAGCAAGGAAGATATTGATAAGGCTGTTAAGGAAGCAGAGCAGTATGCCGCTGACGACAAGAAACGCCGCGAAGCTGTTGACGCTAAGAACGAAGCTGAGAATATGGTTTATCAGGCTGAAAAGCTTGTAAACGAGAGCGGCGACAAGCTTTCTGATGATGACAAAAACACAATCAACACAAAGATTTCTGCTCTTAAAGATGCAGTTGCAAAGGACGATGCAGATATGATGAAGGCTGCAAAGGATGACTTGCAGAAGGCTCTCTATGACGTATCCGCAAAGCTCTATCAGCAGGCAGCTCCTCAGGGCAATCCTCAGCCGGGTGCTCCCGATATGGGCGGTGCTCAGCCGAACAACAGCGGTGACCCGAATGTTTATGACGCCGATTTTAAGGACGTTGACGATAACAAATAATTATTGTATAATATAAAGCAATCAAAGGAGCTGTTAATTATAGCAGCTCCTTTGTCGAGTACCTCGACTCGTAATTCGAGAATTAAAGTCGGTTTGTTAGTATAAAATGGTAGCCCGAATTATAAGTTGATAAATCGGTAACGTTTATTTTTAGTGTAGGGAAAAGTCTTGACTGTTCCGCAGGACGACTGCTAACCTATGAGTAATCGGAACGGTCAAGACCGTTCCCTACATTAATTGTTAATTATTAATTGATAATTGTTAATTGATTATCAGGGAGTGTATTTTATGGCTGAAAAAAGAGATTACTACGAGGTGCTTGGCGTTCAAAAGGGCGCAGGCGATGATGAAATAAAAAAGGCATACAGACAAAGTGCAAAAAAATATCACCCTGACTTACATCCGGGTGACAAGGAATGTGAGGAAAAGTTTAAAGAGGTCAACGAGGCATACGAGGTTCTTTCCGACAAAGACAAACGTGCTCGTTACGACCAGTTCGGCCACGCAGGCGTTGACCCTAACTTTGGCGCAGGCGCAGGCGGCGGAAGTCCGTTTGGTCAGGGAATTGACATTGACGACATATTCTCAAGCTTTTTCGGAGGCTTTGGCGGCAGACGTTCAAACAATGCAAACGCACCTATGCGAGGCAGTGATGTTGAAGCCACCGTTTACATTTCATTTGAAGAGGCGGCTAAGGGCTGTAAAAAGAACGTAAGCTACAACTGCGTTACATCTTGCGGTGACTGTCACGGCACGGGAGCGCAGGCAGGTTCTTCACCCAAAACCTGCTCAGCCTGCGGAGGTTCGGGCAAGGTTACGATAAATCAGAGAACTCCGTTCGGTGTTGTTCAGACACAGCGCACCTGCGACGCTTGCCACGGAAAGGGTAAAATAATCGACAATCCCTGTCGTAAGTGCGGCGGCTCAGGCAGACAGCGCAAGAGCAAAACCGTTGACGTTACAATTCCGGCAGGTATCAAGGATCAGCAGATTTTAAACGTGGGCGGCAGAGGAAATGCAGGTTATAACAACGGTCCGTCAGGTGATTTGCACGTTTATGTAAACGTCCGTCCCCATCAGCTTTTTGAGCGCAGGGGCGACGATGTGTGGTGCGACACTCCGATTACATTTGCTCAGGCGGCTCTCGGTGCAGAAATTGTTGTTCCGACTCTTGACGGCAAGGTAACATATACAATCCACGAGGGAACTCAGCCGGGAGATATATTTAAGCTCAAGGGCAAGGGCATACCTCACTTAGGCGGAAGAGGCAGAGGCGACCAGTACGTCAGAATGACGATTGAAGTGCCAAAAAACCTGAACGCAAAGCAAAAAGAGCTTATTAAACAGCTTGACGGCACAACTACCGAGAAAAATTACGTTAAGAGAAAGAATTTCTTTGATAAACTGAAAGACTTGTTCAACGATTAATCAATCAGGGTGGCTCCTGAGGGCACTCGAACGTGACAGTAAATACAACGTTTTATTTGTATTTATGAGCAATAACGGAAACGTCTGTATTAAATCCGTAGGGGACGGCTTCCCAGACGTCCCTATGAATAAATTGTGAAACAATTTATTCATTATCAATCGTTCCCTTAACAAAAAATTAACCGTCCCAATAAAATAACAAAACAAATTTGTTTTAATTAACTTTAAGGATACAAACCTATGGAAAACTGGACTGAAATAAAAATTGCCGTAAATGCAAAGGATATCGGCAAAGCAAGCGACATTGCAAACGTTGTTGTGCCGTACGGCATATATATTGAGGACTACACCAACCTTGAGCAGGAGGTTGAGGATATTGCTCATATTGATTTGATTGACGAGGATTTGCTTAATAAGGACAGAAGCAAAGCCTTTGTTCATATCTATCTTGAGCCTGACGTTTCGCCGTCGGAGGCGGTTGCGTTCCTCAGCGAGCGCTACAACGCAGAGGGCATTGAGCATACAATTGAGCTTCTCGACTGCGCCGAGGAGGACTGGCGCAACAACTGGAAAAAATATTTCAATCCGATTGAGGTAGGCGAAAAATTATTAATTCGTCCAAGCTGGCGAGATGATTATGATGCAAACGGAAGGGTTGTTCTGAATATCGACCCCGGTCTTGCATTCGGCACGGGCGGTCACGAAACAACTCGCCTTTGCCTTGAAATGTGCGAAAAGTATATGAAAAAGGGCGACAAGGTGCTTGATGTCGGATGCGGAAGCGGTATCCTCTCGATTGCAACGCTTTTGCTCGGCGCAGAAAGCGCAGTCGGCGTTGATATTGACGAAACCGCCGTAAGAACTGCCGCCGAGAATGCCGAAATCAACGGAGTGGGCGACAGATATACCGCAATCTGCGGCAGTTTTACTGACAAGGTCCAAGGCAAGTATGACATTGTGCTTGCAAATATTGTTGCAGACGCTATTATGTTTTTGTCAGAAGGTGTGCGCAACTTTATGAAGGACGGCGCAGTTTACATCACAAGCGGAATTATCGACACCAGAGCTGAAGAGGTTAAGCAGTCGGTAAGCAGACATTTTGATATTATTGAAGAACATATAGAAAACGGTTGGGCGTGCTTTGCATTAAAGGCAAAAGTACATCACACTTCATAATAAATATAGTTCTGAATTAACAAAATACTTCTGCGGTTTTCACAAAACTGTCACATTGGTTTGATAGAATATATAAAAATTATGTTCGGAGGTTATAAAATTGAAAAAACCTGATAAAAGAGAAACAATTAATCTGTTTTTCTCGGCATTTCTTATTATTGCATTCATCGTATGCGCACACTTCTTTACGCAGTTTACAAGCACTCTTGATGCTACTGTAGGTTCAATTGTTTCAATCGCACTCCATGTTGTTTTCGGACTTTTGCTTTTTTACGCAACAAGAGTGGGTGACGGCAAGTCTATTATGCGTTTTTCCATTGTAACGCTTATTGTTCTTGTGATTCCGTCACTGTACATAATCATTGCCGCTATTGCACCCGGACTTCCTCTGCACGATGTTTTTGCGGCAGACAACGGCGGACTTAACGTTATTGTAACGCTTGCCTGCGTTGCACTCGGCTACGGCATTCCGTACACATTCCTCAGCGGATATGAGATTGAAAATCCGGACGCTGTTGCAGAAAATGAAGTTCTTGAGGGCGGTGTTGAAGCCGATTTACTTGAAACCTCCGACTCTGATGAAATTCAGGAAACGGAAGAAACTCAGGAAACAGAAGAAGCTGAAACTGAGCAAATCAGCGAATAACAGCTTAAAAATCAAGCCTGAAATTGCAGTTTGACTGAATTTCAGGCTTTTTGTTATGTGTATTCCTTGCAAATTTTCCATTGATTAAGCAGGCAAATGTGATATAATTAAGTTAAATGATTATTAAACACAGTTATTTAAGGAAGTAATTTGATGAGTGAAAAGGCGTCAAGGCAGAAACTGCTTCATTACGCCGTAAGTTCAATCGGCGGATTTTTGGGCGGCTATGCGATTTTCAATCACTGTGATTTTTTCGGAAACGCACAGACGGCAAATTTAATTCACATTGTATGCAATATTTTCAGTGGAGAATTTTCGGCGCTGTTTTTTCTTGTGCTTGCGCTAATTACATATATTTCGGGCAATGTGTTTTATGTGATTGCCGAAAAATTTATAAAGATAGATTTAAAGATTGTAAGCCTTGTTATGACAAGCTGTGCAGTAACTTTTATCGGACTTTTTCCGAATGTTGCAAATCACTACATTGCAGTTTTGCCCATACTTTTTGTAACTCCGATTCAGTGGAACGCCTACAGAACTGCGGCAGGCTACGCCAGCGCAACAATTTTTTCAACTAATAACCTTCGTGTAGCTGTAACGTCGCTTACAAAATATATAATCGACAAGGACGAAAAACAGGGTGAGCAGGCAAGGTTTTACTGGCTTACGCTCCTCGGCTTTCATTCTGGCGTTGCTCTTTCGTGCGTTGCAAGCCTGTTTTTGGGAACATCAAGTGTCTGGTTCTGCTTTGTGCCGATTGCGCTTTCGTCTGCGGCGTACCTGTGGCTCAAGGAAAGACAGGTAAAACGCCTTGCAGTCAGATACATTTTAAAAAGAGCATAAGAGGAAAAATTAAAAGGCTATCTCACTAATAAAAAGTGAGGTAGCCTCTTTTTATGTATCTCATTATGAAGCGTCTTCGAGATATTTTCCTGCCTTGTAGTCATAGTATATTGATTGTTCGGTGTTTTCGCTGTCTAGATATTTTATTGTCATTAAAGCCGGTTCTGTTTTTTCAAAATCGGCTGTACTGTTAACATAATAAATATTGTTTCGGTGTATAGGTTCTTTTGGAGATGTTTCATTTGGCTCAACTGTTTCTTTATATTCAGCATCTAAGAATATGTCTGACAATTCCCATTCGTCACCACGACCTAAATCTTCACCCCAATCAGCAACATCTTCTTTAGTATAATCGGATTTCAAGTACGCTCTTATTTGCACAGAAGTTATGGTGTAGTTGGAATTATTAGTATAGCTGAACACTGCTCGTTTGCTGTCATTAACCATTGCTTCATCAACAGACCAATCAATATCCTGAATTGTTATTTCGCCACTTTTTTTGTTTTCTGTAGTTTCGGCGACAGTCTGCTCCGAATTTTGAATACTTGTGTCTGTTTGTTCTTTACTGCAAGCTGCCAATGAAAGTATCAGCAGACCGGATAGAATTGCACACATCAATTTTTTCATTTTTTCTCCTCATTTCTTTTTTATGTTTTTTGATATAACAAACTATAGTTATTATATCTAATACATACTATATCACTTTGAATAATAAAATGCAAGTGTTTTATAATAATTATAGGTGATTTTAAATGAATAACTATAGTTTAGGAAACCGAATACGATATTTGAGGTTAAAACATAATTTATCACAAGAGCAATTAGCTTTAAGAGCGGATATAACTACAGCTTATTTAGGACAAATTGAAAGAGATGAAAAAAATCCAACAGTAAAATTGATTGAAAAAATTGCTAATGCTTTGAATATGTCGTTATCTGAATTATTCAGCGACCAAAAATTTGATAATGAATGTACAGATGAGATTTTAAATGATATAATTTTTGAACTTAGTTACTTGTCTATAGAGGAGAAGCAAGAAGTGTTGCAGATTATCAGACATATTTTAAAATTTAAATTAATCTAAAATTGACAATAATTTTAAAAAACAAATACGTATGACATATAAAAACAGGTCGGACACCGCTTTAATGCGATGTTCCGACCTGTTTTTCTATAATCTATAATTTAACTGATTTTTGCTCCTGCGGGCATATCGTCAACGAAGATGACCTTTACGTCCTCACCGCACGTTGCGGCAAGAATCATTCCGCAGCTTTCAACACCGCAGAGCTTTGCAGGCGCAAGGTTTGAAACAAGGATAATCTTTCTGCCCACAAGCTCCTCGGGCTTGTAATACTTTGCAATTCCGCTTGCTACAGTCCTCTCCTTTACGCCGTCAAAAACTGTCAGCTTAAGGAGCTTTTTAGCCTTTTTAATCGGCTCGCAAGCCTTGATTTCAGCCACACGCAAGTCAACCTTGCAGAAGTCGTCAATGCCAATCTGCGCAATACCCTCAATTTCTTCTCTGAGTTTTTTGGTTTTCTCGTCCTCGCCCGAGTTGTTTTTGATAATTGAATTAAGCTCTTCAATTTCCTTATCAACGTCAATTCTCGGGAAGAGAGCCTCGCCCTTCTTAACGGTTACGTCAGGGGGCAGAACGCCGAATTTGTCGGCATTTTCATATGTTGCGCACTTCTCACACGCACCAATCTGTTCGAGTGCCTTCGGCATTGTCGTGGGCATAAATGCAGAGAGCAGAGTGGCGACAATTCTGATTGTGTCAAGCAGGTTGTAAAGCACGGTTGCAAGTCTTGCTTTCTTTGCTTCGTCCTTTGCGATAACCCAGGGCGCAGTTTCATCAATGTACTTGTTGGCACGTGAAACAACCTTGAAAATCTCGGCAAGGGCGTTGTTGAGCTGTGTTTCGTCCATAAAGGAGTCAACCTTTGCCCTTAATGCAGTTGCGGTTTCAATTAAATCGTCGTCAAATTCTCCGCTTTCACGCTCTGTGGGGAGTGTTCCGCCGAAGTATTTTTCAACCATTGCAACGGTACGTGAAACGAGGTTACCTAAACCGTTTGCAAGGTCGGAGTTAATGCGGTTAATCATAATTTCATTCGAGAATGAGCTGTCTGCGCCGAGAGCCATTTCACGCAGAATGTGGTAGCGGATAGCGTCTGCGCCGTAGCGTTTGCCCAGAATGAACGGGTCAACTACATTGCCGAGCGACTTTGACATCTTTTGTCCGTTAAAGGTAATCCAGCCGTGAACTGCAAGGTGCTTGGGCAAAGGCAAATCAAGAGCCATCAGCATTGCAGGCCAGATGATAGCGTGAAAACGCATAATGTCCTTTGCAACCATATGAACGTCGGCAGGCCAGTACTTGTTAAATTCGTCAAAAGCCTCGTTTTGATAGCCGAGTGCGGAAATATAGTTTGAAAGAGCGTCAATCCATACGTAAACAACGTGTTTTTCGTCGAATGTTACGGGAATGCCCCATGTAAAGCTTGTTCTTGAAACGCACAAATCCTCAAGCCCCGGCTTGATAAAGTTGTTTACGAGTTCAACGGCACGGGTTTTAGGTTGTAGGTAGTCAGTTTCGGTGAGGAGCTTTTCAATTCTGTCGGCAAACGGAGCCATTTTGAAGAAGTAAGCTTCCTCCTTAGCCTCGACAACTTCACGTCCGCATTCGGGACACTTGCCGTCAACAAGCTGACTTTCTGTCCAGAAGCTTTCGCAGGGAGTGCAGTATTTGCCCTTGTACTCGCCCTTGTAGATGTAGCCCTTGTCGTAAAGCTCCTTAAAAATCTTTTGTACCGTTTCAACGTGATAGTCGTCTGTGGTGCGGATATATCTGTCATAGCTGATGTTCATAAAGTTCCACAGACTTTTGAAAATCTCTACGATTTCGTCAACGTACTGTTTGGGAGTAATGCCTTTTTCGGCAGCCTTCTGCTCAATTTTCAAACCGTGTTCATCGGTTCCCGTAAGAAACATTACATCGTAACCCTGCATTCGTCTGTATCGGGCGATAGAGTCGCAGGCAACTGTTGTGTAGCAGTGACCGATATGCGGATTGCCCGACGGATAGTAAATTGGTGTTGTGATGTAAAAAGGTTTTTTGTTACACATAATGTATCCTCCTAAGCAAATGAGCTTTATCAAAGCATTTATGATGCCTTGTATAAATTTTATTATACCAATTTAAGGAAAAAAATGCAATAATAACCTTATATTTGTAAAAAAATTACGGCGTCTGCCACAAGACAGACGCCAAAGTTAATCTGAAATTTATTTAAGAATACTTCCGTCACCGCCCATTAAAGTGGTCATTTCCTCTATACGTTCAAGCGGAAACGGCGGCTCACACAATGGTTTTAATGCAATGGACATAAGCTTCATAGGGTTGTCATCAGCTGCGCTTCGATTTGAACTCAGCTTGCCGCAGCGTTTGCAACGGTGGATGACAGCCCACTCTCCGTTTTTTCGTACCCATACTCCGATAGGTTCCATAATTCCGCCGCAGCTCGATTCGCGGTCGCCGGGCTCGTTGTCAACGTGCAAGCTTGAAAGGCAATTATTGCAGTGGTTTCTATGCTCACTGCCTGCACCTTCGGGCGTCATAAGTCTGCCGCACACCTTACAGGTAAAGGTGTCGTTGCAAGCGTGATTTTTGTAGTATCCCTTTGTATATTTCAATCTTTTGTTTTCTCTGTTCACAGAGGTTCCTCCTAAAAGCAATAATAATTTATAGTAATATGCTTTGGGAGGTTTGAAGTGATTAGTACAGGCAAACCTCCCGATTTGCTGCAATCACATTATTATTCATATTAGTCAAACAATCAATCTCCTTTCCTCATTATTAGCCATTTCTATGACCAATTTTATTTTATATTACATAACTGCATTTGTCAATATATCTCTGAATTGACTATCTTGCAATAGTCTGATAATCTGTATCCTTAGATTTTTCATCCCATGACGGATATATTTCTGCTTCCCATTTGTATATAGGAATAACAGCCTTTTCCCTAAAGCCGAGTTTTTCATAAAACGGCTGGTCGCCGCCCGTCATCCCATTGCATTGAGGGTAAAGCTCCATCACCCTGTTTGCGGCTTCGTTCAGTATTGCTGTTGCAATGCCCTTTCTGCGCTCCCACCAAGCTACGCCGAGCGGCTCCAACTCGCAGTACGGCATTTTTTCATTACACCAGATGTTAGCCATAGCAACAGGTCGTTTCTGCTTGTCAAGCACGCATAAATCAAGCTTTGGATTGTAATGCTTTTGTTTTCGCATATCGGCAAAGGCAGAAGCACAATCCGGCACACTGTCTATGCTGTAATTAAATGCCGCCATATGGACATTTGCCAGATAGAACGGCGGTGTGACTGTTCCGTCTGCAAACGAATACCCGTCGGGCAGACTAACATCAAATCTGCTTGCGTTAAAATCTCTGATTAAAATTCTTTCCTGCCAATCCTTCTTAAAGCCCTTATCTAAAGCAATCTTCTCCAATGCTTTGTTCCACTGAGGAATAAACAGAGAAACCTGTCTTTTGATTTTGTTCTTATCTTTTACGCAGGACATCGTTGTTTTTGCAAAGAATATCATTTCTGAAAGCAAGTCAGGCTCACTCGCCCTTTCCTTTGTATCAAAGAGAAAGAATACCGATCCGTCATCATTGCCCTCGTTTAAAGCGCAGGCAACGATTTTTCCGTTTTCTCTGTAAACTCCGACAGTACGCTCCCATACATCTGAATATTTCAAAAATTTGGGGTGCAGACCGTTGCTGAATTCCATTCGGCTTAGTCCGAATATCGGATAATCCCACTCGTAAGAATTCAGTATCAGACTTTCTATCTCTTCAAAATCATCTTTGGTGTAAAACGAAAAGGTGTACTTCATAATTAAAAAACTCCTAAAATTTTCCGTATTAACTAATGATTTAATTGTATATTGCGTTTTATAAAATGTCAACAGAAAACCTGATTTTAGGTAGGACAGCGATTAATTTCTGCCCTGCTTTTCAAAGATTTTTTTATTAATATTTTCAGCCTGTTTTTTGTAATACAGAGAAAAGCAGAGCCATACGAGCAAAGAAAATACGACCGAAATAGCCAGTGAAATTACAACGGGTAAAATTCCGAATTCCGTAGGAATCCAGCCTGCAAAAAACGCAACAGGCAGGTAGATTGCAAAGCCTATGCCTAGGTGGAAAATTACCTGCAAGACTTTTGAAATGCTCTCGTTGTAATAAATAAGCGACGGAACGGAAAATCCAAGGCCTGTTACGGCTGAACAGATTACGTATTTAATAAAAACGTCGGGTGCAATGTTTGCAAGAAAATCACCGCTGATAATTACCTCGATTGTAAGATAAGCAACAAAAACGGTAAATCCCCAGCTTATGCCTAATGCTATTGATTTTATAACATTTCTCATAATAAAATCCTCCTTAAATGCCAAGATATTTTTTGAAGTCGGGCAGGTATTTGCGAGAAATCCAGTCGGTTAAGCCGTTTTTCATAACAAGGCTCATCATACCCTTGAATGACGGTTCAACGCATTTTATATGTTTTAGGTTTATGACGGTTGATTTTGAAATTTTCATAAATCCCTTGCCAAGCTGATTTTCTATCTGATACAATCGCTTAGGCGAAAAAAATTTCTTGTCTTTACTGTAGATAACAGTGTGCTCGTTTTCAACCCTGACCATATAAATTTCCGACGGTTTAAGCACAGCAATTTTGCCGTTGTCCTCGCCCGTGATGATTTTATCGGTGTTCTCAAGGTACATAACCGCCGAGGTAATTTCGTCGGTGAGAGCGTCGGAATAGATGACTGCATAGGTTTGTTTAATGTCTTTTGAAATTTTGAGTTCTACCCTCAATTTAACCACTCCTTTCGGGTACAATGCGATTATACTATCAAACAAAAACTTTGTCACCGTTTTTGGGGCAAGAGGGTCAAATCATACGGTGAAATACACATAAATCGAACGTAAAAGCATATTAATTAGATAAATAGAGATAAAATAAAAATAATGCTTGACAAAAGGCACATATGGTGGTAGAATAATAAAGCTGTATAAAACAGTGCTTAAATATCGCGGGATAGAGCAGCTCGGTAGCTCGTCGGGCTCATAACCCGAAGGTCGTCGGTTCAAATCCGGCTCCCGCAACCAACAAGACATCAACAAAAGTTGGTGTCTTTTCTTTTTGTTATCCTTAGTTCTATTCTCGCGTTAAATATTCATATTTTGGAAAAGTTGTTTGACTTAATCCTAAGCTTTGCTGATTTTCTTTTGTTTAAAAACAGCTTATCGGTTGACTTTTTTACTTAGCGGTATAGAGGTGTGATTTTACATAAATTATTAACCTTTTTTCAGTTTAATATCTTGCAATTTTGCCAAAAAATATATATAATATTTTCATAGGCATCTATATTTATAAATCTAAAGCATATGTTTTTATATCAATCTCTATCAATAAATTTACGGTGTTAAAAATATGAAAAAAGCTATTTTATTTATTATTTCATTCTTATTAGCTGTATCTGCAATTATTACAACTTCTGCGCATTCATATTCACACTTCCCCAACGGGGATGTAAACCTTGACAATAAATTATCTGTTATTGACGCTACACAAATACAAAAATCACTGGCAGAAACAATTACGCTCAGCGAAGAACAAAGATTGCTGGCAGATTTTAATCTTGACGGTAAGATAAATATTGTGGATGCCACCAAAATACTGAGTGTCTTAGCGGGAATCGAAAATCCTCCGACTGAAATTCCGTCATCGACATCACCTGAAAATGAATATGTCACTCCGGGTGAGTTTGGTGTACCCGAAGATGCAAATGACGACTTGCGTCTTTTTCAAAAAGCGCTTGACGCTGCCGCAAAAAAGAATGTTCCGCTTGATTTGGAAGGAAAAACATATCACATATATACTTCTGAGGCTAAGTGTCCAATAATTAACGGTACTCTTAAAATTATGCCGAGTTCAAGCCTGGTTTTAACCGGAAACAAAGTTTCATTGAAAAATGTTAATGTTTTCCGTTGGTGGAAAGGCGACGGATACGGATACGGCGATGTCAGACTGCATCTTACCGATGGATGTGTAATTGAAAACTGCAATTTTTCAGCACATACAAGCTGTCCGAGAATTTTCTGCAATACTGCTGCAAATAATACAATCATTAAGAACTGCGCCTTTAGTGAGGGGTTTGGAATACTTTTTAATGATGGTGAACCCGAAACAAGAAAATATAATAATAAGCTTTATACAAATTCAATCGGAAAAGGTCTTATTGTAGATAATTGCATATTTAATACTTCGGAAAGGCCTGTGCAATACGAGGGAGATAATGTTGAAGTAAACACTCCGAATTTCAGATTTTCCGATGTGCAAGTAACTAATTGTGTCAGCTACGGAGCAAAAATAAACACAAATGTCGGCATAGGTTTTGGATTTGCACAGGTTGACCATATTGTTTGTTCTGACAATAAACTTTACAATATACAAGGATCGGGAGCAATACATATGGAAGCCTGCACCGATGTGGAAAGCAATAATAATACAGTTAAAAACTCTCAGTACGGTATAATGTGTATATATAATAAAAACGCATCGTATTCGGGAAATACAATCGAGGATTGCAATTATGGTATTTATTGCAGTTCAGAGTATCCATATGGTTATAATGAAGACATACTTTTTTCTGACAATAACATTTTAAACTGTGCACCGCACCCTTTAACGGGTTCGGGTATGAAAAATTCACAAATTATTAATAACACTTTCCAAAGCAACTTTGATCATATTAATGCAATAATAAAGTTAGCGTATGACAAATCATACGAAACAAATAATGTTACCGTAGCCGACAATATAATCAATTATACCGGCAGCTTCTCGGAAAAAAACTGGGCATATATTATCGGCACGGATTGCAATGTATATAACAACACAATTACAGGTCTGAAGCCATCTAACTTTTTGTGCAGTGATTATTTGGCTGTAAGGGTACAGCTTAATCTGCAGCCTGACACCCCCCTGACAGATACTTTGTATTTTGCAAGTGAACTTAATAATTGGAACCCTGCCGACACTTCTTATTCATTAACAAGAACATCTGAAACAACAGCAGAGATAATAATTGATATTCCAAAAGATATTACTCATAATATAGAATTCAAAATTACAAGGGGAAGCTGGGACAAAGGAGAAATTAACGAAAACGGACAGGAAAATGTAGGAGAACAGGGAAATATCAATCATATTCTTAATATTTATGGCGATTACGGCAGCGGATACTGTAGTTTTGATATTAAGAATTGGAAAGATTTTAACAAAATCAAAACCATCCGTTGAACCGGTGGTTTTATCATCCCCTGTAAGAGCTTTTTTACAGGCTTAACTCTTGCACAACATTGGTATTGAAATTTGACAACGCATTACTTTTTCAAACAGCCGCTCACGTGCGGCTGTTTATTTTGCTTATGTGACAATGTCACGGAAAAAGCACGTTGTTTTAGATATAATTAATTCAACAAATAAAACAGGAGGGCAAATAAATGTCTGTAATCAATATCACCAATGAAAACTTTGAAAACCAAGTCCTGCGTGCTGAAAAGCCCGTATTGCTGGACTTCTGGGCTGCGTGGTGCGGCCCGTGCAGAATGGTAAGTCCTATAGTGGATGAAATTGCCGCAGAGCGTTCGGATATTGCCGTGGGTAAGGTCAACGTAGATGAGCAGTCTGATTTGGCTGAAAGGTTCGGTATCACAAGTATTCCCACGCTGGTGGTGATTAAAAACGGTAAAATTGTCAATCGGGTTGTGGGTGCAATGCCCAAGGCTAAGATTATTGAAATGCTTTGATTGGAGGGGTAAAGATGGGATTTTTTGATTTTTTACAAAGTCCGAATATAAATCAGGGCGTAGAGCGTTTTCGTGGTACACCCGATGCAGTACTGCTTGATGTAAGGACAGAGCAGGAGTACAGTGAGGGGCATGTCCCAGACAGCAAAAATCTTTCTTTGGATTCTCTTGACAAAGCGGCTGAAATAATTAAAAATAAGAGTGTGCCGATATTCGTTTACTGCTACAGCGGAGCTCGAAGCAGTCAGGCGGTGGCATATTTAAAACAATCGGGTTATACAAACGTAGAAAATATAGGCGGAATATCCGCATGGAAAGGAGAGGTGACTCGGAAATGAAGGTAGTTATTGTAGGCGGCGTTGCAGGAGGCGCAACTGCGGCGGCAAGAATTCGCAGGCTGGACGAACAGGCGGAGATAGTAGTTTTTGAGCGCTCGGGATATGTCAGCTATGCAAACTGCGGTTTGCCGTATTATATAAGCGGAGTTATCTCTGACGGAGAAGATTTGACGCTGCAAACACCGGAGAGCTTTGACGCTCGTTTTCGTGTGGACATGCGTGTGCACCATGAGGTTACTGCCGTTAACAAGGAAAAAAAGACGGTTTCTGTTAAAAATCTGGAAAACGGTGAAGAATTTGAAGAAGCCTATGATAAGTTGATTTTATCTCCCGGTGCCAAGCCTGCGCAGCCAAAGCTTCCCGGTGTGGGGATTGACAAGCTGTTTACACTGCGCACGGTTGAGGATACTTTCCGTATCAAGGAGTATATTGACAGCCATAAGCCAAAGTCTGCGGTGCTTGCAGGAGGTGGTTTTATCAGTTTGGAGGTCGCCGAAAATCTGCGTGAGTTGGGAATGGACATTACAATTGTACAGCGCCCAAAACAGCTTATGAATCCATTTGACAGCGATATGGCTTCATTTATCCATGCAGAAATGCGCAAGCACGGGGTCAAGCTGGCGCTCGGACACACCGTTGAGGGCTTTGAGGAAAAAGATAACGGTGTGGACGTACTTTTGGCAGATGCCGAGCCTCTGCACGCCGATATGGTGGTTTTGGCTATCGGAGTTACACCTGAGAGTACCCTCGCCAAAGAGTCAGGCCTTGAGCTTGGCTTAAAGGGCAGTATTTTGGTAAACGACCGAATGGAAACCTCTGTTCCTGATATTTATGCTGTTGGCGATGCAGTTCAGGTAAAACACTTTGTTACAGGAGAAGACGCGATAATTTCTCTTGCAGGTCCTGCCAACAAACAGGGACGTATTGCCGCAGACAACATTTGCGGCAAAGACAGCCGATATATGGGCAGTCAGGGCAGCTCTGTGCTGAAAATCTTTGACCTTACGGCGGCTGTTACCGGTATTAACGAGAGCAGTGCTCAAAAATCAGGTCTGAATGTTGACAAGGTTGTTCTTTCGCCAATGAGCCACGCAGGTTATTATCCGGGCGGAAAGATTATGACTATGAAGGTGATTTTTGAAAAGGACACCTACCGCCTGCTCGGCGCCCAGATTGTGGGTTATGAGGGAGTGGACAAACGCATTGACGTGTTAGCTACCGCAATTCACTGTGGTATGAAAGCTTACGAATTGAAAGATTTGGATCTTGCCTATGCGCCGCCCTATTCTTCTGCAAAGGACCCTGTAAATATGGCGGGATTTATGATAGAAAATATCAAAAACGGTATTTTAAAACAGTGGCATTTGGAAGATGTCAAAAAATTGCCGAGGGACGGAAGCGTTACACTTCTTGATACCAGAACTCAGGCGGAATTTGCCTGCGGTCACTTTGAGGGCTTTTGCAACATTCCAGTTGACGAGCTTAGGGAACGATTGAAAGAGATTGCCCCTGATAAACCCGTATATGTCAATTGTCAGAGTGGTTTGAGAAGCTATATTGCCTGTCGGATTTTGGCAGGAAACGGTTTTGATTGCTATAACTTTAGCGGAGGTTTTAGATTCTATGATGCGGTTGAACACGACCGATGCTTAATTGAACAGTCCACTGCCTGCGGAATGGATAAATAAATTATAAAGCGGATGTTTTACGTTGATTTGGTAAAACATCCGCTTTTAGTTATTATTGAATAAGTTTTTGCAAGCCCTTAACGTCGCACAGCTCAACCGTACCTCGTGAGAGCTTGACTAAGCCCTCTTCCGAAAAATATTTCAACATTCTTGTTACTACCTCACGTGGGTTTCCAAGGTGCTTGCCGATTGTTTCGTGCGTAATGCGCAGGGTGTTTGTTCCCTCAATGCTTGCTTCTTTTAAGAGAAACTCAGCCAGCCGACTGTCAAACCGCTTCCAGAGAATTTGATCCATCAGCCACATCACTTCGGAAAAACGGGACGCCATAACTTCGTTGGTGAAGTTTGCCGCAGCAGCAGACTCTGACATAATCTGACGGTAAATTTCGGTGGGGATAACCCACAGCACAGTGTCTTTTTCTGATTCTATGGTGATGTCAAACTGGATTGAGCGTATCATACATGATGCGGAAAACAGACACAAATCTCGGTCAAATAGCCGATACAGCGTAATTTCCCGTCCGTCCTCCGAAATCATATAGGCTCGAAGCTGTCCCTGCTTCACCACCAACAGACCGGTACACTCTGCACTTGAACCGTGAATGACCGTTCCTTTTTTTACAAAACGCTCAGTCATATGCTTACGAAGCTTTTCTTGTTGGGTGTTGGTGAGCTGTTTCCAAATAGGGAAATATGACTCAAATTCCATGCTATACCCCCTCTGCTTTCCGTTTTATTATAGCTTTGTTTTAATTGTATGTCAATTTTATAGCGCAATGGAATTTGAATAAAAGGGGATATATTATAAATAAAAAATCTTATTTCTGTTCCGGCAGAAGGTGTGATTTTATTAAGACTGTCCTGAGAGTTTTTCCCAATGCGGAGGCAATCAGAATTTTTGCAATATCAAACGGAATGAACGGGAATACGCAAACGGTCAGTGCGTACCAAACGTCACACTGCATTTGAAGGACAAACCAGACTGTACCGAAAAGATAGGCGACCATATTAGCAACAATCATACCAATAATTGTAATGACGGTGTTTGAATGAGATTTTTTCATTATAAAGCCGCATAAAAGTATCGCAAAAATGTAGCCGACAAGGTATCCGCCCGTAGGACCTGCAAGCTTGCCGATACCGCCCTCATATCCCGTAAATACTCCCATCCCTGCGGTTCCGATAAGCAAATATATTAAATAACTTGTTACAGCGGCCTTTGTACTGAGAACGTAAACGGTAAGAAAAATAACAAAATTTATCAAAGAAACAGGGATAGGACCAATCGGAATTGACATAGGTCCTAGTACGCACATCAGAGCCGCCATTAAAGCGCAGACCGAGAGTTGATAGATTGTAAAACGTTTTTTTGCTGTGTTCATTAGTATTCCTCCAACTTGGTTTTCTGCATTAATAATACATACTTATTTTTCGTTTGTCAACTAAAAAATAAATTTAGGTTGACAATTAATTTGTCTATAAACTTATGCGTTTGTTTTGATTAATATAAAATGTGAGCAGAGGTTTCAGACGGCACAAGTGTACAAATATAAGGGAATTTGCATAAAATACGCATAAAATCAGCAGTTTTGAGCAAACAAATGTTGTTGCAATTTAACGTTTGTTGTGATATAGTTTGATATAGAAGTTTTGGAGTAAGCAAATGTGCCGATTGCGCACAAACACAAGCATTATAGGTGAATTTTATGGATTACAAGTTAATAGCGCTTGACATTGACGGGACGTTAACAAATTCCAAAAAGGAAATTACGCCCCGCACAAGGTATGCCCTGCTTGAAGCGCAGAAACAGGGCAAAAAAATTATTCTTGCGTCAGGACGTCATCCTGTCGGTATTTATCCGATAGCAAAGGAACTTCTTCTTGACCGCTACAGCGGTTTTATTATGGCGTTCAACGGCGGAAAAATAATTAATTGTGAAACGGGCGAAACTGTTGTAAGCAAGCTTTTTCCTCTTGAATATCTTGCCGATATTGTCGGTGTGTTGAAGGACTCAAACATTACAATCAACACCTACGACGATAAGCGCATTATATCCGACAGAAAAGTTAATGATTATACTTATGTTGAAAGAGATATTCTCAAGACGGAAATGGTTGTTGTTGACGATTTTGTTTCGGCAGTTAAGTTCAACATCAACAAAATCCTGCTTGCAGGCGAGCCTGACGAGCTTGACCGCTATCAAACGATTTTGTCGCGCCGTTATGACGGTTTGCTCGATGTTTATAAGAGTGCTCCGTATTTTCTTGAAATTATGCCGTTCGGCGTTACAAAAGGCTCAATGCTGCCGCTTTTGCTTCAAAAGCTCGAAGTGCGCAGAGAAGAGCTTGCGTCCTTTGGCGACAACTACAATGATATGACAATGATAGGCTATGCAGGCTTTGGTGTTGCAATGGGCAATGCCGAACCCGATATCAAGAAAATTTCCGATTATGTATGCGAAAGCAATGATGATGACGGGATTGCAAAGACGTTTGACAGGTTTATTTTGAGGAATTGAATTTTAAATATTACCTGCAAAAGGACACGGAAGAGCCGTGTCCTTTTTACATATTATCAGTGTGAAGTGTGGAGTTAAGGGGCGGTAGAGTGCCTGAACAATTAACAAATTACAATTAACAATTAAGGGTCGGTCGAGTGCCTCGACTGGCAAATTTCCGGATTTATAATAGTGCGTATTGTTTGGATGAGTTTATTTGCTAAACAAATTTTGATATAAAGGCAACGTTTTGAAATGTGTAGGGAACGATCCCTGTGTCGTTTCTATTATGAGTTAGCTGAATGTCAGTTAGGAACAACACAGGGGTTGTTCCCTACGGATTTAGTACAAACGTTTGTGTTATTATCCCACACGGATACGGATATAAATAATACGTTTCCGTTATTGCCCATGTGAATATAAATACAACGTTACCTTTACATTCGTAGGGACACGGCGCGCCGTGTCCCTACGTAAACATTGATGTAAAATTCAAATGTTTTTGTTATTCATTTTGGCGAACACAGTTCGCCGCTACAGTAATATAAACATTGTAAATTGTAATTTGTAAGGCTTCCGAGATGACGATTTATAGTTATGTTCTGCCCACTTAGGATGTTTAAAAATCTTTTTTGTATATTATGTCTAAATATGGGTGTAAATTTTTGGAAGCAACTCAAAGTATATAATTCTAAATAAGAAATATATATTTTTGATGCTATTTTATAATATACATTGTACAATTATATGTCATTAGGAGGAAAATCTATGGCAAAATTTAAGAGAATACTTGCTTTGATTTTGGCAGTATGTGTTGTATGCACTGTCGCAGTTATGTCAACAAGTGCGGCTACAGTTGACAACGACAGCAACACATCGGCATCAAGCGGCATTAAGGTGCATTATTACTGCGAGAACGGCGCACCTACAATCTATTATTGGAACAGCCTTCCGCAGAACAAAACAACCGATTATCCGGGTAGAGCCATGACTAATGAAGGCGGCAATTACTACGGATATACATTCAATGATGTAACAAAAATCAATATGCTTTTTGTTACAAACGGCGAACAGTCCAAGGAGCTTACCAGAAACTCAGGTGAGTGGTGGTACAGAAACGGCAGATGGTTTGACCACAAGCCCGAACAGACCGACGACTGGACAAGAACCGATTTGCGTGAGGATTCAATCTACTTTGTAATCACAACTCGTTTCTATGACGGCGACACAGGCAACAACGTTCATTGCTGGGATGACTCTCAGGCTAACAACCCTGATTCCGACCCCGCATGGAGAGGCGACTTCCAGGGTCTTATAGATAAGCTCGATTACATTAAGGCTCTCGGATTCTCGGCAATCTGGATTACTCCTGTTGTAACCAACGCTTCGGGCTATGACTATCACGGCTACCACGCAATGGACTTCTCAACAGTTGACGTCCGTTACGAGAGCGAAGGCGCAACATATCAGGATCTTATCTACGCTGCACACGATAAGGGTATGAAGATTGTTCAGGACGTTGTTATTAACCACGCAGGTAACTTCGGCGAGGCAACACTTGCTCCTATGTTTGAAAAGGTATATGACTCGGTTCAGGATCTTGCTTCAATCGATTGTATGCAGATTATTCCCGACTCTGACCTTGCAAATACATTCCCGGATTATGACAGCCTTGAGCCCGGTTATCAGTACCAGGCAAGACTTAACATTATGAAGGACACAAAGGTGCTTTCTTCAGCCACTCACGACGCTGAAAACTATTTCCATCATTACAAGGATTTAAGCTGGGAAAGCCCGACTGTTCAGACAGGTCAGATTGCCGGCGACTGCGTTGATATCAACACAGAGAATCCCAAGGTAGCAGAGTATCTTAACAATGTTTACAACAGCTACATTAATATGGGCGTTGACGCATTCAGAATGGATACCGAAAAGCACGTTTCAAGACTTACACTTAACCAGTTCTACTTCCCGTCATGGCTTAAGACGGGCGGCGATAACTTCTACGTATTCGGTGAGGTTTGCACACGTGTAAGCGAATTCTGGAACAAGGGCAACGCTTCAATTTCAGCTCCGTTCTATACATGGGCTGAAACAGGCAGCCTTAAATTAGGCGACGACCCGATTGGTAATGTTGACATTACTGTTCAGCACTACAATACCAATAACAATACAACACAGCAGCCTACTTCGGATAACGTATACCTTAAGGGTATTACATATCACACACCCGATTACAGCAAGGCAAACGGCACAGGCGTTATCGACTTCCCGATGCACTGGAACTTCGGCAGCGCACACAATGCTTATCGCCGTGCTCTTGAAGAGGATCCGTACTACAACGATTCAACGTGGAACGTAACTTATGTTGACTCACACGACTACGGCCCCGATATGGACTGCCGTTACACAGGCTCAACACAGGCATGGGCTGAGAACCTCGACCTGCTCTTTACTTTCCGTGGTATTCCTTGTCTTTACTACGGCAGTGAGCTTCAGTTCCAGGCAGGCGTTCCGATGGACGTTGGTCCTAACGCACCCCTCTCAACAACAGGACGTGCTTACTTCGGTGACAACATCGAGGGTAACGTAACTGCTACAGACTTTGGTACATATGAGAATGAAACAGGCGCAGTTGCAACCACACTCAACGCACCGCTTGCTGTTCATCTCCAGCAGCTCAACCAGATAAGAAGAGCTGTTCCTGCACTCCAGAAGGGACAGTACACAACTGACAGCAACTACGTTTCAAGCGACAATATGGCATTCATCCGCCGCTATACTAACACAAGCGAAGGCGTAGACAGCCTTGCATGCGTTGCAATTTCAGGCGGTGCAACATTCAAGAACATCCCCAACGGCAAGTACATTGATGCCGTAACAGGTGACGTTCAGAATGTTACAAACGGCACGCTCACAGTTCCGTCAATCGGTACTGCTAATATGAGGGTATATGTATGCTGCGAAGCAGGATTTACAGGAATTGACGGTCAAATCGGCACAAACGGCACATACCTCAAATAATTTAAAATCAGATTTTACAAAAGGTCGGACTCCGTTTTTCGGTGTGCCGACCTTTGTTTTGTTATTCGCTTTCTTATCAACTTAATTATTGACAATGCTTAAATTTTAGACTAAAATAATATGTATGGGCTTTTGCTCAAATAACAAAAATTAAGAGGTGAAAACTTAATGGACGCAGATGGTAATAAAGGCGCTGTACCCGGGCGAAGTAGAAATAAAATGTGCGCTTTTGCGTTCATTTTGTTTTCGTGATTTTTGCGCCTTTTAAAGGCGCTTTCTGCCTAAGGAACACACGTCTTTACTCCATAAGTTAAAAAGGAGGAAAGATGATGGAACAGGTTAACGTAACGCTTACGGAAACCATCAGGGTGTTGCTTGAAGAAAGAAAGTTTAATACCTTGAGAGACATCCTCACTACGATGAAACCGTATGATATTGCTGCGATTTTTGAGGAGCTGCAGGATGAAAAAACGCCTATTCTTTTTCGCATTTTGCCAAAAGAGCTTGCCGCCGAAACATTTGTTGAAATGGACGACGAAACTCAGGAGTTTCTTATTCACGGCTTGAGCGACAGCGAGCTTAAAGAGGTTGTAGACGAGCTGTTCGTCGATGATGCAGTTGACCTTATCGAGGAAATGCCTGCAAACGTTGTAAAGCGTATTTTACGTCAGGCTGACAAGGATATGAGAAAGCAGATTAATGAGCTTTTAAAATATCCCGAGGACAGCGCAGGCTCAATTATGACGACGGAATTTATTGTTCTCCGTCCCGATATGACTGCTGAAATGGCAATCAAAAGAATCAGAAGAACCGGCGTTGACAAAGAAACAATTTACACCTGCTATGTTACCGACAATAACAACAAGCTTATCGGTATTTCAACCGTCAAGGATTTGCTGTTGGCTGACGATGACGACTTTGTCAAGGATATGATGGAGGAAAACGTAATTTCCGTTAATACTCTTGACGACCAGGAGCAGGTTGCACAGATGTTTTCTAATTACAATTTTCTTGCTTTGCCGGTCGTTGATAACGAAAACAGGCTGGTTGGTATAGTAACAATTGATGACGCTATCGACGTTATTCAGGAAGAGGCTACCGAGGATATTGAAAAGATGGCTGCCGTTTTGCCGTCAGATAAGCCGTATATGAAAACAAGCGTTTTGGGAATTTACCGCAAGCGTATTCCGTGGCTGCTTGTGCTTATGCTTTCGGCTACGTTTACAAGTGCGATTATTTCCTCGTTCGAGGGCGCTCTTGCAAGCGTAATTGTGCTTTCGTCGTTTATTCCGATGATTACGGGTTCGGGCGGTAACGCAGGCTCGCAGGCTTCGGTATCGGTTATCCGTGCGCTTTCGCTTGGTGAAATCGAATTTAAAAGTATGTTCAAGGTTTTGTGGAAAGAGCTGAGGGTTTCAATCCTATGCGGCGCAACGCTTGCGGCGGCAAACTTCATAAAACTGATGATTTTTGACTTGAACGGCAACCCCAATGCATTTATGATTGCGCTTGTCGTTTCGCTTACACTTCTGGGAACGATTATGATGTCAAAGCTTGTGGGTTCAAGCTTACCGTTATTGGCAAGCAAAATCGGTTTTGACCCTGCCGTAATGGCAAATCCGCTGATTTCAACAGTCTGCGACTCGCTGTCGCTGTTGATTTACTTCGGAATCGCAACGTCAATTTTAAACATTTAGTAAGTAAATAAAGGTCGGGTTAACGTCAATACGGATACCCGACCTTTAATTATATATATTTATAAAAGTTTAAAACTAAATTGAAAAAAGATTAAAATATGGATAAATAAGGACATAAGAGAAAAATCCCGCATATTCTGTTTGCTGTATAACCACTCTACCGTTGGTTTAGTTTGATGAAGTAAACCTGTAGTTGATTGAAAATAAAAAATAATACATATATAATAGGGAGGGACACAAACAAATTTATGTGTAAAAGGAGTTTATTATGGACAGTGGAAAAATGGGACAATTCATTGCCGAAATGAGAAAAGAAAATAATATGACTCAAAAAGCCTTAGCTGAAAAACTTCATGTTACCGATAAGGCTGTATCAAAGTGGGAAAGAGGTTTAAGTTATCCTGATATTTCACTTTTAACTGCTATTGCTGATACTCTTGGAGTAACAACAGGGGAATTACTCAATGGGCAGAAAAGCGGAAACATTTCTGAGGAGATTGAAACGACTGTTGATAATGCGTTAATTTTTGCAGAAAAATCTGAAAACAAAAAAATTATCTCATTTAAAAATATTTTAGCTTTGTCAATAACAATAATTTTATTGCTTGGTATTGTAGTTTGTTCTGTTTGTGATTTAGCAATAACAGGAAATTTTACGTGGTCGCTTTATCCAATCAGTTCAATTGTTTTTGCGTGGTTTATAATAATCCCACCCATAAAATTCGGAGCAAAGGGATTAGCTTACGCTTTAACAGCGTTTAGCGTTCTGATAATTCCGTTTTTATATCTATTAAGCGTAATAGTTAATCGGGAAAATCTGATTATGCCGATAGGCGTTAGAATGTCTGTAGTTTCTATTGCTTATCTTTGGATTGTTTACTTGATATTCAGGTGGCTAAAGACTCGGAAAATAATGGCTTTAGCTTTTTCGCTTTTATTAGGAATACCGCTATGTCTTGTAATCAATTTAAATCTTTCGGCATTAATTTCAGAACCTTTACTTGATTTATGGGATATTATTTCCTTTGGGATTATATTTGTTATCTCTACGGTACTGCTTATTGTAGATTATTTAAAAATAAAAAGTCATGATAAAGATGATTGAGCGGATAGTTGATACCATGAGTTGTAAGAAATGTAGATAAAAGCAGGACGTAGGGAGGATTTTCCCTTGCGTCCTGCTTTTGTTTGCCTGATTTTAACTATGTTCGGTTTGTTGTGTTTGCGCTGCTTAGGTGTTGTTTTCGTATCAGATGTTATATTTCTTACCGAGCAGCATACTCTTTTTTGATTTTTGACCTTTCTCCCGAATAAAATTACTTTTGCGGAGTAGCTAACCGCATAGATTATAAAAACAAATACACATAAATTAAGCATAATACCTTCCTCCGTTTTTGATTTTCATATGCCTTACAATATATATTATATAAGACGGTGTGTGTCATAAAACGGACAATGATAAGGTATGAATATTCAAAACTATGTCTTGTCGCAGGCTTTTGGATATGGTATAATAACATAGATATTAAATGTAAAAGCGAAAAATATTAAAAAACAGAAAAAGGTGATTTACATTGTCTTTTCCGCAGGATAAAATCAGGAATTTCAGCATTATTGCTCACATAGACCACGGCAAAAGTACGCTTGCCGACAGAATCTTGGAGCAGACAAACTCTGTTTCCGCACGTGATATGGAGTCTCAATTGCTCGACGATATGGAGCTTGAGAGGGAAAGAGGAATTACAATCAAAGCTCGTGCAGTCAGCGTGGTATATAAGGCTGATGACGGCGAAGAGTACCTGTTCAATCTTATCGACACACCGGGTCATGTTGACTTTAATTACGAGGTTTCACGTTCCCTTGCTGCATGCGAGGGTGCAATTTTAGTTGTTGACGCATCGCAGGGAATTGAGGCGCAGACGCTTGCAAACACATATCTTGCAGTTGACAGCGGACTTGAAATTGTCCCTGTTGTCAATAAAATTGACTTGCCGAGCGCTGATCCCGACAGAGTTATTCAGGAGATTGAAGATGTTATCGGAATTCCTGCCGAGGATGCTCCGAAAATTTCGGCAAAGGCAGGAATTAATATTCATGCCGTGCTTGAAAAGGTGGTTACCGACATTCCTGCACCGTCAGGTGACGTTAACGCACCGCTTCGTGCGCTGATTTTTGACAGCTACTACGACAGCTACAAGGGTGTTATAATATACGTAAGACTTAAAGAGGGGCAGATTCACCCCGGCGATGAATTTAAGCTTATGGCTACGGGCAGCAAATTCAACGTTGTTGAGTGCGGACTTATGCATGCAACACAGATGGAAAAGACCGACGGGCTTTACGCAGGCGAGGTTGGCTATATTGCAGGCTCTATCAAAACACTTGCCGACGCAAAGGTAGGCGATACGGTAACACTTACGTCAAATCCTGCCGAAGAGCCTTTGCCGGGCTATCGTGAGGCTCAGCCGATGGTTTTCTGCGGAATTTATCCCGTTGACGGCGCAAAGTACGGTGACTTAAAGGACGCTCTTGAAAAGTTACAGCTCAATGATGCGGCGCTCTCGTTTGAGCCTGAAACCTCGGTTGCGCTCGGATTTGGTTTCCGCTGCGGATTTCTCGGACTTCTGCATATGGAGATTATTCAGGAGCGCCTTGAGCGTGAATATCAGCTTGATTTGATTACCACTGCACCGAGCGTTATTTACAGAATTACACGTACCGACGGCACTGTTGAGATGATTGACAATCCCACAAATTACCCCGACCCGTCGCTTATCCAGACGGCTGAGGAGCCTGTTGCAGACGCTCATATTTACACGCCAAAGGAGTATGTCGGCAACATTATGGAGCTTTGTCAGGACAGACGAGGTACGTTTGTCGATATGCAGTATATTGATGCCGACAGAGTGGATTTGCACTATATTCTTCCGCTTGCCGAGATTATTTATGATTTCTTCGACACGCTTAAATCACGCACTAGAGGCTATGCTTCGTTTGACTATGAAATGAAGGAGTATGTTCCGAGTGAGCTTGTAAAGCTTGACATTATGCTCAACGGCGAGGTTGTAGACGCACTTTCGTTTATCATTCACAAGGACAAGGCTTACGGAAGGGCGAGAAAAATGGCTGAAAAGCTCAAGGAGAAAATCCCCAGACAGCTTTTTGAAGTGCCGATTCAGGCTTGCATAGGCGGCAAAATCATAGCAAGAGAAACCGTTAAGGCTATGCGCAAGGACGTGCTTGCAAAGTGCTACGGCGGTGACATCAGCCGAAAGAAGAAACTGCTTGAAAAGCAGAAAGAGGGCAAAAAGCGTATGCGCCAGCTCGGCTCGGTAGAAGTTCCGCAAGAGGCATTTATGGCTGTTTTGAAATTGGACACGGACTGATTTTGCATAAGCTAAAATAGTGTTGTGATGACAGATTAAATGTATTGTTGCTGTCGTGACGAACACAAGGGAGTATGACAGTAAATATGAAAACAAAAGGTCGGGCATCGTTTGTGATGTTCCGACCTTGCTTATAATTTGGTGTATTGTTATTGACATAGTGATGTTGTTGTGATAATATAATAGTGAAAGGAACGGTTTTGGCTGTTCCGCACGATGGTTTTATATTTGTTAAAACCGCTCTGTATTGCGATTACAGGGCGGTTATTTCTTTTTTATATTCTTGATGACTTCGTTCAAAGCTACCAGTAAAACAGCAAATGATATTATGTAAATCATATCCGCCATTTGAATATACACCCCCTTTCACAAGGGAGTCGGAAAAACCGCCGCCGTTCCTTTACGATATTATTATATTAATTATGTATTTCATTGTCAATTGTAAATATAAAATAAACAAAAAGGCCGGACACCGTTTTGCGATGTCCGACATTTGTTTTATAATTAATATTCAGATTTGCTTAAAATTAAGCCTTGCCTACTGAACCGAAGAGTTCCATCTTTTCCTTAACAGTAGCCTTGATTGCTTCTGCACCGGGAGCGAGGAGCTTTCTGGGGTCAAAGCCCTTGCCCTGAGTGTCTTTGCCTGCTTCAATGTATTCTCTTGTTGCTGCTGCAAATGCGAGCTGGCACTCTGTGTTTACGTTAATTTTTGAAACGCCGAGAGAAATTGCCTTCTTAATCATATCAGCAGGAATACCTGTGCCGCCGTGGAGTACGAGGGGCATTTCGCCTGTGAGCTTCTGAATAGCGTCGAGTGTTTCAAAGCTTAAGCCCTGCCAGTTTTCGGGATATTTGCCGTGAATGTTGCCGATACCTGCTGCGAGCATTGTAACGCCGAGGTCTGCAATCATCTTGCACTCTTCGGGGTCAGCACATTCGCCTGCGCCGATTACGCCGTCTTCCTCGCCGCCGATTGAACCAACCTCAGCCTCAAGTGAAAGACCGAGCTTTTCGCAGGTTGCAACGAGTTCCTTTGTTTTTTCGATGTTCTCCTCAATGGGATAGTGTGAACCGTCAAACATTACAGAGCTAAAACCTGCTTCGATACAAGCCTTAGCGCCTTCGTATGAACCGTGGTCAAGGTGAAGTGCAACGGGAACTGTGATGTTAAGTTCCTCAAGCATACCGTTAACCATACCAACTACTGTCTTGTAGCCGCACATATATTTTCCTGCGCCCTCGGAAACACCGAGAATTACGGGAGAGTTAAGCTCCTGTGCTGTTAAAAGAATTGACTTTGTCCATTCAAGGTTGTTGATGTTGAACTGACCTACTGCATAGTGGCCTGCCTTTGCTTTTGTAAGCATTTCTTTAGCATTTACTAATGGCATTTTAATCTTCCTTTTGTAAAAAATTTCAGCAGAAAAACGTCTTTCCCTGTTGAGTTATTTTTATTATACAATAATTTTTTTTAAATATAAAGCCTTTTAAAGAAACTTTTTGATAATTTTTTAACAATTTATCAATTTACCTTGTTTATCTGCGTATTTTAATGAATAATCACGAAATTTTCATAATTTGCTCACAAGATTTTTTTAAATAAATATTATACTGTTTCAAAGCAATAACAATTTGTTTGGGCGCTTTTGAAATAAAAAAGGTTCTATAATAAATGTTGGGGGTAATAACAAACGGAACCTTAATAAAGTTCTGCGTAGTACCTTGTAAAATCTAAAAATTCACACTTGAAAACGATAATGCTGAATCATATATTGTAGGGAACAGTCTTGACTGTTCCGCAGGACTACAGATAACACTTGTGTAATCGGAACGGTCAAGACCGTTCCCTACATTAAAATTGATTTAATTATCAATCCTGATTTGACAACTTTTAGCATTAACACTGTACTACGAATACCAAAAGATAACCTCAGTAATACTCTAAAATTTCAAATTTTAAAATAAGCTATTCTTCTTTATTATCAAGTGCTTGACATAAAATTTATGGTAAAATATATACGAACTTACTGTGTAAGTTATTGCTTTTAATGCAGTGAGGTTGTATAATTATATATATATTTCATACTTAGGAGAATTTGATATGGAAAATAATAATAACTTTGAGAATGGCTTTTACGGCGTTGCTCCGCAAAAACCGTTTACCGATAAAAGCAGTGAAGTTTTTGCTGATTCGCAGCGCTTTTCCTCAGACGAGAGTGCTAATCAGCAGGAGCCTACAGAGGTTAATGAGCAAAATGTGCAGAATGTAAATGCTGAAGCTGAACAGGTTCAGAACACAAGCTTTACAAACGAGCCTGTTTGTGAAGAAATTCCGAGTGTGCCGGTGCAGGGTACTTCGGAAGTACATGATGCACAGCAGAATGAGTATCAGCGAACTCCCGCCTATGCACAACAAAGACCAAACGTTGAAAACGCTTGGAATAATGACTACTCGCACCCGCAGTATTCGGGCAATATTAATTATGTTCAAAACGGAATGCCGATTCAGAATAATTACGGCGCTCCAAATGTAAATTACGGCGGTTACGGCAATCAGGGTCAGTATAATCCGACTCCGCAAAATCAGTACAATCCGAATTTTTACAATGCACCGCCGCAGTACAACAATTACGCACCTTATCCTCAAGTGCCTCCTACTCCTCCCAAAAAGAAGGTGAACATAGGGCTTGTTGTAATTATTGTTGTGCTTTGCGTTTTGCTTTTCGGAAGTGTTGCAGGGCTTTTCGCTTATATGGCGACAAACAGCAACGGTCAGAATAACAGTTCAACCAACAGCTTTAACTTTACAATGCCGAATTACGACTACAGTATTCCGAACGCAGAGCCGTCAACCAAACCTGCGACCGAGCACAAGGAATCGGACTACAGCAACAGGGTTAACGAGAATTACAAGGGCGTTGTGCTTGAAAGCAAACCAAAGGACGCTGACACAAACAAGGAATATAGCGCAGAATATGCGTTTAATAAGGTGTCGGAGTCCGTTGTGGGAATTGTCGGCTACACGAATGAAGCTACATCTGTCGAAACCCCTGCAACACAGGGCAGCGGAATTATCATTACCTCGGACGGATATGTTGTTACAAACGCTCATGTTGTAGATAACAGCAGAACAAAATATATTTTGCAGGTTGTCACCTCCGACGGCAAAACCTACAATGCAGGTGTTGTAGGCTACGACTCAAGAACAGATATTGCAATTCTAAAAATGGACAACGCGAAAAATCTTAAACCGGCAGCCTTTGGAGATTCGGAAAAGATTGAGCTTGGCGAGGACATTATTGTTGTCGGCAACCCGGGCGGACTCGATTATCAGAATTCAATTACAAAGGGCATAGTATCGGCTGTTGACAGAAAGCTTTCGTCTACAAGCCTTGTAAAATACATTCAGACCGACGCAGCAATCAACCCCGGAAATTCGGGCGGACCTATTGTAAATCTCTACGGTCAGGTTGTCGGTATTGCAACCTCAAAAATTGTGTCGGAAAAGTACGAGGGTATGGGTTTTGCGATTCCGTCTGCGACTGCAAAGGATATAATAGACACGATTATGAAAAAGGGCTATGTTGAGGGCAGAGTTAAGATAGGAATTACGGGTACCAACATTTCTTCAACTGCCGCTTCGGAATACGGCGTTCCTATGGGAATACTTGTTGATGAAATTATAGCGGGCGGGCCGTGTGACGGAACAGGACTGGAAAAAGACGATATTATTACGGGTGTTGACGATAAAGAAATTAATTCGTTCAGCGATATTTACGAGGTGCTCGAAACGCATAAGCCGGGTGATAAGATTGTGATTAAGTATTACAGAATGTCGGACGGTTCAACAGGTGCGGCTGAGGTCACGCTTGTTGAGGATAAATAATATTTTAATGAGGAATTAGCGGTCATTCTGGTGATTATTAAAAAGGGGTATAAACAATTATGAAAAAACTGCTTGCAATTTTGATGTCGGCAATTTTGGCAGGTTCAGCCATTCTTGCCGGTTGTTCCGAGCAACCAAAGTCTACGGCTTCGGAAACCGTTGTTAAGTCAACGCAGGAAACTAACAAACAGGTAGTTAAAAATTCAAAATATGCCGACAGAGAAAACTGGGCGTATTTTGATAATGAAGAAAGCGACAAAAAGGCTGATGTGTTCTTTATTTGTCCTACGGTGTACGACGGTTCGGAAAGTGAATATAATATGTCGCTTGACGATGAAAAAACCAAAGAAAATTTCCTCGGTGCAACAAATATGGAAAAGGGAATTTATGACGATGAATGTCGGTTCTTTGCCCCTTATTACAGCCAGATAGGACTTTCGGTTTACGCTATGAGCGAAGAAGTCTGCAATAAATCTCTTGAAACGGCGTTTGAGGACGTAGAGGAATCGTTTGAATATTATATGCAGAACTGCAACAACGGCAGACCGATAATTATTGCGGGATTTTCGCAGGGTGCGGATATGAGCATAAGGCTTGTAAAGGAGTGCTTTGCCAATGAAGAAAGGCAAAAACAGCTTGTCGCCTGCTACGCAATCGGCTGGAGACTTACTGAGGACGAGGTTAGTGAATATCCTCAGTTAAAGTCGGCTCAGGCTGAGAGCGATACGGGAGTTGTTATTTCATTTAACAGTGAGGCTGAGGGTGTTGACTCGTCGCTTATGGTACCCGAGGGCGTAAAGACGCTTGCAATCAATCCGCTGAACTGGAAAACCGATTCAGCCAAAGCTGACAAGAGCGAAAATCTCGGCGCCTGCTTTACCGACTACAGCGGAAATATTACACAAGAGATTAAAAACCTAACCGGTGCATACATCGACAGTAAGCGAGGAACGCTCAAGGTAACGGACGTTTCTTCCAAAGATTACCCTTCGGGGCTCGACATAATGGGCGAGGGCATTTATCACATTTACGATTATCAGTTTTTTTACAGAAATCTCGAAAAAAATGTTCAGACGCGCCTTAACGCATATCTGAACGCTGTTGCCTGAATTTAAAACACCCCCGTACAAGTTGCTTTTCACAGCCTGCACAGGGGTTTGATTATATTCTACTCATTTAGCCACTCGGAAATAATTTTGCGGTCCTCTTTGTGAAAGCCGTGAACGTCGTCATCATAGCTTACAAATTTGCAGTTGACATTGTACTCTTCAAATTTTTTATTCAATTCTTCTGCCTGCGAAAAGGAAACCTGTTTATCAAGCTTGCTGTGAATCATCAGTACGGGAACTTTTATTTCGTCTGCCCAGTAAAGCACCGAACGCTTTTCATATTCATACGGCAAATCATCGGGTGAACCTCCAATATAATTCCAAAGGACGGTTTTCATATCATCTCTGTCGTTATAGGCTTTAAACAAGTCGCTGACTGTCGAAACGGCAATTATGCGTTTAACACGGTTGTCTGTTCGTGCTGTCATATACGTCATCATTCCGCCTCGTGATACTCCTGCAACACACAGATTATCAACGCTTGCAAATTCAAAGCAGTTTTCACATAAATCAATCAGTGTTGTGACATCTGCCAAATCGTCACCGCCGAATTGGTCTTGTCCTGTTCCACCGTCTGCACCCCTATATTGAGAAGCTACAACAACTCTGTTGGTTTCAGCAGATATTACTGCGGTATCTTCGTCATCAATAAGTCCGATTTTGTTATTTCCGCCTCGGTTGTAGATAATACATTCATATGGACGTGTGTTTTCTATACAATCAATCGGAATGGAAATGTACGCTTTTACGCTGTAAATATCTGAAGTATATGTAAATTTATATGAAACACATTTTTTGCCACAATCGCCGCTTAAAGCTATCGGTTCGATTTCGGAAATTCCGTTTTTGTTTTCATACGATTCAAAATTATACGGACTGTCAGGTGATATATTTAAGGTTGATTGATATCTGCAACCTGAAAAAGTTATAGTCAGGACTATTGTAAGAAAAAATACCGGTAACTTTTTCATCTCTTTTACTCCATATATCTGACAAGGGAAATTACCTTGCCGAGCAGAACAACCTCGTCAACAATAATTGGCTCAAAGATGTCGTTTTCGGGCTGTAACCTGAAATGACCGTTTTCCTTGTAAAATCTCTTTACGGTAGCTTCATCGCCGACAAGTGCAACAACAATTTCACCGTTTTCGGCAACGGGAGTGCGGTGAACTATAACAATATCGTTGTCAAGAATACCTGCGTTTATCATACTTTCACCCTGAACACGCAGGGCAAAAAGCTCTCTGCCTCGTCTTAGGCTTTCGGGAACAGGCACATAGCACTCAATGTCCTCAACAGCAAGAATCGGGTAACCTGCTGCAACTCGTCCGAGCACGGGAACTCCTGACGACTTTTCCTCACCGCTTACTTTTATGCATCTGTTGACGCCGTGCTCGCGTGAGATTAAACCCTTTTCTTCAAGTGCCGTAAGGTGATGGTGAACAGTTGAAGTTGAGCTTAGCCCTGTTTTACTGCATATTTCACGTACTGACGGAACTCTGCCTTCGACAGAGCACTCCTTGAGATAATCCAGAATTTTCTGCTGGCTTTTGCTTAGGGGTTTCATAAAATCACGCACCTTTCCGACTAAAGTATAACATATACAATTCAAAAAATCAAACATTTGTTTTACTTTTTTAAAGATTTTTTAAAATATGACGAATAAAATTCTTTTGTACATAAATTCGACAGGTTTTCCATAAAAAAACATATAATTTTCAAGGTAATTTCAAATTGATTTCACACAGTTTTCAAAATAATATAGTTTAATATAAGCGTACTCAAAAGACGGAACCGCAACCGTCGGAGTATAATTGTTCTACCCTCCTCAATGCGAACATATATAAATGTTCGTACTTGTACCCCTCATTTTTTAAAGAACAGAAAACGCCAAACCTTCCGTAAGGGTTTGGCGCTTTCATTTTGCAGGCGACTTTATCGCTTGTTATGATTAAAACAAAAGGACCGTTGCATCGACAAATAACGATGTAACGGTCTTTTTGTTGTGAAATTTAATTTCCGATTTTTCATAAAAACTGAGTAAATTCAGATTAATTTGACAAGGTGAATTATAGGTTTGATTAATCAGGTGAACAATATCGCTCTTTTTCACGCAAGTACTTGTTTTTAGTGGCTATTCCTCCGCGTATATGGCGTTCGCTTTTGTTTATATCGAGAACTCGTCTTACCTCTCGGTAAAGCACAGGATTGAGCGTTTTCAATCGTTGGCTTACGTCCTTGTGCACCGTGCTTTTGCTGACGCCGAACTTTTTTGCGGTGCTTCTTACCGTAGCGTTGTTTTCTATTATGTACTCGCCAAGCATTGCCGCACGTTCTTCCACTATTCCTTTCACAAGAAACCCTCCAATCGTCTTGATAATCTATATGCAGAGGATTTATTGTCTATTCATTCGGCGTATTATGATTTGTTGTTTTTACCATATAATAAAGATTGTGTTTTGTTAAAAAGTACAAAAACAATTATAAAAAATATATTAATTTATTATAATTGATTTACAAATTGATAGGTGATATAATCAAATTGAAAGGAGATCGTGTTATGAAAAAGTTTAGTAAAATTCTAAGAAAAACACTTGTTTTTGCGCTTTCATTTATGATGGTATTTTCGTCTATGATTTTTGCTGCTTCCGATACTGCTTTCGCTGCCGAGGACACTTGTTCTAGCATTACATATAATAAAGAGCTTTATGAAAAAAACAAGGGCTTGTGTGACAGGCTTGCAGAGGGTATGAAAAATTTAGACGAGCAGATTTATATTGGTGATTTTCAAATTGCCAGTAAGGAATCTATGCGGTATATAGTAAAGACTGTTATCAGAAAACATCCTGAACTGTTTTACGTTGACACTACAAAATATATGCTGGGTTCGGACGGCAACAATATTGTTGTAATATGCCCTGTTTATCTTTTTGACAAACAAGAGATAAAGGATAAAATTGATATTTTTAACGCTGAATGTGATAAATACCTTAAAAAAATTAACAGCAGTATGACCGAATTTGAAAAGGCTGTTGTTTTGCACGACCAGCTTGTTCTCAACTGCAAATATCTTGACGAGGACGGAACAGGACATGTATCGGCATATGAAGCAATTGTAAACGGAAATGCCAATTGTCAGGGATATTCCGAAGCGTATTCATATCTGCTTTCACGTGTTGGAGTTCACAGTGAAATTGTTGAATCGTCAGCAATGTATCACCTTTGGAACAAGGTGCGCATAGACAATGTTTACTACAATGTTGACCTTACATGGGACGACCCTATGCCTGATAAAAAGGGTCACGTTTTACACAAGTATTTTTTGCTTAGCGACAAGGCTATCGGCAAAGTTGACGATGATACTTCAGGACACTATGGTTTTGGTTATGCTTACTATAAATCAAAAAACACAAAGTATGACAACGGTTTGTTCCATGAATTTGACTCGCAATTTTGCTTTGTTGACAATGGCTGTTATGTAATTGACAACAAGTATCAGAGTAAATATGAAAGATGTCTGCTTAAGTACGACACCAAAACAGACACGGCGCAGATTGTAAAGAAGCTTGATTTCAGGTGGAAGTCGGGAACTTCAAGTTACTGGAAAGGCGGATATATGAGCCTTGACGAGAATGACTGTTTGTTATATTTGAATTCTTCCGATTGTATCTACAGCTATGACACGGCAACAAACACAATGAAAGAATTTGCAAAGGTTGACACATCATCAGGCGACTGTTACGGATTAATAGTAAATGATAATGACGTTTATGCGGTTATTAGTGCAAATCCTAATATGGAAAATAAATTGCAATATGTGGGAAAATGCGTTCAAAATAAAATTACTACAACGCCTGTTTTAATGATGGGCGATGTGAATTTCGACGGAAAAATAAATATTGTTGATGTTACCGAAATTCAAAAATATTCTTCGGGAACAGAAAACCTTGACACTGAACAGCTTTTGGTTGCAGACTATAACAATGACGGTGTGGTAAGCATATTAGATGCAACTGCAATCCAAAAAACAATGGTTGATCTATAAATCGGTGATTGATTACGACTTAGAAACGTTGCCGTAATATAAAATTACTACCACGGAATAACGACATAAGAGAAAGAACTGTGTTTGCAGTTCTTTCTCGTTCTAATATCCGGAAATTTTAAATTACGGCGGTGAACACATCCGAATTACTTGTTGATGTATAAATGTACGCCGGCTTATGATTTTTTGTTGTGTATGTCCGTGCTTTATGGTATAATACTATAAATTATATAAAATTAACAAGGTGGACAAAATAAATGAAGATAAGCGATATATTCGATAAAAATGACAGGGCAGTTTTGTCTTTTGAGGTGTTCCCTCCAAAGAAAACTTCTCCGATTGAGTCGGTTTACAGCAAGCTTGAAGAAATTTGTGCATTAAAGCCTGACTTTATCAGCGTTACCTACGGTGCAGGCGGTACGGGAGGCCACAGCAGAACGTGCGAGATTGCCTCGAAAATAAAGAACGATTTTGGCGTGGAGTCCGTTGCCCATCTAACCTGCGTAAACAGCACAAAGGCTGACATTGACAGCACGCTTGAAGATTTTAAGGCGCATAACATTGAGAATATTTTAGCCTTAAGGGGCGACTATGTTGAGGGTATTGAACCCCAAAAGGATTTTATTTATGCAAGCGAGTTGTGCGAGTACATCAAGTCGCACGGTGATTTTGATATTGGCGGTGCGTGCTATCCCGAGGTGCACCTTGAGGCAAAGGACGAGGTTGAGGATATTCTTAACCTGCGCAAAAAGGTTGAGGCGGGTGCACAGCACCTTATCAGCCAGCTGTTTTTTGATAATTCCGTGTTTTACAGATTTATTGAACGTTCCAAAATTGCAGGAATTAATGTGCCGATCGAGGCAGGAATTATGCCCGTTACAAATAAAAGTCAGATTGAAAGAATGGTTTCAATGTGCGGTGCAAGTCTGCCGTCAAAGTTTGTAAAAATTATGCAGAAGTATGATTCAAAGCCTGACGCTCTGCGTGATGCAGGAATTGCCTATGCAGTTGAGCAAATTGTAGACTTGCTTGCAAATGGAGTTGACGGAATACACCTTTATACAATGAATAATCCGTATGTTGCAAGGAAAATTTCCGAGGCGGTTGCGAGTTTGTTATGATAAAGCTTGAAAGACTTAACAGAAACGAAGCCGTGCGTTATCTCGGCGGTTCGGGCGTTGCGCCTAACTACCGAATGGACAGGCTTATGGACGAGTGCGAGCAAGAAATTCTTGCAAAGGCAAGTCCTAAGTATCTTTATGTTGAAAAAAATCTTCCCTGTGAAGAACTTATGCAGGGAGAAGATATAAAAAGTCACCTTGACGGCTGTGAAAAAGCAATTGTAATGTGTGCAACTCTCGGTGCGGAAATTGACAAAATCATCAGAATAAATCAGATTTCCGATATGGCGAAAGCCGTTGTGCTTGACAGCTTTGCAAGCGTTGCAATTGAACAGGTCTGCTGTAAATTTGATGAGTTGATTGCCGAAAAATATGAGGGGTATTTTCAAACCTTTCGATTCAGCCCCGGCTACGGTGATTATCCGATTGAACTTCAGAAAAGCGTGCTTTCAATGCTTGACGCTCCCCGAAAAATCGGACTTACTGCAAACGAAAATTGTCTGCTGATTCCCACAAAGTCCGTTACGGCGGTTATGGGACTTTCAAAAACACCTGTTGACCGCAAAAAACGCGGCTGTGCAGTTTGCAATATGCGTGACAGATGTAAATTCAGAAGAAATGGAGAACATTGTGGACTTTAAGAAATTTTTAGCTTCAAAGGAGTTTGTGCTGCTTGACGGAGCAATGGGAACTCTTATACAGAACAGCGGAGTAAAGTTTGACTCCGTACCCGAAACACTGAATATCACACACCCCGAGTTAATTGAGTCGTTCCACAGGGCATATGCGGACGCAGGCTCTGATATTGTTTATGCAAACACCTTTGGTGCAAACGGATATAAGCTTAAAGAGAGCGGATATTCGGTTGAGAAAATCATAAAATCGGGCATTGAAAATGCAAAAAAAGCCGTGCAGGGTACAGGCTGTCTTGTTGCACTCGACATAGGTCCTATAGGTCAGCTTCTTGAGCCGGCAGGCTCGCTTGACTTTGACTCGGCTTATGCATATTTTAAGGAGCAGATAATTGCAGGACAGGAAGCGGACGTCATTGTTTTTGAAACAATGACCGACCTCTACGAATTGAAAGCCGCCGTCCTTGCGGCAAAGGAAAACTGCGACAAGCCTGTCATTGCAACTATGACGTTTGAACGAAACGGACGTACTTTTACAGGCGTTTCGCCTGCTTCAATGGCGGTTACGCTTAAAGGACTCGGCGTTGACGCAGTGGGAGTAAACTGCTCGCTCGGTCCTGACGAGCTTGAGGAAGTGATAAGCGAAATTTCAAAATATACCGATTTGCCGCTTGTTATTAAGGCTAACGCGGGCTTGCCTGATCCCAACAGCAACGAGTATGATATTATGCCTGATAAGTTTGCAAGCTGCGTTTCGGATTTACTCAGATACGGTGTAAAGCTTATCGGAGGCTGCTGCGGAACAACTCCCGAATATATAGCAGAAATCAAAAAAATGCTTGCAGATAAAAGCTATCACAATCAGGAAAAGAGCGTTGACACAACTGTTTGCAGTGCAAGCACGGTTGTTGAAATCAACGGTCCGAGAATTATCGGCGAAAGAATCAACCCGACGGGTAAAAAGCTTTTTAAGCAGGCGCTTGTTGACAATAACATTGACTACATTCTCACTCAGGCAATGACTCAGGTAAACGGCGGTGCGGAAATCCTTGACGTAAACGTAGGTCACCCGGAAATTGATGAAAAGAAAATGATGGTGCGTGTGATTAAGGCAATTCAGAGTGTGTGCGATGTGCCTTTGCAGATTGACTCAACAAAGCCCGATGTGCTTGAAGCAGGATTGCGCTGTTACAACGGCAAGCCGATTGTAAATTCAGTGAACGGCGAGGAAGAGAGCCTTTCCACAGTTCTGCCGCTTGTTAAAAAGTACGGTGCTTCGGTTGTCGGACTTACGCTTGACGAAAACGGTATCCCAAAAACTGCCGAAGGCAGATTTGAGATTGCAAAGAGAATTGTCAGCCATGCAGAAAAAATAGGTATTGACAGGCGTGACGTTTATATTGACTGTCTTACGCTGACCGTTTCAGCCGAGCAGGACGCCTGCCGTGAAACGCTTAAGGCGCTCCACAGGGTAAAAACCGAGCTTGGGTGCAAAACCTGTTTGGGAGTTTCAAATATTTCGTTCGGTCTGCCCAACCGTGAACTTGTAAACAGAACTTTTCTGACAATGGCTCTTGAAGAGGGACTCGATTTGCCGATTATCAATCCGAATGTCGAGTCAATGACGGGTGCCGTGCGTGCCTACAGAGTACTTGCGGGCATTGATAAAAACTCGGTTGATTTTATTAATGCGTATAATGACTCCACTGCCCCTTTGGCAACTGCGCCGAAAAACACAGAGGTTGATATTTTTACCGCTGTATATAACGGCTTGAAATCCGAGGGTGCGTCTGTTACCAAAAGACTTCTTGAAACGACAGACGCAATGCAAATTGTAAACGAAATGCTGATTCCTGCGCTTGACAGGGTCGGAGATGATTTTGAGAAAAATAAAATATTTTTGCCACAGCTCATTCAAAGTGCCAATGCGGCACAGGAGTGTTTTGAAGTTATAAAGAATCATATTTCACAAACAAGCGGTGCGCCTGTAAGCAAGGGTAAAATTATTCTTGCGACGGTCAAGGGCGATATTCACGATATAGGCAAAAATATTGTAAAGGTACTGCTCGATAACTACGGCTACACTGTCGTTGACCTCGGAAGGGACGTTGATCCTCAGCTTGTTGTTGACACTGCTGTTGAGCAGAATATTAAGATGATTGGGCTTTCCGCTCTTATGACGACTACGCTTAAGAGCATGGAGAATACAATAAAACTTATAAGACAAACAAAAGAACTGCAAAACCCCGACGGTACAAGCAAATGCGTTGTGTTCGTGGGCGGTGCAGTTCTTACAGAAGATTACGCTATGAAAATCGGCGCCGATTACTATTGCAGGGATGCAAAAGAGAGCGTTGATACGGCTAAAAAAGTGCTGGGTTAATTTATTTGCACTACGCTTATTTCGGGGCAGTTGTTGAACCTTAAAACGGGATAGGCGTCACCCAATCCTGCGGAAATTATCATTTTTGTATCATATAAGTCGAATTCTCCTTTGTCGTATTTCGGGAAAAATCCCTGATTCGGAGCAAACACTCCGCCGGCAAAGGGAATTTGAACAGCTCCGCCGTGGGTATGACCGCACATTACCAAGTCAACATTGCTGTCCTGCATAATACTTTCAAGATATTCGGGCTGATGATGGAGTAAAATTGAATAACCATTCTTTGATTTATCTTTAAAATCTTCCCAGAAATACCTTTCGGGAGTGTCATAATCAGGTGCGTTGAAATCATAATACGGAAAGTCGGACATACCTCCGAGCAGGAATTTTTCACCGTTTGTTTCAATCGTTACCATTTCGTTGTCAAGGAGTTTTGCACCTGTTGAGTTGATGTCATTTTTGAAGTCAATTTCGTCTTTAAGAATTAGCTCGTGATTACCGAGTATGCAGTAGGTTGGGGCAATATTGGCAAGCTGTGGCAAAAGTCCACGCATAACATGGTCGTCGGATGAATACTTGTTAACCATATCACCGCCTACGGCAATGAAAAGCGGATTCTGTTCCTTTATTTTTGAAACAAGCTCAGAGTTTTTATCTCCGTATTCCTTGCAGTGTAAATCGGAAATAAATACAAATTTAGCTGATGAGTTTAGTTTGTCGGTGCTTATTGAATAATTTTTAATTTTAATAGTATTTGAACAGTACAGCCCGTATATAATTGATGTGACAGCAAGTGCAAGTAAAGATAAAATAATAATTTTCAGCGTTTTTTTCATTTTTATCACCTTATTCGAAAAGCTGATTTATTAAATATATTATATTTTAATTATAATTATCGGCTTTGTCAATTTGTGTAGGTGGAATCTGTCAGTTGTTGAAATATGTTAAAAATTGTATTGATATCAACGCATTTTTATGGTATAATGAATCATTAAAGTTTGTAATTGGCTTTTGGAGTTTGGTATGATGAGAGAATGGGATGTAAATTGTAAAACTGTGGATGAAGTTGATTTAAATGTAATTACAGGATATAAAGGTATTTATAATCGATTTTTTAAGAGAATAATAGACATTATTCTCTCACTTTTCTTTTTGATACTTCTTTCTCCGATAATATTATTAATTGCTGTTGCTATAGTAATCGATTCGGGATTCCCCGTTTTTTACAGAGCTCAGAGGGGTGGTTATAACAATAAACCGTTCAGAATTTTTAAATTCAGAACAATGGTGAAAAATGCCGATAAAATCGGTGGAGGCACAACTGCTTTAAATGACAGCAGAATTACAAAGGTAGGTAATTTTCTGAGGAAAACAAAGCTTGACGAGTTTGCCAACTTGTTTAGTATCATCAAGGGTGATATGAGTTTTATCGGACCGAGACCGGAGCTTTTGAAATATACAGACGCATATGAGGGCGCTGAAAAATACATATTAAAGGTACGTCCCGGCATAACAGATTACAGCTCAATTGAGTTTATCAATCTTGATGAAATAGTCGGGTCTGAAAATGCTGACGAATATTATGAAAAATATGTGTTAAAAAAGAAAAATCTGCTTAGGATTAAGTATGCTGCAACAGTTTCCCTGGCTACTGATTTAAAGCTGTTCTGGTTTACTGTATGGAATGTAATAAAAAAGGTTTTCAAGTTTATATTTGTAAGGAAAGAAAAAGATGGAGTACTTAACGCTTAAAAATTCAGATCTAAAGGTATCAAGAATGTGTATGGGCGGCTGTCCTATGGGAGGATACGGCTGGGGTTCTAATGTTTTGGAAAGTGAGCTTATAGATGCGGTTCATTGTGCTCTTGACAATGAAATTAACTTCTTTGATACAGCCGATACTTACGGACTCGGACAGTCTGAAATAACATTGGGAAAAGCTTTAAAGGGCAGACGTGACAAAGCTGTTATTGCTTCAAAATTCGGAGTTCATGCAAAAAAAGGAATGCCAACCTTTTATGACAATTCTCCTGAGTGGATAAAAAGCTCTATTAAGGGTACTCTTAAAAGGCTTGGTACAGATTATCTTGATTTATATCAGATACATTACAGAGATAAAAAAACGCCTTTGGCTGAAGTTGTAGATACGCTTGAAGAATTAAAAAAAGCCGGTTATATAAGATATTACGGTTTGTCTAATATTCATAAAAGTGATGTAGCTGAATTAAAAGAATATAAAGGAAATTTTGTCAGCTTTCAGGATGAATATAGTCTTGCGTGCAGAAAAAATGAAGATGATTTTGTAAAACTTTCAAAAGATTTAAGTCTTACGCCCTTGACATGGGGAAGTCTTGGACAGGGAATCCTTACGGGAAAATATGATAAAAATACTGTTTTTGCAGAGGATGACAGACGTTCAAGAGATATTTATGTTAATTTTCACGGAGAAAAGCTTGTAAAAAATCTTGAAATAGTTGAAGCTTTGAAAAAAATTTCTAACGATACCGGAAAATCAATTCCTGCTGTTGCGATACGTTTTATTCTTGATTTTCTGAAAGATTCAGTTGTACTGGTTGGAATTAAAAGACCGTCACAACTTAAATCAAATATTGAAGCTTTTGGTTGGCAACTTGATGATGAACAGATAAAAATGCTTGATGAGATTTCAAAGGCTTAATTTGGAGTTTTTAAATGATAATTTACTGGTCAATGGTTCTGTGGGTTCCACTGATTTATTTTGTGTATTATATGGGGCACAAAGAAGAAGTTATGCTCACAGATTACAATATACAACAGGGAATCCAGAAGAAAATACCGATTACTTATGCAATTATTGTGTTTGGATATTTTATTTTCTGGATTGGTATGCGTACATCAATTGCAGATACAATTCAATATATATCTTTATATAAAGATATTCCTGCAGATTTTTCTACTGCATGGAGTCAGATTAATTGGGAAGGTAAAAATCCCGGATTTGATATTTTCAATATAATTTTTAAATGTTTTATTTCTCAGGATTACCAGTGGTGGCTGATGACGATTGCCATTATATCCGGTGTATGTATAATGGTGGTATTAAGAAAATATTCCTGTGATTTCTTTTTTAGTTCATTTTTGTTTATGACTTTGCTGACGTATACATGGATGATGAACGGTATGCGCCAGTTTATCTGCGTTGCTATATTATTTGTATGTTGTGACTGGATAAAGGATGGCAAGTTTTTTAGGTTATTATTTGTTGTTTTATTTATGTCAACGTTCCATATGACTGTACTTATGATGATACCTATATATTTTGTTGCAAGAAGCAAACCTTGGGATAAAAGGATAGGACTGTTTATAATCGGAATTATTTTTATCTGCATTTTTGCTGAGCCGTTCTTCAGCGGTGTTGACCGTACATTGGGAAATACAGCTTATGCAGGCGCAACATCTCAGTTTGAAGAAGATGACGGTGTAAACCCGCTTAGGGTGCTATTCTTTGCGATTCCGCCGACTTTGGCATTTTGGAAAAAAAACGAATTAAAATGCGATTATGAGAAAAATACTATGTTGAATATTTGCGTTAATATGTCTCTTATTACGGCAGCGCTTTATTTAGTTGGAATGTTTACAAGTGGTATTTTGGTGGGAAGATTGCCAATTTACACAGAGGTTTATGATTTAATTTTAATACCGTACTTACTGCACCGCTGTTTTGATAAGGATACAAGAAAGACTATAACAATAGTTTATGGCATAGCGTTGATTGCGTTTTTCTACTTGCAAATGTATCCGTATTATGTAAGTGAATTTACCGGTTATATACATTAATTTTGTATGGATTAATTATTGTTTTTTGGAGGAAAGTATGAACAGCAAAGAACTTGCATGGTTGATACGTCGCCACGGAATTGAAATGACACATTTGTCGGGCGGAAGCCATATCGGCGCAATACTGTCTGTTGCCGATATTATGGGTGTTCTGTATACTGACATACTAAAATTTGACAGCAGTAATCCCGAGTGGGACGGCAGAGACCGCTTTATTCTGAGTAAGGGTCACGCAGGAGCTTCTGTTTATGCCGCTATAGCCGAAAACGGTTTTTTCCCTGTCGAGGAGCTTAAAACTCATTATGCAAACGGAAGCAGATTATCAGGTCATGTATCCCACCACCTGCCCGGAATTGATTTTTCAACGGGTTCTCTGGGACACGGCCTTCCTGTCGCTACCGGCAGGGCGCTTGCAGCTAAGCAGGATGGTAAAAGTTTCCGCTCTTTTGTCGTTATGGGTGATGGTGAGTGCAACGAAGGTTCTGTTTGGGAGGCGGCTGAATTTGCCAACCATTATAAGCTTGACAACCTTGTTGCAATTGTTGACCATAACCATATGCAGAGCCTTGACTATTGCAACAACACGCTTGAGGTTGATATGGCTAAGAGATGGAAAGGCTTTGGATGGAATGTTATTGAGGTTGACGGTCACAATCACGATGAATTGAAAAATGCCTTGAAGGATACTTCAAATCCCGAGCATAGGCCGACTGTTATAATTGCACATACGGTAAAAGGTAAGGGAATATCTTTTATGGAAATGGATATTCTCTGGCACTACAGATTTCCGCACGAGGGTTGGGAATACAACTGTGCCGTAAACGAACTCCATAAAACAAAGCCGGAAACAGTTACCGATCCGTACACGCCGGACGGCTGTCCTGAAACTCAGGCTGAACCTGAAAATTGCAGACACACCGTGTCAGAATCATATCATCCTACATATTACACAAGGGAGGTTGAAGATAGATGAGAGATACAGTAATCAGAACTTTAATCGAACTTGGTAAAGAGGATAAAGATGTTGAACTTATAACAGGCGATCTCGGATTCGGTGTACTCAAAAGCTTTTGGGAAACGCTTCCGAATCAGTTTATAAATGCAGGAATTGCAGAGCAGAATATGACCGGAGTTGCCGCAGGAATGGCGCTTGAGGGCAAGAAGGTGTTTACATATTCAATCGGCAACTTCCCCACACTGAGGTGCCTTGAGCAGATACGCAACGACTGCGCATACCATAACGCAAACGTAAATGTAATCTGCGTAGGCGGCGGTTATGTTTACGGCTCGCTCGGAATGAGCCACCACGCAACGGAGGATATTGCAATTCTTCGTGCATTACCCGATGTAACGGTAATCTGCCCCGGCGACCCGACAGAAGCGGCACTTGCTGTTAAAAAGATTGCGCAGACTGATGGTACCTGCTACCTCCGATTGGGTAGAGGCGGAGAGCAGAATGTGAATAACGTAATCAAGGAATTTGAAATCGGCAAGGCATATAAATTGCGTGAAGCTAAAAATATGAATAAAAAAGTTGCAGTTTTCTCAACCGGAGCAATTCTTGAGGAAACCTCAAAGGCATGCGATATGCTTGAAGAGCAGGGAATCGCTGTAGAGCAGTACAGCTTTCCTACAGTAAAGCCTATAGACAGTGCCGTAATTAAGAACTGTGCAAACAGATTTGACAATATATTTACCGTTGAGGAGCATAACATCGTCGGCGGTTTCGGAGGAGCAGTTGCTGAGGTGCTTGCAGAGTGCGGCGGCAAAGCAAAGATCCATAGAATAGGAATTGATGATTTTTACTGCATTGAGGTTGGCTCGCAGGCTTATTTGAGAGAGCAGGTCGGCATTAATGCAGAGGGTATTGTAAGGAAGGTAAAGGGCATTTTCGGTGAGTAAGAAAATTTTGCTTACGGCAACAGAACTTCATTTATCGCAATTCTGGGTGCCGCATATTGAAAATTTTATAAATCATGGATTTTCCGTTGACATTATTTGCTCAAATGTTTCAAATAAGGTTGATATATTAAAGCAAAAACTCGAAGATTTGCCTGTTAAAATAGATGTTGTTGATTTAGCACGTTCTCCGTTTAAGTTTTCTAATATAAACGGATACAAGAAGATGAAGAAATTACTTGCCGATAGACATTACGATATCATTATGACTAATGAACCTGTTATGGGTGTAGTAACAAGGCTGGTGGCAAAGAAATACAGAAAAACAGGAACAAAGGTATTATATACAGCACATGGATTCCATTTTTTTACTGGTGCGCCAAAGCTTAACTGGATTGTGTTTTATCCTATTGAAAAATGGTTATCAAAGTATACTGATGCGCTTGTTACTATTAACACTGAAGATTTTGACAGAGCAAGAAGAAAATTTAAAGCTGAAAATACTTATTATATTCATGGTATTGGAGTAAATACTGATAAACTTGAAATAAAAGATGAATCAAAAGATATACGTTCAGAGTTAAAGCTTGACAACGATGATTTTGTTGTGTTATCAATTGGAGAATTGAATGATAATAAAAATCATCAAGTAGTTATTCGGGCTTTAGGAGAATTAAGAAATGATAAAATAAAATATATTATATGTGGTAAAGGAGAAAAATTAGAGTATTTAAGTAATTTGGCTGCTGAATCTGGTGTAAGTAATAATGTATTTTTTCTGGGGTACAGAAATGATATCGCAGAAATTTGCAGAAAAGTTGATCTGTTTGTTTTTCCGTCAATCAGGGAAGGTTTAGGTCTTGCACCGATAGAAGCTATGTATTGTGGTTTACCTGTCGTTGCTTCAAAAATCAGAGGTCCTGTTGATTTTATGATGACAGGAAAAAATGGTGAGACGTGTAGTCCTTATGATTGCAAGCAATTTGCAAAAGCCATAAAAAAAATAATGGATGATCCGGATTTAAAAAACCAATATGGAACTGCGAGTGTACAGCTTTCAAAACCTTTTTGCATTAATTCGGTAAAAGATGAATTATTTAATATAGTAAATAATCTTTAGGCAACATAAAAAGCAAGGTGATAAAAATGAATGAAACTCCGTTAGTATCAGTCTTAATGGCAATTTATAATTGCGAGGATACGCTTGAAGAAGCTGTTGATTGTATATGCAATCAGACATATAAAAACTGGGAACTGATTATGTATGATGATTGCTCTTCTGACAACACATATGAGCTTGCTGTAAAAATTGCTGAAAAAGATAAACGTATTAAAGTTTTCAGGAATGAGAAAAATATGACTCTCGCACCTACACTTAATAAATGCCTTAAAAAGGCAAAAGGTGAATATACCGCCCGTATGGACGGTGATGATATTTGTGACAGTACTCGTTTTGAAAAAGAGGTAGATATTCTTAATAAATATTCAGAATATGCAATAGTAAGTTGTTGTATGAATCTGTATGATGAAAAAGGTATTTATGGAAGAGTGAATTATAAAGAAGAACCTCAAAAAAAAGATTTTGCTTCCGGAAGCCCAATTTGCCACGCCGGCTGTATGATGAGAAAATCAGTTCTTGAAGAGCTTTGCGGATACAGTAATTCACCTAAGGTTGAAAGAATTGAAGATTACGATTTATGGATAAGACTTTATGAGGCTGGATATAAAGCTTACAATATTCAGGAATATCTCTATAGTATGCGTAATGACCGAAATGCAATAAAGCGAAAAAAATATAAATTCCGAATAACTGAGTATCGTTTGAAAAAGGATATGTGTAAAAAATTCGGACTTTCTGCAAAATACAGAATACAGTCATACAAACCGCTGATATTGGGACTTGTCCCGTCACCGGTATATAAAATGCTTCAGAAAAAGAGATATAAGGGTTAGTTAAATGATTAAAATATTATTTTTCATTCCTACACTTGCACACGGTGGTGCAGAAAAAGTACTTGTAAATCTTGTAAATAATATGGATAAAACCAAATTTGACATTACTGTTCAGACACTGTTTGCGGGCGGAGTGAATGAGAAATTTTTAAATAGAGATATTAAGTATAAATATTGCTATAAAAAGCAGTTCAGAGGAAATTCAAAATATTTTTGCCTATTTTCACCCGAACATCTATATAAAAAGTTTATTAAAGAGCATTATGATATTATTGTATCATATCTCGAAGGCCCGACAGCACGAATTACAGCAGGTTGTACCGATAAAGGTACAAAACTTGTAAGCTGGATACATGTAGAACAGCACACAAAAGAGACTGCTTCGTATTCTTTTAAAAACTACGATGAAGCCAAACTCTGTTATGGAAAGTTTGACAAAATAATATGCGTTTCAGAGTATGTCAAAATCGATTTCGGAAATATTTTTGATAATGTAAAAAATATGGAGGTTCTTTATAATACAATTGAAACCGACCAAATTATTGCCAAAGCTGAAGAACCGATAGATGATTATTCTTTTGATAAAACCGTTAAGACACTCGTGGCTGTAGGAACACTTAAAAAATCAAAGGGATTTGATAAATTAATCAGAATACATAAGAGATTATTAGATGATGGGTTTTTGCATAACATAATAGTTCTTGGTCAAGGACCTGAAAAGGACACGCTATTAAAGATGATTAGCGAGCTTAATATCAAAGAGTCATTTAAGCTTTTAGGATATAATACAAATCCTTATAAGTACATAAAGAACAGTGATATGTTTGTTTGTTCGTCTGTTGCAGAGGGATTCAGTACAGCAGCGACGGAGGCGCTTGTTGTCGGGACACCTGTTGTAACTGTTGAGGTTTCGGGTATGAAAGAAATGCTCGGTAAAAACAATGAGTACGGAATTATTACAGAAAACAACGAGGACGCATTGTATGAAGGAATAAAGAAAATGTTGACAACCTCCGGTATGCTTGAAGATTATGCAAAGCGTGCAAAAGAAAGAGGAAAAAAATTCAGCAAGGAAAAGACGGTTAGTGCTGCTGAAGAAATGTTTTTTAGTTTAGTTAAATGTTAGTATATTGAAATAGGTGGTGGGAAATGTGAATGTGCTTCAGGTATGTGCTTATGCGGCAGAATATGAGGGGAATTTTATTAAGTCTTTGCGTTGTCTTGATAATTTATTAAGAGAGCAAGGTCATAATACATTGTACGCGTTTCCTGAGAATGCCAAAAATAAAGAATGGTGTGCGGAACTCTCCAAAACAAGTAAGGTGTTCTTTTTGCCGCTTGCTAAAGCAAGAATAAAGCCGGAAACATATAGAAAATTAAAGAAAATTATGAGTGATAATAATATTGATATAGTACATTCGCATTTTGAACTATATGATATACCGTGCAATATTATGAGACCCAAGAATACAAAGGTGTTTTGGCATTTGCATGATCCAATAAAAAAAAGCAAGCAGAAGTCAAGAAATATTCTTAACACGCTGCAGTATAAATGGTTCGGTAAGGATTGTACTTTGGTGTCCGTCAGTGACCATTATAAAGATGTTGTAATTGATATGGGATTTAATAGGAACAGAACAGTTACAGTTCTCAATGGAATTGATTTAGGCAGGATAAGTTATCCGTATGACCAAAAGGAAAAAAATTATGATTTTGTCACTTTTGGATGGGATTTTAAGAGAAAAGGTTCAGACATTATATTCAATGCACTGAGTAAACTTTATGCTTCAGGCTATAAATTTAAATTGTTATTTAATTGCAATGAAAGTACAATCACAGAGTTAAATCACTTTTGGGGTTCAGATAAATATCCCGAGTGGCTTGAGGTAGGAATGCCTGTGGAGAATATAAATACTATTTTTTCAAAGACAGATACATTTGTTCAAGCAAGCAGACGAGAAACTTTCTCTTATGCTGTTTGTGAGGCAGCATATGCGGGATTAAATGTTATCGCAAGTGATATATATGGTCTTGAGTGGGCTAATGAGGTGCCTACAGTAACTTTTTTTGAGAATGAAGATGTTGATGGATTGTGTAATCTATTAAAAAATGCATTAGACAGTAAAAGTGTACCTGAGGAAAAGCAAATTAATGATGCAAGAAATATCATAGAAAGTAAATTCTCAACTTTAGTTTGGGCAAAAAATATTATGGATATTTATTACTCTTATTTATAATGAGAAGGCAGGAGATAATATTGGGAAAATTGCTAAGTGTAATAGTACCTTGTTACAATAGCGAGCGATATATCCGTCGTTGTGTAGAGAGTATTTTAAAGCAAACATATAGCAATTTGGAAGTTATTATCGTTAATGATGGTTCTACGGATAAATCTGAAGAATTAATTAAGTCAATAAATGATAGCAGGATAAAATATATTTATCAAGATAACTCCGGGGTATCAATTGCCAGAAATAAAGGTATTGAAAGTTCGGAAGGTGATTATATTACATTTGTTGACAGCGATGATACCATTGAGCCGAATATGTATGAAGTATTATTTGAATTAATTCATAAGTATGACGTAGATATTGCTCATTGCAGTTATAGTAAAGTGGTTGACGGCGAAATTAAGAAAATCGGTAATTCAGAAAAAATTTATAATATGGATAGAGATGAAGCAGTCGCTAAACTTCTTTCCGGAGAGCTGTTCGTTGGAAGTAATTGGAATAAAATATACAAATCTGAATTATTTGAAAATATTAGATTTGACAGTAAAATTAAAATCAACGAGGATGTTTTAACAAATTTTTTACTTTTCATTAAGGCAAATAAATCTGTATTTATTGATAAATGTTTATACAATTATTATGCCTATAGCAATTCATCCTGTAATAATATAAACAGAATAAAATCAGCCGAAGATTGTCATAAAGTAAGCAGCTTAATTTTAGAAAAGAGCACAAATGAAAAATTTGAGGTTTATGCATACCAAAGATACAGTAATACACTGTCTAATCTTTACAGAAATTATAGATTCTATGGAAATAAGAAACAAAAAGATGAATGTAAGGCGTTAAGAAAAGAAATTATAAGTTTATTGGATAACAATATGTTATCCGGAAACATAAAGGTAAATGCACTAATTTTAAAATATGTATCTTTTCTGTATGGTGCATTATATAAGATTTATGATAAGCTAAGGACTCCCAATTGGGATATTTAGACGAAAGAATAAAAATATTTATGGAGTAAATATGAAAAAAATATCATTAATTACAGTATATAATAACGCATCTGAATTGACCGATATGACGGAGAGCGCCAAAAATCAAAAAAATGTTGATGTTGAGTTTATATCTTTAGACAATACGAATGGTAAATTTTCTTGCGCTGCAAAAGCTTTGAATTACGGAGCAATGCAGGCTAATGGTGATGTCTTAGTTTTTTTACATCAGGATATTGTTTTTTGTTCTGATTATGTTTTGGATTATGTTTATAATTTCCTATCTATCCACGAGGAGTGTTTGTGCGGTGCTGCCGGAGTTGAAAATGATTTCAAAAACAGAAGACTGACTTTGTCCTCAATGTATCAAGGTGATATGGAAAATAAATATGACACAATAGATTCACCCAAAAATGTTTTTTCGCTTGATGAGTGTTTTATGGCGTGTAAAAAATCTTTATTCAGCAAAATAAAATATGATGAAAATCTTTGTGATGGATGGCATCTATATGGAGTGGATTTATGTTTACAGGCTAAAGTCAAAGGAATAAAATCGTTTGTTTTACCTTTAGATATATTACATAAATCCATTGGAAATGTTGACGATAGTTTTGCGGTAACATTAAATAAACTGGCAGTAAAATACAGAAAAAATTTCAGTTTTATTTGTACTACTTGCAGCTTTATATATACCAATCCAATAAAACGGGCTTTATTAAATATAATTCGAAAAATTAAGCATGGGTGAAATGAAATTGCGGAAAACTTATTCTCTTCAGCAGGTGAAACAATGCAACATTTAATTTCGGTTATAGTACCAATTTATAATGTAGAAAAATATTTAAGTAAATGTGTTGACAGTATAATTAACCAAACTTATAATAATCTTGAAATTATTCTTGTTGATGACGGCTCACCCGACAACTGTCCGAAAATTTGCGATGAATATGCAAAAAAGGACGATAGAATTAAGGTTATACATAAAGAAAACGGTGGTTTATCCGATGCAAGAAATGCAGGAATGAGAATTGCAACAGGTGAATATATCTCGTTTATTGACAGCGATGATTATATTTCCAATAACTTTATTGAGACACTTTATTCTGCAATGAAGGCTGAAAATAGTGATATTATTGAATGCGATATTGTTAGATTTGAAGAAGGTACAGAGCCTTATTTCGAAAATGGAAAAGGTGAAATTGACTCGTTTACAACAGAAAAAGCCCTTTCACTCTTGATAGCGGAAAACAAATTTCATCAATATGTATGGAATAAACTTTATAAAGCTGAATTTGTTTTGAACATACAGTTTACTAAGGGCAAGCTAAATGAGGATGAATTTTGGACTTATAGAATTTTTGGACAAGCAGAAAAAGTAACGAAAATAAACAAACCGATGTATTTTTATCTCCAACGTGGCGGAAGCATTATGGGTGAAAGTTTTAATTTGCGCAGACTTGATGCATTGGAGGCGAAAACTGAAAGACAAAAATATATTGAAGCGAATTTTCCAAAACTTGAAAAGCAGGCAAAATTTGATTTATTCGGAACCTGTATTTTTATGTGCCAGTCAGCTATGAAATTTATGCAAGGGAAAGAAAAAAAACAGGCAAAAATGATAATTAAAAAATGTGTTAACGGAAATAAGCTTAAAAAAGATGAACTTAATATGATAGAAAGAAGAAACAGATTCTGGATTTCTTTTGCAAGTAAAAGTTTTTTCTTGTGTTGTAAAATAAGAAGTATTATAGGGATAGGTTTTTAGTTTAATAGGGACAGGGAGCAGTTGATTGTGAAAACAGTATTATATATGCATGGAGGCAGCGGAAATCACGGCTGTGAAGCGTTAGTCAGAACAACAACTTCGATTATAAAACAATATCTTGATTCTGAGGTATGGCTTTGGTCAACCGGAAAACCTGAAGACATTAAATATGGTATTGACAAAATCACAGACGGAGTATTAGCTACCGAAGAAATGAGCCATAAAAGCATATCTTTTATTGTTGCGTATATTAAGAATATGTTTCTAAAAAAAGACAGTGCAATGAACGATTTGTTCTTAAAGAAACTATTTAAAGATACAGTTGCTTTGTCAATAGGCGGTGATAATTATTGTTATCCTTGGTCAGCAAAACAAGGGGCTGAATTGGACAGAAAAATTCGTAAATACTGTAAGAAAAATGTTTTATGGGGTTGTTCTATTGATGAGGAAAGCTTAACTGATGAAGTAAAAGAAGATTTAAAAGGATTTGATCTCATCACAGTCAGAGAACCTCTTTCTTATGAATTGATAAAAAAGATAAATCCTAATACGGTAAAAGTTTCAGATCCGGCTTTTGTGCTCGAAAAAAAAGAGCTGCCGTTGCCTAAAACATTTATTGAAAATAATACAGTTGGTATTAACATAAGCCCGCTTATAAATGATTATGAGAGTGGAGAAAATATAGCATATCAAAATTATGTACAACTGATAGAATACATAATTCAGGAAACGGATATGAATATTTGTCTTATACCGCACGTTGTTTGGGAATATAATAACGATTTTATTCCTATAAACGCATTATATGAAAAATTTGAGTCGACTGACAGAGTTATAAAGTTGGGAGATTATACCTGTGAGGAAATTAAAGGGTATATTGCTAGATGCAGGTTTTTTATTGGTGCAAGAACTCATGCCACTATTGCAGCGTATTCAACTTTTGTACCTACTTTGGTAGTTGGATATTCAATTAAATCACTTGGGATTGCGCAAGATTTATTTGGAAGTTACGAAAATTATGTTTTAGCGGTTCAAGATATGTCTAGCAAATATGATTTACAAAAAGCTTTTTCGTATATTATGGAAAATGAAAACTTTATCCGAGAAAGACTTAGACAAATAATACCTAAATATAAAGAAAGTTCACTGGCAGCAGGTATGAGTTTAAAAAGCGTTGTAAATAAGGAGAAATAAATGGCAATTAATCAGAGAAAAGCAGGCACTATTTTATCATATGCACACATTATAATCGGTAATACGATCTCACTTATATATACACCGATAATGTTGAAAATGCTCGGACAAAGCGAATATGGACTTTTTGGTACGGCAAATTCTGTAACATCTTATTTATCATTATTTAGTTTTGGTATTTCAGGTGCATATATTAGATTTAATTCATTGTACAGAGCAAAAGGAGATAAAGAAGGAGAAGCAAAGTTAAACGGTGTCTTTTTTAGCATATTTTCTTTTCTCGCGTTACTTGTTTTAATTACAGGCTCAATTATGGTTATTTTTGCCGATAATATTTTTGGCAACAGTCTTACAGATACAGAACTCAAAAAAATAAAAATTATTATGATTTTGTCGATTTGTCAGTTTGTTGTTACATTCCTTTTCAACACTGTTGCAATGGTAATACAGGCGTATGAGAAATACATATTTATTAAAAGTGCTGTTTTGATTGCAGGAATTGTACAGCCTATGATAAATTTGGTTGTTTTGTATTTTGGCGGTAAGGCTGTAAGTATTTCTGTAATAAGCCTGACTGTAAGTATATTAACTTACTCTACGTACGTTATATATGCCAAAAAATCATTAAATATGAAGTTTGATTTTCATGGATTGGACAAATTATTAATTAAGAATGTTTTTGTATTTTCAGGATTTTTATTTATAAATTCAATAACAGATCAAATTACAGGTTCTACTGATACATTGCTGTTAGGTATGTTTTCCGGAACAAATGCTGTTGCTATATATACAATAGGCGCAACATTTGGACGATATTTTATGAGTATTTCAACTTCAGTTTCAAGCGTTTTTTCTCCTCAAATTAACAAAATCGTTGCAGAAGATAAAAATAATAATGTTGCGTTAAATGAAATATTTCAAAGAATCGGCAGAGTGCAATGTTTGATTGTTTCTTTTATTTTAATTGCATATATAATTTTTGGTTTACATTTTATTAATTTGTGGGCAGGAGAAGAGTACGGTATAACATCATATTTTGTAGGATTGTTTTTGTTGCTGGCTACCTATGTTCCTTTATTTCAAAATATCGGAATTGAAATACAGAAAGCGAAAAATATGCATAAAGCAAGAAGTATTGTATATTTTCTTGTTGCTGTTGTAAATGTTTTATTGACGATAGGAATAGTGTTATTTTTGAAGAATTATTTTGGTAGTGATTCAGATTCCTTTAAGGTGTATGCCAGTATGGGGGCAGCATTCATGACAATGTTTTGTTATATCTGCGGTAATGATATATTTATGAATATTTATTATCACAAAAAGGTTGGTCTTGATATTATTACTTTCTGGAAAAAAATATTGAGATTGGTACCGGGTTTCTTAATCCCTATTGCTTTTGGAGCGTTCATTACGTATGTTTTTCCGATAGATTCGTTTTTAGTATTTTTGGTTGAAGCAATTCTGTTTACAGTTGTATTTTTTATTTCGGTATGGTTTTTGAGTATGAACGAATACGAAAAGGAATTGCTTTCTGCACCTATAAAAAAAATTGCAGGCAAATTAAAACGAATAAAAGGGTAGAATTATGAATGATATGATTTCTGTTGTAATTCCTGTTTACAATGTAGAAAAATATTTAAAGGAATCACTGGACAGCGTTATTAATCAGACATATAAAAATCTTGAGATTATTCTGGTCGATGATGGTTCAACAGATAATTCGGGTAAAATATGCGATGAATATGCACAAAAGGATGATAGGATTACTGTTGTTCATCAGCAAAATTCTGGTGCAGGAGCGGCAAAAAACGCCGGATTGAAGCTTGTTAAGGGAAATTATCTTTCAATAATTGACAGTGATGATTATATTGAATCTGATATGTATGAAAAAATGCTTTCGTATATGATGAAGTATGATGTGGAAATAGTGCAGTGTAATTTTTGTGATGTGTATATAAACGGTAAAACATATCCGTATTGGAAAATTGAAAATCACTTTTCAAGAGTTTCGAATATTCAGTTTTTATCGGATATTTTGAAAGAATGGAAGTGTTCAATTTTTTGCAACAAGCTTTTTAAAACTGTTTTGTTAAAAGATACTTTATTTCCCGTTGGAAGAAAAATTGATGATGAATTTTTTACATATAGGCTTGTTTCTCGTGCAAAAAAAATACTGAATACAGATGATGTTTTTTACAACTATCGTATGAGAAAATCTAGCGTCATGAATGACAGTAATAACGACAGACTTATTTCAGACAGAACTGATTGTTTTGTTGAAAGATATGAATATATCTCCCAAAAATTTCCTGAAATAAAAAAGTCTTACTATTATCATTTGTCAGATATACTGTTGTTTTATCAAGGCAATACAGTTAGTCCTGAACTTAAGAAAAAGTTAAAGGAATATATAAAAATATATCCATATAAAAAGCCTAGCATAATTAAAAGAATTCTAAAAAGGAAAAAAGAGAATAATGAATTATCCCAAAGTGATAATATAAATAAAGAATTAATTCTATTTGATTAAGTGGTTAATATGAAAAAAATTATTATTTATTTGCGATATTTACCTATATTATTTTTTTATCCGTTGTTTAAAAAGAACGAAAGACTGATTATGGATGTCAACAGATGGCAAAAAGGTAATGAGAGTTTGAACAGCAAAATTGCCATACTTTTGTTTACCTATAGGGAATTCAGAAATTTGTTTATTTACAGAAATAACAAACATAAAATATTTACCTGTTGGGTTAAGTTGTGGTATCCTCCCGAAAAAACTTTATATATAGTTACCTCTGATATTGGAGGAGGCTTGTATATTCAGCATGGTTTTGCTACATATATTTCGGCAGAAAAGATTGGGGAGAATTGTTGGGTGAATCAACAGGTTACAATTGGGTATAATGGTACCGGTAAATGCCCTGTTATAGGAAATAATTGTATGATTACCTGTGGAGCAAAAGTACTTGGAGAAATAAAAATAGGAGACAATACAATTGTTGGAGCTAATGCAGTTGTAATTAAAGACTATAAGCGAGGTTATGGTGTGTTGGCGGGCGTTCCTGCAAAGCCTGTAAAAGAGGCGAGTGATGAAAGACTTCGTGAATTAGGGGTTTTAGAATAATGGAATATGTTTGCAATAATAAAGATAAGTGTACAGGATGTTCTGCTTGTGCACAGATTTGTCCTAAGTCGGCAATAAGCATGAATGTTAATGACGAAGGTTTTTTGTATCCGCAAATAAATGACAGTTTGTGTGTTGATTGCGGGTTGTGTCATTCTGTGTGCCAGGCAGAATTAGAGGTAAGTGCAAATAAACTAGCTAATAATATATTTTTGTGTTACAGTAAAGATGATTTTGTAAGAAAAAAAAGTTCTTCGGGCGGCATTTTTTATGAAATTGCAAAAAGCGTTATAACAGATGGTGGTTATGTTTGTTCGGCAAAGTATAATGGTGATTTTGAAGTAATACATGTAGTTGCTTCTTCTCTGGAAGAACTTAATGCTATGTTAAAGTCAAAATATATTCAAAGCAATATAGGAGATACATATAAGATAATAGAGGAGTTATTAAGCAATGATAAGAAAGTTTTATTTGTAGGAACACCATGCCAGGTTAAAGGATTAAAAATGTTTCTGAAAAAAGATTATAAAAATCTGCTCTGCGGAGAAGTAGTTTGTCATGGTGTGCCGTCGAATAAGGTGTTTAAAAAATATATTGACTATGTACATAAAAATAGCAAGTTGAAAAGTATAGATTTTCGCGATAAGACTACAGGCTGGAAGGATTATACAATAAAATTTGAATTTGAAGATGGATATATTTTTCAGGAGAAACGTAATAAATGTCTTTATTTTATGGGATTTATTGATAATCTTTATTTAAGAAAATCCTGTTACTGGTGTGATTGTAAATTGGAAAACTCATTTGCTGATTTTACTCTTGGTGATTGTTGGGGGATAGAGAAAATTGCTCCGCAAAATGACGATGATAAGGGTGTGTCTCTTTTAATAATAAATACCGAAAAGGCAAATTGGTTAAAAAATAGTTTGAATGATATTTATATAGAGGAAATTGATAGTGAGGAATTTTTAAAATATAATCCATCAATTTCAGTTTCTGCGTCATACAATGATAAAAGAAAAATTTTTTTTGATAATTTTAATAAATACGATTTTGGAACACTTTGGGATTATGTATACACCGATTCAAAATTAAAGCGTTTGAAAATTTCTATGTTAAATAAAGTAAAATAAATCTTAAATATTAGTTATTGATAGAGCGGGAGAATATCTAGTAGAATTATTATGACAAGAGTAAAGTTTTATTTTAGACGAATAATTGAAAAGAAACGTATAATTAAAGCCAACGTAGATTTATCAGATATCACTTTGTTTTCTCAAAATTGCATTGGCGGCGTTATGTATCATGATTGTGAGGCGAGGTTTTTGTCGCCAACGGTTAATTTATATATGATGCCTTCAGATTTTTTGAAATTTGTAAATAATTATGAGCATTATTTATCTGAAATACCTGTGGTTTGTGACGGAGAAAAATATCCTATAGGTACTTTTGCGGACGGAATGCAGATTAATTTTATGCATTATAACTCTAAGGAAGAAGCTCTTGAAAAATGGGAAAGTCGGAAAATACGCATAAATAAAAACAAAATATTTGTTATTTGTATTGAAAGAGACGGATTTTCACAAGGGAATTATGAAGAATTTAAAAAACTAAAATTTCCTAAAGTGCTTTTTACAAAAGATGAGAACCGAAAGAATGATGAAAATTGCATTTATATTAAAAAATATAAAAATGAATTCGAAGTTCCCGACATTATTCCTTACAGAATGATGTATTATAAAAATTTACTACCTAATGCGGTAAAAAAGGCGTTTGATTGATTATGGATTTGATTACTGTTGTTATACCGGTTTACAATGCCGAAAGGACAATTGAAAAGTGTATTGATTCTCTTCTGTCGCAGTCATATAAAAATATAGAGATTATCCTTATTAATGATTGTTCAACTGACAGGAGTTTAGACATTTGTAATAATTATATTGATAAGCACAGTAATATTAAAGTATTGTCAAATCGCAAAAACTCAGGTGTTTCATATACTCGCAACCGAGGAATTGATGTAGCCAAAGGCAAGTATATTTGTTTTGTTGACAGCGATGATTATGTTGAAGCTGATTATCTTGAGATACTTTATAATATATATCAAGAATATGATTTATTTCCTATTTGCGGCTTTGTATTTCACGATGAATACAGTGGTGGTAAACCTGTTGAATACTGCTGGAGCGGCGGTAGTGAAAAAGTTAGTTTAGGTGAAGCGTTTAGATTATATGATGAACTTTACCTTACAGCGTTGTGGAATAAGTTATTTTTAAACAAAATAATTAAAGAAAAGTGTATTAGATTTGATACCGCGCTTTCAATGGGAGAAGACATAAAATTTACTGTTGAATATCTGCTAAAACTAGAAACGGAGTTTGTTTATGTAACAGATAAAATGCCTTATCATTATATGAAACTGAATAATACTTCATTGATGGCTGATTTCGCAAAAGGTGGAATGAAATCCGGTGAAGAATTACTTGATTTAATTAAGAGCCTGGTTGAAAAGTATAACTTTAAAGCAGATATAATAATGCAAATTGAAATGGAAAATAAAAAAAATACTTTAATATATTTTATTATGCATGATAAAACATATTCAAAAAAGGAAAAGATTGCAAAGATAAGAGAAATAAACCCAGATTTTTCAAATTTGGACTATAATAAGTATAAAATTAGTATGATTAAAGAAAAGATCTTTACAAAACTGTTTCTGAGGTAAGACATGGATAATTTTAAAACAAAATGGATGTAGAGTTTGGACAAGCATGTTTATCTGATAATTGCGCACAATGAGTTTGATTTGCTTAAAAATTAATAAATTTGCTTGATGATACCAGAAATGATATATGTATTGATAAAAAAGTTAAGGATATAAAAATCAGGGGTGAATTTATGAAAGGTATAATTTTAGCAGGCGGAGCGGGTACAAGACTTTATCCGCTGACAATGGTTACATCAAAACAGCTTTTGCCTGTTTATGACAAGCCGATGATTTACTATCCGCTTTCAACACTAATGCTTGCAGGTATTAAGGATATTTTGATAATTTCGACACCGTCGGATACTCCGAGGTTTGAACAGTTGCTTGGAAGAGGAGAACAGTTTGGAATTAATCTTTCATACAAGGTTCAGCCCTCTCCTGATGGACTTGCACAGGCATTTATTCTCGGCAAGGAGTTTATCGGAGATGATGCCTGCGCAATGGTACTTGGCGACAATATTTTTTACGGCAACGGCTTTGTTCGTTCGTTAAGGGAAACTGTAAAAAATGCAGAGGAAAATAACCGTGCAACGGTTTTCGGTTATTATGTAAATGATCCTGAACGTTTTGGTATTGTCGAGTTTGACGAGTCGGGAAAGGTTATTTCTGTTGAAGAAAAGCCGGAAAATCCAAAGTCAAATTATGCAATTACAGGTTTGTATTTTTATCCTTCGGGTGTTGCCGAAATGGCTGAAAACGTTAAACCTTCTGCAAGAGGGGAGTTGGAGATAACAACGCTTAATGAGAAATATCTGGAAAAAGACAGGCTTGATGTTCAGTTGCTTGGCAGAGGTTTTGCATGGCTTGACACGGGTACAATGGACAGCCTTGTTGACGCTGCCGATTTTGTGAGAATGATTGAGCAGAGGCAGGGTATTAAAATTTCTGCACCTGAAGAAATTGCCTATAAAAACGGATGGATTTCAAAAGAAAAGCTTCTTGATAACGCAGAAAAATATGGCAAAAGTCCGTATGGAAAGCACCTTAAGGCGGTTGCTGACGGAAAATTAAAATACTGATACATAATGGGGGATTTTGATTATGAATATTTTAGTAACAGGCGGCGCAGGATTTATCGGTGCAAACTTTGTTTATCTTGAACTTAAAGAGCATCCGGAGGACAGAATTGTTTGTGTTGACAAGCTTACATACGCAGGCAATCTTGAAACGCTCAAGAAGGCTATGCAGTGCGATAATTTTAGATTTGTAAAGGCTGACATCTGCGACAGAAAGGCAATGTTTGACCTTTTTGCAGAGGAAAATTTTGATATAGTCGTCAACTTTGCGGCTGAAAGTCACGTTGACCGTTCAATTGAAAATCCCGAAATATTTTTGCAGACCAACATTCTCGGTACACAGGTACTTATGGACGCTTCAAAGGAGTACGGCGTAAAGCGCTATCATCAGGTTTCCACGGATGAAGTATATGGTGATTTGCCTCTTAACCGTCCCGACTTGTTCTTTACTGAAACAACTCCGCTGAAAACTTCAAGCCCGTATTCATCTTCAAAGGCAGGTGCAGACTTGCTTGTAAATGCATATCACAGAACTTACGGATTGCCTACAACAATCAGTCGTTGCTCAAACAACTACGGACCGTATCAGTTCCCCGAAAAGCTAATTCCGCTTATGATAGCAAATGCGCTTGCAGAAAAACCGCTTCCTGTCTATGGTGAGGGTGTTAACGTGCGTGACTGGCTCTATGTTGAGGATCATTGCAAAGCAATTGATTTGATTATCCGCAACGGCAAGGTTGGCGAGGTTTATAATATCGGCGGTCACAACGAGATGAAGAATATTGATATTGTAAAAATCATCTGCAAGGCTCTAGGTAAAAGCGAGGATTTAATTGTGCACGTTACCGACAGAAAAGGTCATGATATGCGTTACGCAATTGACCCTGCAAAGATTCACGCAGAGCTTGGTTGGCTGCCCGAAACAAGGTTTGCAGACGGTATTCAAAAGACCATAAAGTGGTATCTTGACAATAAAGAATGGTGGGAACGCATAGTGTCAGGCGAGTATCAGAACTACTATGACAATATGTATGGTGACAGAATAAAGGACGTAGAAAAATGAAGGTATTTGTAACAGGTGTAAAAGGACAGCTTGGCTATGATGTAATGCGTGAGCTTGAAAAGAGAAGTTACAAAGATGCAGTTGGTGTTGACATTGAAGAAATGGATATTACCGACGGCGAAAGTGTTGACAAGATAATTACAGATGCTAATCCTGATGTTGTAATCCATTGTGCGGCTTGGACTGCAGTTGATTTGGCTGAAGATGAGGATAAAAGGGACAAGGTTCACCTCGTGAATTCTGTAGGTACTGAAAATATAGCAAAGGTCTGCAAAAAGCTTGACTGCAAGATGATTTATATTTCAACAGACTATGTTTTTAACGGACAAGATACACGTCCCTGGGAGCCTGATGACGAGAGAAATCCACTTAGTGTTTATGGGCAGACCAAATACGAGGGCGAGCTTGCTGTTGAAAGATGGCTTGAAAAGTATTTCATAGTAAGAATTGCGTGGGTGTTTGGACAGAACGGCAAGAATTTTGTCAAAACTATGCTCAATCTCGGAAAAACACACGATAGAATTACTGTGGTTGATGATCAGATAGGGTCACCTACTTACACACCGGATCTTGCAAGATTGCTTGTTGATATGGCTGAAAGTGATAAATACGGAATTTATCATGCAACGAATGAGGGCTTTTGCAGTTGGTATGAGTTTGCTTGTGAGATATTCAGACAGGCATCGGAGTTTGACCAGGCTTATAAAAATGTATCCGTATTGCCTGTTACGAGTGATAAATACCCATCAAAGGCAAAGCGCCCGTCAAACAGCAGAATGAATAAGGATAAGCTGAATGAAAATGGTTTTGAAAGACTTCCTGATTGGCAGGATGCTTTGAGGAGATATATTGAATTAATATAAATTTTGATAAGATAAGTAAAATTAAAAACTAAATCAAAGTACAATATAAATCTGGAGGTAGCTTTTGAAAGCAGGAGTACTTATTGCAACTTATAATGGCATAAAGTTTATAAAAGAACAGTTAGACAGCATACTAAATCAAACACAAAAAGTTGATGAAATAATAATTAGTGATGACGGTTCATCAGATGGAACTTTTGAGTTTCTGAATGAATATGCTGACAATCACAGTGACTACAATATAGTCATAGTAAAAAACTGCGGAGAGCATGGTGTTACCAAGAACTTTGAGAACGCTTACAACAATTCAACTGCAGATATTTTATTCTTTGCCGATCAGGATGATGTCTGGAAGCAAGACAAAGTAGAGGTTTTTATGAAGGCTTTTGAAAAGTATCCTGAGTGCGGATTAGTATTTTCTGGTGCTATAGTTACTGATGATAAGTTGAATCCCAGTGGAAAAACAGTTTGGGATTATTTCTTCCCTGATGTGCGTGACTGGATTAATAACGACGATATTTATACGATTATTGACAGAGATTTTTTAGTAAAAAGAATTAGTCATATTAATGTTATTCCCGGAATGTGTATAGCGATAAAGAAAGAAATTATGAAAATTACGGTGCCGTTTAATTCAGTACTTATACATGATGATATTGTTATGATGTATTCAGCAATGTGCAGTCGGATTTGTTGCATTAATAAAACTGAATCTTATTACAGACAACATGGAAATAATTCAATAGGAGTAAGTGAAATAAACAGTGATTCTGAAAAACGTAGAAATTCATTGTCAGGATTGATAAAGAATACAGAATTAACGATGAAAAACGTTTTGTATGATTATATTAGAACCGAATATTTTAATGAATTGGATAAAAACGGAGAATATGCTTTTTTGTGTAAACAATACAAAGTAATGAAGAAACTGTTATCTGCTGCAAAATCCAATGCTATATTTGCGTTGTTCAAGCTTATTTCAGTATTGATTATGTCTGGATATGAAATAAATAAAGCAGCAAAATTATTTATAATAGATGCTAGTATGATTTTATTTGTTAGTAAGAAAAAGAGAATTGCATTTTTTAAAAAATACAATTTGTAAACATTAGGAGTTTTTTATGGGACAGATTAAAGTTACAAAATGTGATATTGAAGGGCTTTGCATAATTGAACCTGCCGTTCACGGAGACAGCAGAGGATATTTTATGGAGACTTACAACCAGAATGATATGCACGAAAACGGTCTTGATATGGTGTTTGTGCAGGATAATCAGAGTATGAGCACAAAAGGCGTTCTGCGTGGGCTTCACTATCAGAAAAAGTATCCGCAGGGAAAGCTTGTGCGTGTAATTAAAGGCTCAGTCTTTGATGTTGCGGTTGACCTCAGAAAGGACAGCAAAACCTTTGGAAAATGGTTTGGAATTGAGCTTACTGAGGAGAATAAAAAGCAGTTTTATATTCCCGAAGGCTTTGCACACGGCTTTCTTGTTTTGAGTGATATTGCAGAATTTTGCTACAAGGTTACAGATTTTTATCATCCCGGAGATGAAGGCGGGCTCATGTGGAATGATCCGACAATAGGCATAGAATGGCCGCTTGACGGAATTGATGAAATCAAGCTTTCTGATAAAGACAAGATAAATCCTGGATTCGGTTCATTTGTCTTTGAATAAAGAAAATTTGACACTAAATTTTATATAATATATAATATATAATATATTGCATAGTTTATTTTACAAATTTATCGGTTTTGTCAGAAAAAGTGTTTTATGTACTTATAAAAATTAGGAGAAAGTAAAAAATGAACGCTATATTGCTAACAGGAACCATTGACCCTTCAAAATTCAATAATACAAGTACGGCTTTGATTGACGTAAACGAACGACTTAAACAATATTGTGTATCAATTCAAAGATGGATAGAAAAAAGCAAATTTGAAAAGATTGTATTCATTGAAAACAGCGGATATGATTTTGATTATAAAATTTATAAAGATTTAGCAAAAAAGAAAAATAAACAGTTTGAATATATACTTGCTAAACCTTATTTTGAAGAGACAATAAAGTATGGAAAGTCCTATGGTGAAATAATGTTGATCAATGAAGCTGTTGATAAAAGCATATTATTGAGAAACGAAACAAGCTTTTATAAGTGCACCGGTCGTTTGTATATTAAGAATTGTAACAGTATATTAAAAGAGAACCATAAGTGCAATAATTTGTTTTTAGGTATTCCTTCTGATAATTGGATTATTACTTGGTTTTTCAAAGTTGAAAAGGATTTTTATAATAAAATTTTGAGAGATAGCTATAAAGAGGTAAATGATCACGAAAGCGTTTCTATAGAAAATATATATTTTAGAAGGATACACGAACACAGAAATAATGTTGAGATTTTTAACAAATACCCTAATGTTGAAGGTATTTGCGCAGGTCAAAACATAAAATATCATAGTGGTTTTTTGAGTACGGTTTATAAAAATATTAAAATGAAAACAGGATATTTTGGTATTTAATATTAATAATAAAATTATTAAAATTTATTTTCGCAATATATTTTGTATATACAATTTATAATATTTTAGGGGTATAGAGGTTTATGAAAAGAATTAATGTCAGAAAGCTGATTCTTGCTTTGGCAGATGTTTTTATTATTGTAATCAGCGGATTGATTGTAAATTTCATACTGTCTTTCTTTGATTTTATCGGTGCAGAGGCAAGCAGAGGTTTGCTCTATTACATCATAATTGATTTGGTTATGTGCGTCTTTATGATGTTTATTCTGGGCGGATATTCACGGCTTTGGCGGTATTTTAATATCAAAGACTATTTTGCCTGCACAATAGCTATGACTTTTGGATTTGCGTTGGGATATATAATTTCAATGTTTTTGCAAGTGCCTCAAAGAATTATTTTCACTTTGTGCTACTTCTTTGTTGCCACTATCGGTGTGCTTGCGTTCAGATTTATATTTAAGCGCACTTTCCTTAATCTTACCGAGGCAGGCCGTGCCGATTCATATGAACGCACCCTTATTGTAGGTGCAGGTAATGCAGGAAGAATGATTTTAACTGAAATTCAAAATGCACGATATGATGAAGGCAGTCCTGTACGCAATATTCTTCCCGTGTGTTTTGTTGATGACGATGTAACAAAGCTGAGAAACAAAATCAACGGAGTGGAGGTTGTCGGCGCTACCCCCGAAATTCCGAAGATTTGTACCGATTATCATATTGACAGCATAATTGTTGCGCTTCCGTCGTGCGAAGAGGAGGACAAGCGCAGAATCCTTGACTACTGCTCTGCTACCGAGTGCAAAATCAAGGTTATTCCTTATTTAAGCGAATTACTTTTTGATGATAAACATACTCAGCTTATCTCTCAGGCAAAGGAAATTAAAATCGAAGATTTGCTCGGCAGAAAGCCGATTGAATTTAACAAAGAGGAAATCCGAAGCTTTATAAAAGGCAAGGTTTGTCTTGTTACAGGCGGCGGCGGTTCAATCGGAAGTGAGCTTGTCAGGCAGATTGCAAAGTATTCGCCCGAGCAGATTATTATTGTAGATATTTATGAGAACAACGCATATGATATACAGCAGGAGCTTGTGCTTGAATACGGGTCGGCGATTAATCTTGTAACGCTGATTTCTTCTGTGCGTGATTATGACAAGATGGACGTAATTTTCAGAGAGTATCGTCCTCAGATTGTTTTCCACGCAGCGGCACACAAGCATGTTCCGCTGATGGAAACCGTACCCGAGGAGGCTGTAAAGAACAACATTTTCGGTACATTTAACGTTGCAACGCTTGCAGAATTTTACGGTGCTGATAAGTTTGTTATGATTTCAACCGATAAGGCTGTTAATCCGACAAATGTAATGGGTGCAACGAAGCGTGCCTGCGAAATGATTATTCAGTATAAGGCGCAGACGAGTACGCATACGGAGTTTGTTACAACACGCTTTGGCAACGTACTTGGTTCCAACGGTTCGGTAATTCCGCTTTTCCGCAGACAGATTGAAAGCGGTTCGCCGGTAACCGTGACTCACCCCGACATTATCAGATATTTTATGACTATTCCCGAGGCTGTTTCACTTGTGCTTGAAGCAGGAGCAATGGCAAAGGGCGGCGAAATATTTGTGCTTGATATGGGTGCGCCTGTCAAGATTACAACGCTTGCCGAAAACCTTATCCGTATGTACGGAAAGGTTCCGTATAAAGATGTTAAAATCGTGTTTACTGGACTTCGTCCGGGAGAAAAGCTTTTTGAAGAATTTCTTATGGACGAGGAAGGTCTTACTTCAACGGCAAATAATAAAATATTTATAGGTAACCAGATTGACATAGACGCAGAGGATATGCTTTCAAAGCTTCATAACCTTAGAAAAGCGGCTGATGACAACGACAGCGAAAAAACTGTTGAGCTGTTAAGTGAGCTGGTGCCCACATTCAATCATAAGGTCAACTGATTTAAACAGATTACTGTCTTTTGAAAGGGAGAAAACTATATGTGTGGTATTGTTGGATACGTAGGTCACAGGGATTGCAGCGACGTGCTAGTAAGCGCACTTACTAAGCTTGAGTACAGAGGCTATGACTCGGCAGGTATTGCTGTTTTTGAAAACGGCGAAATTAAAACTGTAAAGACAAAGGGAAAGCTTAAGGATTTAGAGGATAAGCTTGCAGCTGTCGGCAAGCCTAACGGCAGTGTTGGTATAGGTCATACTAGATGGGCAACTCACGGTGAGCCGTCGGATGTTAATTCACATCCGCACAGCGGCGCAAGAGTTACGATTGTTCACAATGGAATTATAGAAAATTACATAGAGTTAAAGGAATTTTTGATTTCAAAGGGCAGAGAGTTTTTAAGTGATACCGACACAGAGGTTGTTGCACAGCTTCTTGACTACAAATATAACGGAAATCCTCTTGAAACTATTGACGCAGTAATGGCTGAGCTTAAGGGTTCGTTTGCACTTGGAATTATGTTTAAGGATTTTCCTGACAAAGTTTATGCAGTTCGCAGAGAAAGTCCGCTTATTGTCGGAGTTGCCAAGGGCGAGTGCTTTATCGCTTCCGATGTTCCTGCTATTTTGCAGTACACAAAAGATTATTATCTGCTTGACCACGATGAAATTGCAACCTTGTCGGGTGAAGGTGTAACCTTTGTTGACGAACACCTTGAACCGCTTGAGAAAGAATTAAAAACTGCTGACTGGGATATGGAGGCTGCTGAAAAGGGCGGCTATCCTCACTTTATGATTAAGGAAATCAATGAACAGCCGCTTGCAATAAGAACAACAATTATGCCCAGAATCAAGGACGGCTTGCCCTGCCTTGAGGAGTGCGGCATTACGCTTGAGAAGCTAAAGGACTTTACTAACATTACGATTGTAGCCTGCGGTACAGCAATGCACGCAGGAATGGTAGGAAAATACGTTATCGAGGACCTTGCAAGAGTTCCCGTGAATGTAGATATTGCTTCTGAATTCCGCTACAGAAATCCGATTGTAGGCAAGGGTGATCTTGTAATTATAATTTCACAGTCGGGCGAAACTGCCGACAGCCTTGCTGCAATGCGCCTTGCAAAGCAGAAGGGGGCGACTACGCTTGCAATTGTAAACGCTAAAGGAAGCTCAATTGCGCGTGAGGCAGATATGCTAATTTACACGCTGGCAGGCCCCGAAATTGCAGTTGCGTCTACAAAAGCTTATATAACACAGCTTTCGGTTGTTTATCTTTTTGCCTTTGAGCTTGCACTTGCAAAGGAAACCGTAAGCGTTGCAGAATGTAAAAGACTTGTATCTGCACTTATGAAAATGCCCGACGCGGTTCAGTATGTTATTGACAACTGCGAAGAAAAATGTAAATATATCGCAACAAAGCTTATTGCGGCAGACAGTCTGCTTTATATCGGCAGAGGTCTTGACTATGCACTTTCAATGGAGGGTTCGCTGAAGCTTAAAGAGGTTTCGTACATTCACTCCGAAAGCTATGCGGCAGGCGAGCTTAAACACGGCACAATTTCGCTTATTGACGAGGATATGCCTGTTATCTCGGTGGCTACTCAGACAGATGTTATTCCTAAGACTATAAGTAACATAGTTGAGGTTAAGTCAAGAGGCGCAAAAATAATTCTCGTTTGTACCGACACCTGCGCAAGGGGACTTAAAGAAGGAGTTGCCGATTATGTTGTGGAAATTCCCCATTCTGAGGAGCTTTTGATGCCGATTACGGCTGTAGTTCCTCTCCAGTTGATTGCTTATTACACATCAATTAACAGAGGAAATGACCCTGATAAGCCAAGAAACCTCGCAAAATCCGTTACGGTGGAATAAATCTGTTAACATAAAATAAAAGGTTTTTAATTGGCATAAGTAAAAGAAGATAAAGCAAAGGCTAAAATTAGTATTTTTTGAGAGATGAGCAATAGATAGAATAGAAAGTGAGAAACTTAAAGATGAAAACAACTTATATATCATCATTTTCCGGCATAAGAGTTTTTTTAATCCTATCGATATTTATATGTCATTGGGTCAGTGGATTTGGAATGTTTGTTGGTAGTTTCTTGGAACATGCCGGGTTTGCTGTTGTATTCTTTTTCGTTTTATCAGGATATTTAATTTGTAATAAGTATAATGATAGTTTTTGCAAAATTACAATACACACAATAAAAGATTTCGTTTTAAAGCACACTAATAAGCTTTATGTTTTATATATAATAACATCAATTTTTTCAATTGTTATTTTATTTATATACAGCAATAGTGCAATATTTGAGAATTTATTCACTTTTGGAAAATTTGTTTTAAAGATTTTTCTTAATGTATTTTTGCTGCAGTCTTTAGTACCGACAGCAACATCTGTAAGTTTAAATGCCGCAGCGTGGTTCTTTTCTTGTTTAACTATTCTTTATGCAGTAACACCATTTCTGATTAAATTCAAAAATCGCTTTATTTCAAAGAATTTAGCTTTATCTGTATCTGCGTTGATATTATGCATAATAGCATCTATTTTGTTACAAAAAGAGAGCCTGTATATAACTCCTTACTATAGGATATTTCAATACTTCGCCGGAATGCTGGTATTCGATATATGTAAACTGCTTGATTTGCATATGAATAAGATTTTAAGTAATATTTTTGAAATATTTGTTGTAATATTTTCAATTTGTGCATACTGTAAAGTATTTAAGGGACCTACGATATTATATGATTTATTATCAGCATGCATGTTTGTTTTCATTTTTAGTCAGGAAACAAGCGGTGTAGTTAGTAAATTTTTATCTTTAAAACCATTAATATATTTAAATAAATTTATTTCAGAGGTATTTTTAATTCATTTTCCGCTTATTGTTTTATTTTCTTTACAATTCAAATCATATCTGCCATATGATTTAATTACTTTTATTGTTTGCGGTTTACTTTTATTACTGCTTACATTTTTATTATCGTTTATATATAAAAAGATGCAACAAAGAATTTTTCATAACTAAATTAGGAGTTATTTATGGCGGATATTCAAGTTTCAATTATTATTGTATTATATAATTCTGATATGATAAAAGCTGAGAGAACTATAAAATCGGCTATATCTCAAAAAAATATAGATTTTGAGATTATTATATCTGACGATGGTTCTAACAACGATCCGACAGATAGTATAATATCTATTTTTAAAAAATATAATTTTACAAATTATAAGATTAATATTAACCCCAAAAATGTTGGAACGGTGAAGAATATTTTATCGGCATTAAAGTTGTCAAGCGGAAAGTATGTTTATTGTATTTCTCCCGGAGATATGATTTATGATGACAATACAATCAATTACTTTTTTAAATTTGCGGAAAAAAATGGTGCTCGTGTATGTTTTGGAGATTATCTTGATTATAGAATTGTTAATGAAAAGACTGAAATTCTTGGCAGAATAACGTCTTCCGTTCGTACTCCGTTTTACTGTAAAAAGAAGTCCTTTACTGTGTACAAAATACTAATAATGTTTGGAGAAGGAGGAATTTTAGGACCTACTTTCTTTCGTGAGAAAAGCTATGCATTAAAATATATTGGACAGGTGAGCGAAACATCAAAATATGTTGAAGACAATACATCTGTTATTTGCTCATTAGCTGATAAAATTCCAATTTTCTATTGTGATAAAAAAATATGCTGGTATGAATATGGTACCGGAATTTCAAGATCAGAAGATAATAAGTGGATTTGTCGGCTTCTTGATGATTTTAGAAAGACTTTTGAATTTTTAATTGTACAACACCCAAAAGATATAATATTAAGAGCGGCTTATAAAAAAAGATTTAGTAAAGGAAAATGCGATAAACTATTCTCAATGTTAGTTTTAGTAATTATGCATCCTATCGCATGTTTTAAAAAGCATTTTTTGAAAAATGCAGAATCCGTTGCAGTATCTGAAAAAGAGAAGAATTTATTAAGTGAAAAACTTAATTTGTAGATGACATTGATTAGGAGAAGACTATAATGCAGGTAGTAAAATATGTATTTCAACCGCATGGTGATGACAGAGGTCAACTCGTTGCTCTGGAAGAATATAAAGATATTCCTTTTAAAATTAAGAGAGTATATTATATGTATGATACAGCTAACGGTGTAACAAGAGGATATCATGCCCATAAAAAATTAGAACAAATATTGATT
>CANBJR010000001.1 GCA_947369085.1 uncultured Clostridia bacterium | reverse complement strand
CAACAAGAGAAGTGTTTGCACCCATCGCCTCAAAGCCCTTTAGGTGCTGGTCAATCGGACGAACACCGAAATTACAGCCGCCGGGCAAAGCAACCTTAGCCTTACCGTATTTACCGAGCAAAGCACCGAGAAGATAATATGAAGCACGCATACCTCTTACCATTTCGGTAACTGCGCTGCAGGTTTTAATCTGGGTAGGATCTATATATAAAGATGATTTATTAATTCTTCTTACATTTGCGCCCATCTGCTGAAGAATTCTGCTGATAAGTACAACGTCGCTTATGTTTGGAATATTTTCAATCTGGCACGGTTCATCGCAGAGAATTACTGCGGGTATGATTGCAACAGCAGCATTTTTGGCACCGCTGATGTTTACCTCGCCAAATAAAGGCTTGCCGCCGGTAACTACAAATTTTTCCAATTGTTTACACTCCAATACAGTATTGTTTAGAACTTGATTGTTTAGTACTTGCAATAACTAATAAGTGTAGATATTATAAAAAATAAAATGCAAATTATACATTGAACGCTTTAAAATAAGCTAAAGCCACTAAATATATTACATTTTTATTAAAACACACTATCTGTTGTGGTTACGTATATGTTACGCCACAATTCTTCTACAGAAAATCATACTACAATTTTGTAGTAAAGTCAACGCAATATTAAAATTGTAACCGATTTTTGGCAAACTTGCACTCAAATTATTAATCAACTGTAACTTTTATTTGAATTATTTACAATCACCGGAAATTTTTGTTATATATTCCGTTAAAGAAATATACAAAATGCTGTTTTTCTCGTACAGAATTAACAAGTTGTAATAAATCACATTGCTCTCATAAGCGGATTTTCATAATACGTTGCCGATCTTCCGAGCTTTTTCAGTAAAATGAGGCTGAAATCACTGCGTTTTCGGTTATGCTCAGCTACTTTTTTACTACGCTAAAATATCTCTTTACTTTTTTATACATTTATTGTATAATATGCTTTAAAGCGATTACTGAAAATCAGTTGCTTTTTTATGTAAAATTTAAAGGACAGGAGGGACAAAAACATAATGATTAGCGGTGCTGAAATTATGGTAAAATGTTTGGAGGCTGAGGGCGTTTCAGTCGTCTTTGGTTATCCCGGAGCTGCAATATGCCCCTTTTACGATAAAATCTATGATTCTGATATAAAGCACATTCTTGTTCGTCAGGAACAGAATGCCGCTCACGCCGCAAGCGGATATGCACGCTGCAGTGGTAAACCGGGTGTTTGCGTCGCAACCTCCGGCCCCGGTGCGACAAACCTTATAACAGGTATTGCCACCGCCTACACAGACTCAATTCCGATGGTAGCAATCACAGGACAGGTTCGTTCCGACTTGCTTGGACGTGACGTTTTTCAGGAGGCTGACATCACAGGTGCATGCGAACCGTTTGTAAAGCACAGCTACCTTGTCAGCAAAACCGAAGATTTGCCGCGTGTATTCAAAGAGGCATTCCACATTGCCTCAACAGGCAGACAAGGTCCTGTACTTATTGATATTCCTATGGATATTCAGACTAATGAAATTGAGGAGTTTGTTTATCCGGACAGTGTGAACATCATCGGTTATAAGCCCAACACAAAGGGACACGCAATTCAGGTAAAGCGTGCTATTGACGCTATTAAGTTGAGCAAACGTCCGCTTATTGTATCGGGCGGAGGCGTTTTAAGTTCAGGCGTAAAGCTTCAATTTCAGGATTTCGCATTGAAAACGAGAATTCCCGTAATTTCTACAATGATGGGAATCGGAGTAATGCCAAGTGAGAACGAGCTTTATCTCGGTATGCTCGGCACACACGGCAAGGCTGTTGCAAACCGTGCGCTTCATGAGGCTGACCTCGTAATCGTATGCGGTGCAAGACTCGGTGACAGAGCTGTTGCCGCTCCTCACCAGATGAGTGAAAACACCACTGTTATCCACATTGACATTGACCCTGCTGAAATTGGAAAGAATGTTAAAACCGAAATTCCGATTGTCGGCGATATGAGAAATGTTCTTGATATGCTTGTTGAAAACATCGGCGACTATACTGTTCCCGAACAGTGGCAGGAAACCGTAAAAACGTGGAAAAAGGATTTATTCAAAACTCCTCCCGTTTTTGACGGCTACGTTGAACCAAGAACACTTGTGGGTCACTTAAGCGCAATGTTCCGTTCAAAGGCAATTCTTGTTGCCGATGTTGGACAAAACCAAATTTGGTGCGCCAACAACTTCAGAATCCGTGAAGGCAGATTCCTCACAACAGGCGGTATGGGAACTATGGGTTACTCAATTCCTGCCGCAGTGGGCGCAAAGTTTGCCCGTCCCGACCGTGACGTTATTGCAATCTGCGGTGACGGCAGCTTCCAGATGGGAATGAACGAACTTGCTACAATTGCAGGAAACAAGCTGAATATAAAAATCATTATTATGAGAAATTCCAGACTCGGTATGGTGCGTGAGCTGCAGGACAAAAACTACAACGGCAGACACAGTGCCACAATTCTCCAGGGTGATCCCGATTTTCTTACAATCGCAGAAGCCTACGGAATTGACTGTGCCGAGGCAAGCTCCAACGAAGATGCTGAAAACATTATCAAGGGAATCGTTGACTCCGACAAACCGTTTATTCTTGTCTGCAACGTATATCCCGACACTCCGTCTATTTAATGAGGTGAGAAAATGCAGTATACATTATCAATACTTGTTGAAAACCAGGCGGGCGTTCTCTCAAAAATTTCGGGACTTTTCTCCCGCAGAGGATTTAACATTGACTCTCTCGCTGTCGGCGTGACAAACACACCGGGCGTTTCGAGAATTACCATAGTAGCAAACGGCGACGAATATGTTGTTGAACAGCTTGAAAAACAGCTCAACAAGCTTATTCCCGTCATCAAGGTCAAGCGTCTTAATAATGACGAATTTATCAGTCGTGAGCTTATTCTTATCAAGGTGCACTGTGCAGCTGCCAAGCGTGCCGAAATTATCAAAACGGCTGAAATTATGCAGGCTAAAATCGTTGACGTTGCTTCAAGCTGTGTTACGATTGAATACTGCGAATGTGCAAACCGAGTTAACACATTGATTGATTTACTCAAGCCTTATGGTATCCGTGAGATTGTAAGAACAGGTACTGTTGCCATTGACAGGGGCACAGCTTCGGTTTCCGTTTAGACAATACAGCACAACGCATTTGCAGTATTGTCTGTAAATCTTACAGCATAACATATACATATTTATTACGCCGCAATCTGCGGTAAGGAGGATTCATTAAAATGAAAGACTACAAAGAAAACATGAAAGCACCAATCTATTACCAGTCAGACTGTAACCTTTCTTTACTCGACGGTAAGACAATTGCAATCATCGGTTACGGCAGCCAGGGTCATGCTCACGCTCTTAACCTTAAAGAGTCGGGCTGTAATGTAATTATCGGTCTTTACGAGGGAAGTAAGTCATGGGCAAAGGCTGAAGCACAGGGCTTTAAAGTATATACATCTGCTGAAGCTGCAAAACAGGCTGACATCATTATGATCCTTATCAATGACGAAAAGCAGGCTGCTCTTTATAAGAACGACATTGAGCCAAACCTCGAAGCAGGCAATATGCTTATGTTCGCTCACGGCTTTAACATTCACTTTGAGCAGATTGTTCCTCCTGCTGACGTTGACGTTACAATGGTTGCTCCTAAGGGACCGGGTCACACAGTAAGAAGCGAATATCAGGTCGGCAAGGGTGTTCCCTGTCTTGTTGCTGTTCATCAGGACGCTACAGGCAAGGCTAAAGACCTCGCACTCGCTTACGCTCTCGGTATCGGCGGCGCAAGAGCAGGCGTTCTTGAAACAAACTTCAGAACAGAAACTGAAACAGACCTCTTTGGTGAGCAGGCTGTTCTTTGCGGCGGTGTTTGCGCACTTATGCAGGCTGGTTTTGAAACACTTTGCGAAGCAGGTTATGACCCCAGAAACGCATACTTTGAGTGCATTCACGAGATGAAGCTCATCGTTGACCTTATCTATCAGTCAGGCTTTGCAGGTATGAGATATTCAATCTCTAACACAGCTGAGTATGGCGACTACATCACAGGTCCTAAGATTATCACAGACGATACTAAGAAGGCTATGAAGAAGGTTCTTTCCGACATTCAGGACGGTACATTTGCTAAAGACTTCCTCCTTGATATGTCAAAGGCAGGCGGTCAGGCTCACTTCCGTGCAATGAGAAAGCTCGCAGCTGAAGCTCCTGCCGAAACAATCGGTAAGGAAGTAAGAAAGCTTTACAGCTGGTCAGACGAGGACAAGCTCATCAACAACTGATTTTCTTAATTCAAAAATAATGGTCGGTTCACCGTCAATCGGTGTCCGACCATTTTATTTTGCCTGTTTATACTGGTATTTTTAATCGGATATCAGTATTATAGCATTTTCAATTAATGACTGACATAATCGGAGCTAAGCGACCGTTAACTTCACTCTTCACTCGCCAAACTCCACACTTTTAATATGTATGGTCGCAGATTTCATTTATTTTGTCACGGAGCTTTAAGAAATCATCAAAAGCCTCGGGCTTTCTTCTGGGGTCACGCAAAACTGCCGCCGGGTGAAGCATAGCCATCATCTGTATTCCGCCTTTTTCAAACCACAAGCCGTGTTCCTTTGTAATTTTTATATCCGACTTTATAATTCTGCCTGCGGCTATTCTACCGAGGCAAACGATAATTTTCGGCTTAATCATCTTTACCTGAGCCCTTAACCACTCAATGCACTGCTCCTGTTCCTCGGGTTTTGGGTCACGGTTCTGCGGTGGACGGCATTTTACGATATTAGCTATATATATATTCTTGTTTCTGTCAAGGTCAACAGCAACAAGCATCTTGTCAAGCAGCTTGCCTGCTCTGCCGACAAACGGCTCGCCCTGCAAATCCTCGTTTTCGCCCGGTCCTTCACCGATAAACATAACCTCGGCGTTTTCGCTACCTTTGCCGACAACTACGTTGTGCCTTGTTTTACACAGCTCACATTTTTCGCACTGCTCACAAGCAGTCTTTAATTCCTCCCAAGTGTTATACATAAAAATTATCCTTTCTTACTTTATTGCCCAGAAACCTGCCTGCATATATGACATCCAAAGTATCTCCACAGCTTTAAAGCCTGTTTTCTTAAGCAGGCTGATGTGTTCCTCGATAGTTACAGGAAAAACCTCTGTACCGCGTCTTTTAATATGTACTTCGGCTTCCGCTTCACTCTTTCCGTGCTCCAAGAGGTATTTTCTCCACCTCTTCATACCAAATTTATCACATTCATTACAGGACAATGCTATATTTTCAAATGTTATATAAACACCATCGTCCTTTAAAGCGTTAAAACACCTCTGCGTTGCTTTAGCACGCTGACCACTGTCAAGATAATGATGGGCCTGCACGGCAGTAACAATATCAAACTCATTTTTGAAGCCAAGTTCTTGAGATGCAAGATTAACATACTTCACATTTTTATATTCTTTCAGCTTGTTTTTTGATTTTTCAAGCATTGCTTCTGACGGGTCACATAAAACTAAATCAACCGTATCAAATTTTTTCAAAACCTTTTGAGCAAGATTTCCTGTTCCACAGCCTGTATCAAGCCAGTTTATCCGACTAAGGTCAAGGCACTCAGCCAAATCTAAAATCTGATTGTGAAATTCAGTATAATACGGCAATACAGAATTAATACGGCTGTCATAGTCATTTGAAGTGTATGAAGATAAATTATCCTTCATAAAAATTATCCTTTCCGTATACAAACCGTTGAAATTTGTTCAATTTAGTAGTAAAATAAATATATCAAGCCAAAACGGCTAAATTTAACGAATGGTGGTTTATTAAAATGAAAGTAATGGTTGAAACATCTGCTCATCACGTTCACGTTACCAAAGAAACTCTTGAAGCTCTCTTTGGCAAGGGCGCAACTCTAACTAATAAAAAGGATCTTTCACAGCCCGGTCAGTTTGCCTGCGTTGAAAAGGTAACTGTAATCGGCCCCAGAGGTGAAATGAAAATGTCAATCCTCGGACCTGAAAGAAGCGCCGATCAGGTTGAAATTTCACTCACAGACGCAAGGAAGCTCGGCATTGCAGCTCCTGTTAAGGAATCCGGCGATATTGCAGGTACTCCCGGCTGTAAACTCGTTGGCCCTGAGGGCGAGGTTGAAATTGAGTGCGGAGTTATCGCAGCTAAAAGACACATCCATCTTGACCCTGTAACAGCAGAGGAGTTTGGTCTTAAAGACAAGCAGATTGTATCCGTTAAGGTTGGCGAAAACTCAGGCAGAGCAACAACATTCGGTGATGTTGTTATCCGTGTAAGCCCAAGCTACGCTCCTGCAATGCATATTGACACCGACGAATCAAATGCCGCAGGATTAGGCGGAACAGTCGAAGGCGAAATCATCGCTTAATAAGCACATACATTCAAAGGTTGTCCGAAAGGGCAGCCTTTTTTATTTACACAAAAACGTATGGAGAAAATCGGGAAAAATCTCTCTCCAAGCCTTTTCATTATGCTCGTTTTCAAACAAAATTACCTCGTTCATCATATCGTACGGGTAACCTGTTTCAGGCAGTAAATCGTACATTGCTTCAACGCTTTCAAAAATCATCTGTTCAAGCTCGTCGCCGTTTCCGCAGTAAATATAGAGATACGGCATATTATCAGTGATTTTATTCAGCAGATAACTTCTCCAGTCGTCAGTCTTATAGCAGAGAAATGCCGGAGAAAACGCTCCTACAAAGCTGAAAAAGCCGCTGTGCTCCATTCCCGAAAAGAATGACATCAAACCGCCCGACGAGCTTCCGCAGACTGCTCTTCCCCGTCTGTCCGTTCTTACGGGGAAATTTTCTTCAACGTACGGCACAACCGTATTCATCAAAAAATCATCAAAAATTTCGCCCTGCGGAGTGAAAGTATCGTTTAAGTATTCTTTATGCTGAATTTCACCGATACACTTCGGCGTAAGCTCACTGTCACGGTACACATTGCCGTTGTCAATGCCGACAATCACCGCACCCGACAAACCGTTTTTCATTTCGCTTTCAACCGCCTTAACAACCTCCCACGAGCCGAAAGGCATTGCGTTATCATCAAAGAGATTCTGTCCGTCAGTCATATAAACTACTGACATTTTTTCGTTTTCTTTATGTTCGGGCACATAAATCCAAACACGCCTGTCACCTTTTTCGGGGAAAGGCAAAAAAGCAGTATGAATCTTTGAATTTGTCATAAATATCACCGATACTATTAAAACATAAAATTAAAAATCTTTCAAGCTGTATAAAAGAGTTTTTCTCGCCGATAATATGTAACGAGGTGATTTTTTATGATTAACGATGTTGAAATGCTTACTTATGTCCTGCAAAACGCTGAAATGGGCTGTCAGGGTATAACAAGCGTACGAAAAAAGCTGCGCGACAGCAAAGTTGAAGGTGTGCTGTGCGAGCAGCTTATAAAGTACGGAAAAATTTATCACTGTGCAAACAATATGCTTCGCAGCCGCGGTGCGGAAATTCACCATGTAAGCCCTGTTACAAAGGCTATGACGCGTCATGCGGCAGAGCGTGACCTGAAGCGTGACCCCTCGTCTTCACACATTGCAGAAATGCTGATTAAAGGCAACACGATGGGAGTAAATAAAATGTCACGCCATATACGCAATTATGACGGAAGCGACCCTCACGTAAGCACGCTTGCCAAAAAAATGCTCGACACGGAGGAAGAAAACATCAGGGAAATAAAAGCATTTTTATAAAATATTTTGTGATGTGCAGAAAGCCATCTTCCGCAACGAGCCACACACCTAAACAAGGTGTTTTCCTATCTGCAAAATTGCATTGTGACTGCAAATCAGCTTGCCGTTTTCCCTTATTCGTGCAGTTTCTACTCTGCTCATTCTGCTTTTTCCGTATTCCGAAAGCAGTCTTTTAAGATTTTTCGGAATTGAAGGATAATCAAAAACAATATAGTAACTCTCCTTGTACAGATAAGCTGAATTTCTGTTACAGCAGATATTCAGCCTGTATAGCTTTTCAAGTGTATCAAGAAAATTTCCGCTGCCGCCTAAAGAATAGCAAACGCACTTGCCTGCGTCCTTTATTCTGTAGCTGCGGCGGTTTTTTTCATATACGGTAATCAGGATATAACATTCGTCATCAAACGGCAGAGCCTCAATATCAACGTTTCTGTTGCAAATCTCAACCCCGGCTTTTGAACAGCCAAGCTTCATTATTTTTATAAGCGCCCTGCGTGAGTCGCTGTCGTGAAGATTAACCCTTTCAAAATCAATTGAGAACTCTTCCATATCCTTATTACATAAAATAATCAGCACTTTATTTTCTCCAAGTTTATCAACAGTCAAAGCCCTTCCTCCAAAAATAATACTATTAACATATTATGATTATCAAGGATTTTTTGCAAGTGAATATTAGTGGAAAAATGACAGGAAAATATTAATAATATATATTGCCAATACTAACTTAAAATGATAAAATTGTAATGTAAATTATAATGAGAGGATGTTATTTATGCCAAACTGGCTTAACGACGCAATATTTTATGAAATATATCCGCAGAGCTTTTACGATTCAAACGGTGACGGTATCGGCGACATCAACGGAATCATTGAAAAGCTCGACTATGTAAAAAATCTCGGCTGCAATGCAATATGGCTCAATCCCGTTTATGACTCACCGTTTATGGACGCAGGCTACGATGTGCGCAACTACAAGCAGGTTGCTCCTCGCTACGGAACAAACGACGACCTAATTAAGCTTTTTGACGAGGCTCACAAAAAAGGAATCAAAATTCTTCTTGACCTTGTTCCGGGTCACACCTCCGACACTCACCCGTGGTTTCTTGAAGCCAAAAAAGCGGCTGAAAGCGAATATTCAAACCGATATATCTTTACACAAAATGTATGGGACGCTCCGCCCGAATACAGAATGATGTGCGGAATCTGCGAGCGCAACGGCAACTATATGGTAAACTATTTCAGTTCTCAGCCTGCGCTGAACTATGGTTTCCACGAAATCACACATACCGAATGGCAGCTTCCCTGCGACCACCCCGACTGTCTTGCAACTGTTGAGGCAATCAAGGATGTAATGCGTTTCTGGCTTGACAAGGGTGCAGACGGATTCAGAGTTGATATGGCTGATTCACTTGTTAAAAATGATGATGAAAAAATTGCTACTGCTAAAATCTGGAGAGGCATTCGCAAAATGCTAGACGATGAATACCCTGAAGCTGCAATGGTTTCGGAGTGGTGTTCTCCCGACCGAGCAATTAACAATGCAGGCTTCCATATGGACTTTTACCTTGACCACTTCGGCAACGGCTACAACAGACTTTCACGTTACGGCGAATGGGGCAGCGAAGCTGTTTTTAACCCGAACGGCAAGGGTGATGTTAAAGCTTTTGCTGATGAGTATCTTCCCGCTTATGAGCGTTCAAAGAACAACGGCTACATCAGCTATATGACTAACAATCACGATATGCCCAGAATTACGGCTTATCTTGACAAAAAGGCTATCAAACTGTTCAATGCCTTTATCTTCACTATGCCCGGAGTTCCGTTTTTGTATTACGGTGACGAGCTTGGTATGAGGTATCAGAAAGATTTAGTAAGCAAGGAGGGCGGTTTCAGCAGAACGGGCTCACGTACTCCAATGCAGTGGAACAGTGAAAAGAACCTCGGTTTCTCAACAAGCGACGAGCCTTATCTGCCTGTTGACAAAAGCGCTGACGCTCCCACCGTTGAAAATCAGCAAAACGATGAGGACAGCATTTACAAGGTTGTCACAGATATTATTGCTCTTCGTCATAAGTACAACGACCTAAAAGGAAACGGCGAACTTGAATTTGTTTACGAGGACGGCAAAATTCCGTTCTTCTATAAAAGAGGAAGCCTTGTAATGTTCTTCAATCCTCTCGGAGTTGACAGTGAAATTAAAACAAACTACTGCGGTGAAAAGATTTACGAACTCGGCAACACTAAATTTGCAGACGGCAAAATTAAAATGTCGCCGCAGAGCTTTGTAATGATTAAACTTTAAAAACAAATATTCAATACACGCTAAAATACCACCTGCCTATATGACAGGTGGTATTTGTTTTGCAAAATCTATTATATTTTAAACACGTTATTATATTGCAAAAATCTTTTTGTCAAATCCTTGCTTTTCAATCAGCCTTGCAAGCGGAAGTCCCAGCACAAACAGCACTCCGAGCTCTCCAAGAGCCACAAGTCCCCCCTGCAAAAGGAAATCACCGAAGTGGAAACCGCCCTCTACAAAGAAAAATTCAATCTCAAAGCCTACAAGAATTCCATTGGCAAGCGCAGGCATAAGAGCCGCCGCAACGGGAAGCTTAAACAATCTTTTGTTGCGAAGCAAGTACATAAGCACAGCTGCAAGCAAGCTTGCAAGCGAACCGAAAATCAAATCGTACGGTCCGAGCACCGACAATGAACTGATGTTGGCAATTACACAGCCTATCGTAAGTCCGGGGATTGCCGCAGGAGTGAATACCGCAAGAATCGTAAGAACCTCCGATACCCTGAATTGCACCGCCATTGAAGCTGTACCGGGCAAAAGCGTGTTTTGCAATATTGTCAGCACAGCGTAAAGTGCCGCTATTACAGCCGCCTGTACAACAAATAAAGTCGATTTTGTTTTCATATTAAATTCCTCCGTAGTATTTTTTTAAAGTCTGGATTTTGCGAACAGACTATAGATAATAATATCACAAAAATATTAAAAATGCAATTGACTGAAAACAGAATTTACTGTAAAATTAACTTATGAAGAATTATAAATTCACCAAAAATAAAAACAGAATAAATTTTACTTTGACTGTTGTTTTAATTTTGCTGTCGGCAGTAATGCTTTGCTCCTGCAATTTTGATTTTGCGAGTATTCTTAGTGAGAAGCCGACAGAATCTGTTCAGGCAACTACAGAGCCTGCTACAGAATCAACTGCCAAATTCAAACCACCGCTTGATATTAAAACAAGCTATAGCTACGATAATCTTTCGTCAGACAAGCTAAGAGAGATTTATGTTATAATTGATGAATATGCAGAAAGTGCCGACACATCTGCAATTTCACTTGATGTTCTGCTTGATGAGAAAGACATTGAAGAAACAATTGAAGCCTACAAAAACGACCATCCTGAGGTTTTTTGGCTGAGCAGTACATTTTACTACATAAGCGACCCGATAAGCCGCACCACATCCGTTGAGCTTACATACCGTACAGAAGCCTCCGAGCTTGATAATGCAAAAGCAAAATTCAAAAAGGCTTTGAAAAAAGCTTTGGACAGCGCTCCAAAAAATGCAACGGATTATGAACTTGAACTGTATGCAAACAATTATCTTGTCGACAACTGCGTTTATGATGAGGAAGCTGTTAAAACTGAGGAAATCATCGGTCACGAAAATGACGCTTACGGAGCTTTGGTTGATAAAAAAGCTGTTTGCGAGGGATATTCAAGGGCGTTTCAGCTTTTGTGCAATAAACTTGGAGTTGAATGCATTAACATTTCCGGAACCGCCGACGGCGAATCGCACGCTTGGAACAACGTCAAACTTGACGGCGAGTGGTACGAGGTTGACGTAACTTGGAACGATACAGACGGCGATACTGAATTTCCTATATACGACTTTTTCAACCTCCCGTCCGACAAATTTTCTAAGTCGCACAGTGCCGCCTCTCTCTACAGTGAATTATCGGCAAGTGAATATGAAAAAACCAATACTTATCACAATATTTTCTCACCCGAGTGTACGGGAACGAAGTATTATTATTACAGTTACAGCTGTGTGACTCTATATGATATAAACAACGGAGAGAAAATTTCCGAAGCTATAGCGCAGGCTGCAAAAAACGGTAACGAGTACTTTGACTTTGTTATTGACGAAAGTCTTGACTACAACTCTACCACTGATAAAATCATTTATGACGGCTATCTTGCCGATTGGATTTCTAACGCAAATCTTGCAAACTGGTATAATCCCACACTGAATCAAGAAGCTCGTGTTTTCAGCAATGAAGAATATAAGTTAATTACGGTCATTTTTGAATATATATAAGTGCAATACACCCTATTAAAATTTAAAATACTGCTATAACCGAACCTATTAAAGTTGTTTACAATAAAGTATAAAGGATTGATAAAATGAAGTACGATGTTCAGAAGTTTCAGCTAATTTCAAATGACGAAATTGCTGATGGTATTTTTGATATGAGAGTTAAAAACGACGAGCTTGCGCCGCTTGCAAAATGCGGTCAGTTTGCTCACGTTTATGTTCCGTCAAAAACTCTGCGCCGTCCGATTTCGGTCTGTGACAGTGAAAACGGAGTGTTAAGGCTTGTATATCAGGTCAAGGGCGAAGGCACAAAAATTATGTCCCAAATGAAGCCGGGTACTGATGTTGACATTCTTGCGCCGCTCGGCAACGGCTTTAAAATTGAAAAAGGCAAGCGCTATTGCCTTATCGGCGGCGGAATCGGTGTTCCTCCTATGCTTTATACCGCAAAGCAGACTGAAAATCCGCTTGTTATAACAGGCTTTCGCAACAAGTCGCTTGTAATTTTGCAGGACGATTTCAAAAAGGCAGGAGCAAAGCTTGTGCTTACAACAGACGACGGAAGTGCCGGTGTACACGGATTTGTAACCGATATTCTTAAGGAAAAAATCAACGAATTTGACGAGGTATGCGCCTGCGGTCCTACACCTATGCTTAAGGCTGTTGCAGCAGTTTGCAAGGAAAGCAACAAGCCGTGCCAGATTTCTCTTGAGGAAAGAATGGCTTGCGGAATCGGCGCCTGCCTTGTTTGTGCGGTTAAGGTAAGGAAAAACGGCGAGGAAATTATGCAGCACGTATGCAAAAACGGTCCCGTATTCAATGCTGAGGAGGTTGTATTTTAATGTCTGATTTATCTGTAAAAATTGCAGGAATTGAATTTAACAATCCGCTTATTGCCGCTTCGGGAACATTCGGCTTCGGCCGTGAATACGGCGAGCTTTATCCGCTTGAAAAGCTGGGAGGAATTTCGTGTAAGGGAATCACTCTAAAGCGCCGTGACGGTAACCCCGTGCCCAGGGTGGCCGAAACACCGTCGGGTATGCTCAACGCAGTCGGTCTGCAAAATCCCGGTGTTGACGCATTTATTAAAAACGACTTGCCATGGCTCAAAACGCAGAATACTGTAGTTATTGCAAATATTGCAGGCAATACTCCCGAAGAATACTGCGAAATGGCTGAAAAGCTAAGCGATACCGAAGTTGATATGATTGAAATGAATATTTCCTGTCCCAACGTAAAAAGCGGCGGTGTTCAGTTTGGTACAAGCTGTGAATCTGTCGGCGCAATCACCGACGCTGTAAGAAAGCATTGTACAAAACCGCTTATCGTTAAGCTTAGCCCCAACGTAACCGACATTATTTCAATTGCAAAGTCGGCAGAAGCAAGCGGTGCAGACGCAATTTCAATGATAAACACCCTTACGGGAATGAGAATTGACATAAACACCCGCCGTCCAATTATTCGCAACAATACGGGCGGAATGAGCGGTCCGGCAGTATTTCCCATAGCTGTGAGAATGGTATGGCAGGTTGCCAATGTCGTTAATATACCTATAATCGGAATGGGCGGAATTTCAACGTGGCAGGACGCCGTTGAAATGCTGATTGCAGGTGCTTCTGCTCTGCAAATCGGAACAGTATTCTTTTCCGACCCGTATGCACCGATTAAAATTAACGAGGGAATCAATCGTTTTCTTGACGAAAACGGCTTAAAAAGCGTTGGCGAGCTTACAGGAACAATTAAGCCTTGGTAACAAAGCCTGTCATAATAAGGTTTTGAAACGCATAATTACTGAATAAAAGTCCATAATAATCTCTCGGAGGGATTATTATGGACTTTTTACATGCTCTGATTACCGCACCCGCTTCATTGCTTATTTTATTTATTCTTTCAAAACTAATCGGCAACAAGCAGATGGCTAACCTTAATTTATTTGACTACATCAACGGAATTACAATCGGTTCAATCGCCGCAGAAATGGCTACAAACGGTTTCGAAGAATTTTTCGACTGCCTTGTAGCGCTGATTATTTATGCAGCTGTAGTAATTCTTCTCTCCTATCTTTCACAAAAATCAATCGTTTTAAGGCGGTTTTTCACAGGCAAAACTATTGTGCTTTACGACAAAGGCAAAATTTACAAGAAAAACCTTATGACGGCTAAAATTGATATGAATGAATTCCTTTCAATGCTGAGAAACAAGGGGTACTTCTGTTTTGAGGACATTGAAACAGCCTACCTTGAGCAAAACGGTCAGCTTTCGGTGCTTGTCAAGAGCAATAAAAGCCCTGTTACCCCATTTGATATGAAAATAAGAGTAAACCGCACACGTCCCGAAGTTGTTGTAATTTCAGACGGAAAGGTATTTGAGAAAAATTTAAAAATCACAGGCAACAACACCGAATGGCTTGACCGTCAGCTTAAAATTAAGGGTAAAAAGCAAAAGGACATTTTCCTTGCAGTGTGCGACGGCGACAACAATCTGAAAATCTACGAAATCTCTGACAAGCGTGACACCAACGATTTGTTCGAATAATAATCATTTTTGTCGAAAAACGGGTCGTTTTTGCAAACTCTATTGACATATATTCTTTTTATTCTAAAATTAAATAATATCAGCATTATTTGTCAAACAGGAGATTATGCCAATGATTACAAAGCAGGTTTCCGAATCTTTCAGAATTACATTTGAAAATTTTTTAGCAGAAAAGGATATAAAATGGTGCGGCAATTGCTTTGCAGGTTATAAAAACGGGTTGTTTTCTTACGTAAATTTATTTGAAACGCACCGTAAACAAGGTGAAGATATTGATATTATTTACCGTATTCTGCCCGACTTCTATGTAAACAAAGAAACAATCAGCAGAAGCAACAATTGTCAGTACACCTTCAAAATGATAGCAAACAGTGTAGACAAACCGATTGATTGCGGTATATACGATTACGAAATGTTTTTCAAATCCTGCTTTGATATTTTGAAATCAGAGTATGACAGGCTGTTTTGCTATGATTCAGTAACCGATTATGCTCAACGAATGGTTTTAAACTGCAATTTGCTGATTGAATATGCAGGCAAGCATCAGGAGATTTCTAATGCCTATGGCGAGTTTGCTAATATGGATTTAACATATCTTGTTTATTATTATCTCAAGCACCAAAGCTACGATGAATGCAGCAACTTGGTTATGAACCTTATAGGTGCATACAAAATTTTGCTGTATGATAAAATAAAGCAAGGCAACCTTTCAGAGCTTAAAGAAAAACTAAGCGACTTTGAACAGCAAAAATTTGAGAATCTGTTTGAAAATTACGGCAAGCTCACACACTTTGCCGAGGCTCTGCTTGAAAACAATATTCGCTTCTTTGCTCAGGCAGATAATATTTACGAACTTAAAAAACTTAACGGCAGAAAATACATACAAAATTTTTTAAACTGATTTTCTATAATTAACGGACGGTTCTCCCGTCCGTTTTTGCATTCTCTAAACTTCTAAATTTCCGCCGAAAATCATATGATGCTTATATCGGATAATCTGTTCCGATATATTTCAGTGTTTTTCGGTGGTGCAAATGAAAAAAACTTTGTGTGTGTTTATGGGCGTTCTGGCAATTGCTATTTCACTTATGACGCTTTTCGGCGGCCGTGACATAACCGACAAAAACTACATAAAATATGTTGAATTCAACGTAACAAAATCTGCTCTGCAAGCCGCTGCTGACCTTGATATTTCGTCACAAAGCGAAAAAAACAAGCTTGACTTTATAACTTTGCTTGCATATCTCGGCGCAAAATACGGCGGAGATTTTTCAAAGTACAAATACTCCGATATGACCGATTTTGCACAAAAGATGTCAAACGGCGAAAGCGAGGAAAGCCTTACTAAGAATATGAAATATTATTCTTATTATAAAGAGGCTTACACGGCGACGTTAAACGGAATGGTAGGCGCATATGAGGAGGAACGTGAATACGACAGCGGAAACAAAGTTATGGAGCAAAAATACGGAATCCGCTGGTTTTCACCCATTGCAAAAACATTCCCCTATTCCTGCTATGATGATTTCGGGGCTTTAAGAACCTACGGCTATACCCGACCCCATCTTGGGCACGATATGATGGCGGCTGTAGGAACTCCTGTAATTGCGGTTGAGTCGGGCAAGATTGAATGTATGGGCTGGAACCGCTACGGAGGGTGGAGAATCGGCATACGCTCAAACGACAGCAAAAGATACTGGTATTACGCACATCTCAGGCAAAACAGACCGTTCGCAGAAAATTTGAAAGAGGGCGATACGGTCAAAGCCGGAGATGTAATCGGCTATGTAGGAAGAACAGGTTACAGCGACACCGAAAACACCAACGGCATTACCGAAAGCCACCTGCACATTGGGCTTGAGCTTGTTTTTAATGAAAAACAAAAGGAAAGCGACAACGAAATATGGATTGACGTAAGCGCTATAACAAGTATCCTTGAACAGCACCAGAGTGCAGTCCAGCGAAACAGCGAAACCAAGGAGTTTACACGTCAATATGAATACAATGAAAGGTAAAATAAATTAAATAAATGTGCAAAATATCAGTCCCCTTTTGTAAAATCGAATATAATTATGGAGAAATATGCAAATATTTCAATTTTATATTTATATTGAGGAGAAGAAAAAATGAAAAAACTGGCATTATCCATCGTTGCGGTCCTTTTAGCACTCACCACAGTATTTGGTCTTACTGCTTGCGGAGAGACACCCGAACAAAAACTTAAGAGCTACATTGAATCTGACACTGTTCAAAAGCAGCTCGAATCAATGACATCTTCATTTGAGTCAATGCTTGACATCGACGTTAAAGCTGAAAACGAAAAGTTAGTATTTGATTTTACCTACAAAACTCAGCTTGATGACAGCACTCTTGACCTTATGAAGTCACAGTTAGAAACTTCATTTAATTCTTTATCTTCCACATTTGAAAGCTTAGCTAATCAGATTAAGAAGGAAGTAGGAATTGAAAACGCAACAGTTGTTATAAAAATTAACAACGCTGACGGCAAAAACATTATAAGTCTTGATTACAAGGCTACAGAATAATTTAAGCTAACCTTAACGGCTGCCAAAATCGGCAGCCGTTTTTTCTTGTAAACTCATTGACTATGCAGACAGTATAGGATAAAATAATAATTGTATATTAATATCATAATATTTTTTAGGAGGATACCCACTTGGTATTTTCAAGCCTTGTATTTTTATTTGCGTATCTGCCTATAACGCTTTTGGCATACTATCTTGTGCCAAGGCAGGGCAGAAATATTTTTCTCTTCATCATAAACCTTATTTTCTACGGCTGGGGCGAGCCTATGCTCGTTCTGCTTATGGTGTTCAACATCTTCTTCAACTACATCGGCGGATTTTTGGTAGACAAGTACCGTCAGGACAAAAAGAAGAAAAAGCTGTTTTTAATTCTTACCTGCGCGCTTGACATAGGTATTCTTGCGGTATTCAAATACACGGGAATGATAACCGAAACGCTTAATATGCTTCCGTTCTTAAATATTCCCGAACTGCAAATAAGCCTGCCCATAGGCATAAGCTTCTATACGTTCCAGACAATGAGCTATGTAATCGACGTTTACCGTGACGACGCTCCCGTTTCAAAAAACTTTGTCAATTTTGGAACATATGTAGCGTTGTTCCCCCAGCTTATTGCCGGTCCGATCGTCCGCTACAAGGACATTGCCTATCAGCTTACTAACCGCCGTGAAACGCTTGAGCAGTTTACAAAGGGCGTACTGCTGTTTATGGTGGGGCTCGGCAAAAAGGTACTGATTGCAAATCAGATGGGCACACTGACCACCGCAATGTTTGCCACTACAGAAGAGAACGGCGTTATCGGAACGTGGGTTGGAATTATTGCATACACGTTTCAGATTTACTTTGACTTTTCGGGTTACTCCGACATGGCTTGCGGTTTGGGAAATATGCTCGGCTTTGAGTTTCTTAAAAACTTTAATTACCCGTACATTGCAAAGTCGATTACCGATTTTTGGAGACGGTGGCACATTTCGCTGTCAACTTGGTTTAAGGAGTATGTTTACATTCCGCTGGGTGGCAACCGAAAGGGCATTAAGCGGCAGATAATTAACCTGCTTATAGTCTGGGGACTTACAGGTCTTTGGCACGGTGCGGCATACAACTTTCTGCTTTGGGGACTTTACTACGGCTTCCTGCTGATTCTTGAAAAATTTGTTCTCAAGCGTTTTCTTGAAAAACTCCCTGCTATCTTACAGCACATATACACAATGTTCATTGTAATTATCGGTTGGGGACTTTTCTATTTTACCGATATGTCACAGCTTGGTTCTTTCTTTGTCGATTTATTCAATTTTGGCAACGGACTATGCGGAGCGCAGGCTCTCACGCTGATTTTGAATTATTTGCCGTTGCTCATTGTTGCGGCAATTGCAAGCACCCCTGTTGGTGCAAAGCTTTATTCACGCTTTTCCGATACAAGATATATATGGATTTTGGAAACGTTATTCTGCATTGTAGTTTTGCTTATCAGCACAGCAAGCCTTGTTGACCAAAGCTACAATCCGTTCTTGTATTTCAGATTTTAAAAAGGAGCAAAAATATGCATTTTAAAGACGACAAAAGCAGATACGGAAAATATGCTCCTGCATTCGTTTTTTTAATTTTCATATTCGGAATGGCTGTATGGTTTCTGCTTAATCCAAAATCAGAATACAGCTCATCCGAAAAGCGGTATCTTCAGCAATTTCCGGAAATTTCGGTTAACAAGGTTCTTGACGGATCATTTGGAACAGAGTTTGAAAGCTACTTTGCCGACCAGTTTCCTGCTAGGAGCTTTTGGGTAGGCTTAAATGCCTATTATACTCTTGATACGGGTAACAACGGTGCAAACGGCGTTTATAACTGCAATAACGGCTATCTTATCAACAAGCCTGTTTCAACGAACAATAAGCTTGAAAAGAACGTGAGCGCAATAGTTAAATTCAAAAATTCAATTGATGTGCCCGTAACGGTTATGTTCGCTCCGTCAACGGGTTATGTTACCGATGATGTTCTGCCTGCTGTTCACGACAAGTACAACGATGACAATTACTTTGAACAGACTTCAAAAACACTTAGCGCAAACGCAATTGCATTTACAGATTTGCGAAAAACCTTTAAGGAAGCTTATGCAGACGGCAATCAGCTTTATTACAAAACCGACCACCACTGGACTACTCTCGGCGCATATACGGCTTATCAAAAGCTTTGCGAACAACTTAACATTAATCCTGCTCCAAAAGAAAAGTTCGATATAAAGAGCTACGGCGGATTTTACGGCACAACATATTCGACAAGCGGTTTCTGGTTTACACAACCCGACAGCATTCAGATTTGGGACAATCCCGAAAACACCGACAAAAATATTAAGGTCAAAATTTCGGAAGGCACAAATACCGACGAATTCGGCTCGATGTACTTTTACAATCACCTTGATGAGGACGACAAGTACCCCGTATTTATTGACGGCAACCACGCTCTGACCGAAATTACAAATTCAAATGCAAAGGGCGGAACTATTTTGCTTGTAAAGGACAGCTTTTCGCACAGCCTTGCACCGTTCCTTGCCGAAAATTACAGCAAAATTATTCTTGTTGATATGCGTTACTACAAAATGAGCGTTTCACAGATTGTTGAGCAGGAAAAACCCGAGCAGGTTGTTTTCCTCTACGGTATAGACAATATCGCAACAGACACAGACCTCGTCTGGATAAAATAAAACATATTAAAATACAGACCGCATTTTTGAATCTGCGGTCTGTTTTTGCGTCTTTTGTCATTCATCTGTTTCCAAAAGCATATTTTTCTGCTCAAATCAGCCTTTTCTTTACGCTCGGCTTCAAGCCCCTATCCGCAAACAAAAAAAAATGCACCCTTTCGGGTGCTTTTGGAGCGGATGACGTATGCTTTTTTTACGGAAAACACCTGCCTCGTTTTTTGCGGTGTGTTGCTTTGGGTTTCCTTTCTTCTGCGCTCCTCGCTAAAAATGCTCCACCGGAGCATTTTCTTTACGCTCGGCTTCGAGCCCCTATCCGCAAACCCAAAAAATGCACCCTTCCGGGTGCTTTTGGAGCGGATGACGGGGCTCGAACCCGCTACCTCCACCTTGGCAAGGTGGCGCTCTACCAGATGAGCTACATCCGCATATTCATATTTATCTAAAATTTTTTATAAACAAAAATGGTGAGAACAATAGGGCTCGACCAAATGCTTTGCATTTGATAGCTCGGTTACCCAATGCTTCGCATTCGGTACCAACCTCTCTGCTTCCGTCTAAAAACAGTCCGCAGGACTGTTTTCTTAACGCCGAAACCTTCACAGGTTCGAGGCAATACCAAAACACGTTTCATATATATTTAGAATGCATTATAAACAAAAATGGTGGGAACAATAGGGCTCGAACCTATGACCCTCTGCTTGTAAGGCAGATGCTCTCCCAGCTGAGCTATGCTCCCACATTATTCGGTAAGAAAAAGCACTCCACACTGAAGTGCTTTTTCTATGGAGGCGACACCCAGAATCGAACTGGGGAATCAGAGTTTTGCAGACTCGTGCCTTACCGCTTGGCTATGTCGCCGTGTCTTACCAGTCAACAGGAATTATTATATCACAACCTATTTTAATTGTCAATACTTTTCAATCAAATTTACCTAAGGTCAGCTGATTTTTTTACCTATTATAACCTTCATACGATTCCTATGTTAACTAATCATCCTCTGCTATCTGCTTCTGAATCTTTTTACTGAAACTGTTTATCACAGTATTATATGCGTGGTCAATCATATTTAGAAGCTCATCATCCGGAAAACCACTCAAATAAACCGTATTCCAATACAGCTGTTGAACAGGCGGACAGTGGTATCCTCTGACAACAATATCAGGATACATTCTTCTGTAAAAATCTCCGACATCAGCAGTACATTTCAGCGTTATTTTAAAATCCTCTGTTTTGGGATAAATTTGTGCAAATATTCTATTGTTAACTTTATAGCATATCGGAATTTCTCCAAAAGGATACGTTTCATAAGCTTTGTGTTTATTTAAGCAATAATTTTTTATTTCAACTAAATTCATAACATCACCGTATCTTAGAAAATTTGCAATATAAAAATTAACGTCTTCCGAAATATCTGCAAACTTTTTTCTTATAATTAAGATATTTCTCTCCAAAAGTATCAAGCAAATAATCCTCTTCTACGTTTACTATCTGCAAATGAAAAATAATAGCTCCAAATAACGAAATAATGAACAGTATCAAATTGAAAAACATTAATAAAATTCCAATATAGACAAGGTCAAATCCGAGAAAAGCAGGATTTCTGCTAAATCTGTAGATACCGCTGATTACAAGCTCTGTCTTATCTGTTTTAGACACTCCGGCTCTCCAATTCTCACGCATTGTTGCAACCGAAGTAACAAACACAGCAACTCCTATTACTGCTATACAAATACCTGCAATTCTTGCCCATAAAGGGAGTACGAAAGTATTTAGAATAATACTGATAATTTCTGCAATGGGCACAATGATAGTTATAATTTTCATTGTAACCTCAATAAATTTTACAAAACCGACTTTACCCTTGCCAATTTGGTCAGTCTGTATTCCTTTTCTTTTCTGACTAATCATCTTTATGAAATAGCATCCATAAAACACAGCAAGAATCAGAATAGCAATTATCTGATATATCATTGTAAGCACTCCTTTAATTAAGAATTTAATAAAAAATCAATTCTTAACAATTTCTTTCCGTTTGGCAATTCGTTTTCAGCAATTAACTGCTTAATATAGCCAATCTCATTCATAGTATTTATAAGAGTAGTTTTATCTATCTGATGGTGTACTTCCTCCAAACGATCAAAAGCTTGCAAATATGGTGAATCAGATACGAAAGATTTATCAGTGTTTATTTGAATAATGCAGGGAACATATCGTGGTTTTACTAATCTTATAATATTCTGAAAACATCAATATCCAATATATTCAATCAAAAGATTTGCTATAATCAGCTCAGAATTTGGCAATTGCAAATTTTTATTCAACAAGTCATCGCAAATAACTTCAAAAGTTCCTGTTAATTCAGGATATCTCTTTAGACATTCATCAAGATATTTCTGATTGACATCAACGCCGTAAACCTTTTCAATTTTCTCTTTCTCAATATGCTCCAACCCGTTTCCGCCGGCAACTCCAAGAATCATTGCAGACTTAATTCTATATTCATTAAGCTGTTCTTTCATCATCTCGTTCATTTTCTGGAGCTGATATACACTGTCCAGACTCATATGATTTTCATAATCAGTTAGGGCAATTTCTTCCCAAGGATTTTTCAAATCAGCACCTCCGAAAATATTAATTATCGTTCTCTTTTTTTCAGTCTATCAACTTTAATCTGCTCTTTCTTTTTTATTCTGTCGCACCAAGGAGATGATTTTAAATTCTTGTGATGCTCTCTGCAAGCATCACAATTGCCGTATCTTTCGCATTTTGTTCTTTTACAAGGGCAATTCATATTATTCATTTCCATAAAACCCCACTAAATATTACTTTTCATAGGTGCTCTGCTTCGACTCTTACATTATAGAAAAACTGAAATATTTCAGGCTCATTCTCTATTTCTTCACTGATTTTCAGCAGTCTGAGTTTACTGATTCTTCTGTCAAGGACTGCAAAAATTCTGACTAATAAACTATCACTCATTAAGCTTTCCTCAATACTTTGATTATCAAATTCTTCAAATGCCGAATAAAAGCATCGTTGGTCAAAACAGCCTAAATCCAGCGCAACCTCGTCCATATATGAATATTCATTCCTGATTCTGTGTGAATACTTTTCGTCACGTGGAAACAGATTTGATTTAAAAAACTTATTAAAATAATTTCCGCACATTACTTCTTTTCCATCAAGTAAAATTGCCGCCCTACCCTCTTGGTCATGAGTAAACTTATATCTTGTTACGAAATACTGAATCCTACCACGCAACGACAAAGCAAGATATTCTTTTTCAAGCTTATGACGAATACTGCTCCAGCTATACAAACTATCACTTCCAAAATATTATGACCCTATACATTACGATTATAGCATTGCTCATTTCTACTGTCAATCAGGCAAACAAAAACGGCTGCCCGTAACGGACAGCCGTAATTATTTAGAAAAGTGAATTACTTTAATTCTACTTCTGCGCCAGCCTCTTCGAGCTTTGACTTCATAGCTTCAGCGTCGTCCTTAGAAACAGCTTCCTTAACTGTCTTAGGAGCACCGTCAACAAGAGCCTTTGCTTCCTTAAGACCAAGACCTGTGATCTCACGAACAGCCTTGATAACAGCAATCTTGTTGCCGCCTGCACCCTTAAGGATAACGTCAAACTCTGTCTGCTCAGCAGCAGCGCCGCCGTCAGCAGCAGGACCTGCAACTGCAACTGCAGCAGCAGCAGATACACCAAATTCATCCTCTACAGCGTGAACGAGTTCTGAAAGCTCAAGAACTGTGAGGCCTTTTAATTCTTCAATAATAGCAGTAATTTTTTCTGATGCCATTTTAATTTACCTCCGATATAAATGTAGTTAATTTTAAATTATTTTTGCAGATTATTCTGCTGCAGGAGCTTCCTCTGCGGGAGCTTCTGTTTCTGTAGTAGCTGCTGCTTCAGCTGCGCAAGCTTCTACACCACCCTTGTCAACAATAGCCTGTACGGCACGTGCGAAGGAAGCGATAGGTGCCTGGAATGCACCGAGTACGTTTGCAAGAAGAACTTCTCTTGTCGGGAGCTTTGAAAGAGCTGTGATTGTATCCATATCAATAACAGCGCCGTCAAGATAAGCCGACTTAACCTTGAAGTTATCGTGATCCTTTGCATAGTTGCAAAGAATTCTTGCTGCGGCAGCGTATTCACTGTCACTTGTTGCAATAGCTGTTGTACCCTCAAGAACAGGCTTTATGTCCTCAAGACCAACTTCGTCACAAGCACGTGAAAGAAGTGTGTTCTTAACAACTGAGTACTGAACATTGTTCTCACGAAGCTCTTTTCTGAGCTTTGTGTCGTCTTCAGTGTTAATGCCCTCATAGCTTACAACAACACCTGTTACAGAGTTTTTAAGTCTTTCTGCAAGCTCTGCAACAATTGCTTTCTTCTGCTCTAAAACACTTTGACTTGGCAATTATTTCACCTCCGAAAAATGTTGTATACTAAACGCCGATTAAAAGAAGGATTAGATTTTCGAGTAGATTTTGTGATGTGCGAATAATTTACCGCAGAAATGCTGATGCATTACGAGGAGAAATTAGGAAGCACAATGCAAAATATACCGAAAAGATTACCTGATTTTAATTAGTGTTTAGTATTAACGCAGTTCATAAAAATCAGCCGCCCGAAGCCTCGGACGGCTGCAAAAATACAAAAAGTAATTTGCATCTTCCTCGGCAGGTGGGAAAACCCTTTATGCTAAAAGCACCTGCTGTCTTTAGAACAGCGAATCTATATTCACACTATTGTGTAAATAATTAAATTATTTTATTAAGCACCAAACTTTGTTGGGTTTAATCTTACGCTCGGTCCCATTGTTGAAGTAACGGCAACTGAACGAATGTACTGACCCTTTGCAGCGGCAGGCTTAGCCTTAACGATAGCTTCCATAAGAGTATCAAGGTTCTCGTTAAGCTTCTGTGAGCCAAAGCTTACCTTGCCAATGGGGCAGTGAATAATGTTTGTTTTGTCAAGACGATATTCAATCTTACCTGCCTTAGCTTCCTTAACAGCCTTAGCAATGTCAGGAGTAACAGTACCAGCCTTGGGGTTAGGCATAAGACCTCTCGGTCCGAGGATTCTACCAAGACGACCTACAAGACCCATACAGTCGGGTGTTGTAATTAAAACATCGAAGTCCATCCAGTTTTCCTGCTGAATCTTCTGAGTCATATCCTCAGCGCCTACATAGTCAGCGCCTGCTTCCTTTGCAAGATCCTCGTTAGCACCCTTACAAATTGCAAGGACTCTAACATTCTTACCAGTACCGTTAGGAAGAACAACCGCACCTCTTACCTGCTGGTCAGCGTGACGGCTGTCAACGCCGAGCTTTACATGAAGCTCAACGGTTTCGTCAAACTTAGCTGTTGCAGTTTTAATAACTGTGTCAAGAGCCTCGTCTGAATCATATAATTTAGTTCTGTCAACGAGCTTAGCAGCGTCAACATATTTTTTACCGTGTTTCATCAGTCTTCCTCCATTGTTAGGTGGTCAATCGGAAAATTCCTCCCACCCGGATAAATTAGTCAACTACTGTAATACCCATGCTTCTTGCTGTGCCGGCAATCATGCTGATTGCTGCGTCAAGCGAGCCTGCATTAAGATCGGGCATTTTCTGCTCTGCGATCTTAGTAATCTGCTCTTTAGTAATCTGAGCAACCTTTGTCTTATTCGGTACGCCGGAACCGCTATCGATACCGCAAGCCTTCTTAAGAAGAACAGCAGCAGGCGGAGTCTTTGTAACGAATGTGAACGAACGGTCGGCATATACTGTAATTACAACAGGAATGATAAGACCGATGTCATTCTTTGTACGCTCATTAAAATCCTTTGTGAACGCAACAATGTTTACGCCGTGCTGACCGAGTGCCGGACCAACAGGCGGTGCCGGAGTAGCTTTTCCGGCGGGAATCTGTAGTTTAATTAAGCCTACAACCTTCTGAGCCATTGTGTTTGCACCTCCAAAATTCGTGGTAAATTGCGGGACGCCACTGTGTAGGGTCCCTCCCACAGGGAACAATTTGTTCCCAATAAAAAGCCGTTTGGCTGATTATTGTTAAATTAATCTTCTATCGGTTCAGCCTGAGCAAGCTCGAGCTCAACCGGAGTTTCACGTCCGAACATAGAAACTGTAACGCGAACGTAGTCTTTGTCGGCATCGATTTCTTCTACAACACCGACGAAGTCCTCAAGCGGACCGTCAATAATACGTACCGAATCGCCCACAGAATAAGAAATCTTAACACTGCGTGTTTCAACGCCCATTCTGTAAACTTCTGCATCGGTAAGAGGAACGGGTTTTGATCCCGGTCCGACAAATCCGGTACAACCGCGTATATTGCGGACAACATACCAGGTTTCATCGGTATAAACCATTTTTACAAAAACATATCCAGGATAAATCTTGCTTTCAACCTCTTTGGTCTTGTCTCCGACTGTTTCAGTAACAATCTCGGTAGGAACCTTAACGTCGATAATCATATCCTGAAGACTTCTGTTTTCCGCTGTTGTCATAAGATCGGCGGCAACCTTGTTTTCGTAACCCGAATAGGTATGCACAACATACCATTTTGCTTCTGTTTCCGGCATTATAACTTTCTTCCTTTCGTAAGCTTAGTAATAACGCTCAGTTAAGCAGCAGTATTCATAACCAAGCCAAGCAATGCATACAAGCCTCTGTCGAGAGCGAATATGAAAAGTCCCATAACAATAATTACGGCAATAACAATGCCGAAATTCTTTGTGGTTGTTTTCGCTGACGGCCAGGTTATTTTCTTCAGCTCACCCTTACATGCAACGAGGTACTTAAAAAGCCTTTTAAATACATTAGGCTTCTTGCTTTTTTTAGCAGACTTCTTAACGTCTGCTTTTTTTGCATCAAGCTTTTTGTCAGCCATAGTGTACCTCCATTATTTAGTTTCCTTGTGAAGAGTGTGTTTCTTACAGAAACGGCAATACTTGTTCATTTCAAGTCTGTCGGGACTGTTCTTCTTGTTCTTCATTGTGTTGTAGTTACGCTGTTTGCACTCTGTGCAGGCCAATGTGATTTTTACTCTCATAACGGCACCTCCCGGTTATTTCGGAATATTTTAGCCTCCCTCAATAGGGCACAAAAAATAAGCCCCTTTCAGAGGTATAACTATAATATCATATATATTTTATCAAGTCAATACCTATTTTTAATTTTATTAAAATTGTCGCAAATAAGAATTTTCAAAGCTTTCGGGTATTTTTTAACATCTTTTTAGATATCTGCTAAAGTGATTTTGACTTACATATTTGTTCCTAATTTGCGAAAACGGTTGTAACGTGCGTTTGTCAGCTCTTCGTCACTCATTGCAAGATTCTTTTCAAAAGTACGGCTTACAAGCAATTTTAGGCTTTCAAACATTGCCTTGTCATCTGCTTTAGGTTGACGTATAATACGCTCAATAACACCGAGGTCAAACAAATCCTGAGCTGTCATTTTAAGTGCCTCAGCCGCCTGCGGGGCCTTTGTGCTGTCTTTCCAGAGGATTGACGCACAGCCCTCGGGAGAAATTACCGAATAAACGGAATTCTCAAGCATCCATACTTCGTCTGCAACTGCAAGTCCCAGCGCGCCGCCGCTGCCTCCCTCACCGATTAAGATGGTGAGAACAGGAGTTTTTAAAGCCATCATTTCCATAATATTTTCGGCAATTGCCTGTCCCTGTCCACGCTCTTCTGCGCCGATTCCGCAGAATGCTCCGCTTGTGTCAACAAAGCAAAGCACCGGGCGTCGGAATTTTTCCGCCTGTTTCATAAGCCTGAGAGCCTTGCGGTATCCCTCAGGATGAGCCTGACCAAAGTTGCGCTCCATACGCTCTTTTGTGTTTCTGCCCTTTTCAAGTCCGATTACGGTAACGGGCATATCGTAGAGCATGGCAAGTCCCGAAACAACAGCCTTATCATCAGCGAATCTTCGGTCGCCGTGAAGCTCTATAAAACTGTCTCCGAACATATTGGCGATGTAATCTACAGCAGTAAGTTTTCCGGAATCTCTTGCCGCCATGACCTTTTCATATGCTGTCATTACTCTGCCTCCTCAACACCGTATCCGTGAATTTTAAGTAACTTAACTACCGTATCTTTCAGATTGTTTCTGCTGACAACCGCGTCAATAAAACCTTTCTGAAGAACAAACTCCGAAGTCTGAAAGTCCTTTGGAAGTTTCTGACGAATTGTCTGCTCAATAACTCTCGGTCCTGCAAATGCAACAAGTGTGTCAGGTTCGGCAAGAATTATGTCGCCCTCCATTGCAAAGGAAGCAGTAACGCCGCCTGTTGTAGGGTCGGTGAGAACCGTTATATAGAGAAGTCCTGCGTCACTGTGACGTTTTACCGCACCCGAGGTTTTAGCCATCTGCATAAGAGATAAAATACCCTCCTGCATTCTTGCACCGCCTGCAGCAGTACAAACTACAATCGGCAGTCTGTTTTCTGTGGCAAATTCAAATGCACGGGTGATTTTTTCACCCGTAACTACTCCCATACTGCCCATTATAAAATCAGGATCCATAGCACAAAGAACAGTGTTTATTCCGCCGATTTTACATTCGCCGCATATTACGGACTCCTTGCTTCCCTTTGCTTTTGCTTTTTCAAGCTTTGCTTCATAACCCGGAAAATCAAGGATATTTTTGCTTTCCATATCGGCATCGTGCTCAACAAAGCTTTCGCCGTCGGCAAACATATCAACTCTCTGCTTTGCATTCATTCTGAAATGGTGGTCGCACTTTGTGCAGACATGCAGGTTCTCCTCCATATCGGTAGTGAGAAGCATTGTATTGCACTTAGGGCATTTTATCCACATTTCATCGGGAATAAAAGGAACATTCTGCTGTTCATCAGGTTGAGATTCAAGCTCATTTTTCGGTTTTCTGAAAGAAAATAAATCCATAATAACTCCACAACCTCTCGGTTTTCGGGCAATAATCATTCATACAATATTTTTATATGGTAAAAGTTATTAACACCCAATATCAAAAATCAATAACAATAAATTATTTACTGTTTCGGCGTTTTTCAAAATCCGTCATAAAGTCGGTTGTATATTCACCGCTTACAAACTGTTCGTCCGATAAAATTTCGGCCAGCAAATCACGGTTTATGTCAACGCCCTCAATAACAAGCTCGGATAAAGCCATTTTCATCTTTCTGATTGCTTCCGAACGACTTCTTGCCTGAACAATCAGCTTACCTATCATTGAATCATAATACGGCGGCACAAAGTAATCCTGCAAAATTGCAGTGTCAAAGCGCACAAACGAGCCGCCGGGAATGTGAAGCCTTTTAATTCTGCCGCAGCTCGGGCGGAATCCCTTGTCGGGATTTTCAGCATTGATTCTGCACTCAATTACGTTTCCGTGAGTAAAAATGCTGTCTTGTGTTCGTGAAAGCTTTGCGCCTGCGGCAATTCTTATCTGCCATTGAACAATGTCAAGTCCTGTTACCATCTCGGTAACGCCGTGTTCAACCTGTAAACGTGTATTCATTTCCATAAAGTAGAAGTTGTTGTTTTTGTCAAGTAAAAATTCAACCGTACCTGCGTTTACATAATTAACAGCCTTTGCAGCCTTGACCGCCGCAATCATCATTTCCTTGCGTGTTTTTTCATCAAGAGCCGGACTGGGACTTTCCTCAATCATCTTCTGATTCTTACGCTGAACAGAGCACTCTCTTTCACCAAGGCATATTGTATTACCGTACTTGTCACAGAGAAGCTGCATTTCAATATGCTTTACGGGATGAATAAACTTTTCTATGTAGCAAGCGCCGTCGCCGAAAGCCGCTTTTGCTTCGGCAGACGCAGAGAGAAACGCCTCCTCGAATTGCTCAATAGAGTCAACTCTGCGTATTCCCTTTCCGCCACCACCCGAACGAGCCTTGATAAGCAGAGGAAAGCCGATTATTTTAGCTTCCTCAACAGCCTGCTCAACGTTTTCGACAATATCGCAACCCGGTGTTACGGGAACACCTGCGGCGCGCATAGTTTTACGTGCGTTGTCCTTATCTCCCAAAAGCTTAATCATATCGGAGGTAGGACCTATGAAATTAATGTTGCACTGCTCGCAGAGCGAAACAAACTTTGCGTTTTCAGACAAAAGTCCGTAGCCGGGATGAATAGCCTGAGCACCGCTTTCAACTGCTACGGTAAGAATAGCAGGCATATTAAGATAGCTGTCAGCTACTCTGTTACCACCCACGCAGTAGCTTTCGTCAGCAAGCTGAACGTGCATTGCATCTTTGTCAGCTTCTGAATATATCGCAACCGTTGAAATGCCCATTTCACGGCAGGCACGAATAATTCTAACCGCAATTTCTCCTCGGTTAGCAATCAGAATTTTAGAAAACATCTTTTCACTTCCAATTTTTGCGTTAAAATCCATTATTTATGTGTGACCCGATTACCGATTCACACAAAACCCTCGGTCAACTCAAAATGGTGAGAATAACCCTGCTTCGTTCATACGTTAACCGCTCAACCTTAAGTTCAGGGAACAACACAGGATTGTTCTTTGCTTGTGTCGGTTTCCCAGGACTTATACTGGTATTAAATAACAAATTTTATAAATCACTTATTTTCAATAAGAGCAAACGACAGCTCGGCGCTTACGCACAGCTTACCGTCAACATAACCCTTTGCGTCAATAAAGTAAAATGCACCTCTGCTCTTTGTTAATGTGCATACGCTTTCAAGAGTATCTCCCGGCTTTACGGGATTTTTGAACTTTACGTTGTTCATCTTTGTAAAATAAGGCGTGCAATTTTTAACCTTGTCTGCAAGCAGGCAACAGCTTGCCTGTCCCATCATTTCGCACAGGATTACGCCCGGAACAACGGGGTTTCCGGGAAAGTGTCCCTGCAAAAAGAATTCGTCGCCTTTGATTGTATATCTGCCCTTTGCCGTGTTTTCATCTACGCTTTCAGCCTCTTCAACAAGAAGCATATTGTCACGGTGAGGGAGTATTTTTTTGATTTCTTCCTGATTAAGCATAGCTATTTTTCCTTTATTTAGTTAATTTTGAACAGCGGCTGACCGTATTCTACAAGCTCACCGTCATTAACGAGAACCTCAACGATTTCGCCGTCTTCTTCAGCCTGAATTTCGTTCATACACTTCATAGCCTCAATAATGCAGACAACATCGCCCTTCTTGACCTTTTTGCCTGTACTTACATAAGGAGCCTTTCCGGGAGCGGAAGCTGCATAGAAAACTCCAACGATAGGAGCGTCAATTGTTTTTGAGCTATCGGCAGCCGCAGGAGCAGGTGCCGAAGACGCTGACTCAACAGCAGAGGGTGCAACGGGTGCAGGAGAAGCAATGCCGTTTGCAACAGGAATTGTATTTACAATCTGCTGTGCCGGCTGAGCCTTTTCAAGACGGATTTTTGAGCCATCCTCTTTCTGAATTTCAAAAACAGAGAGAGATGAGTCCTCAAGAAGATTAATAAATTCTTTTATTTCATCCAAGTTATACATAAGCTATACCTTTCTATTCACTAACATTAAATCTTTTTGAATACAACGCAAGCGTCATGACCGCCAAAGCCGAGGTTTGTTGAAGCCGCAACGTTTACATTGCGCTTAACAGCCTTGTTGGGAGTGTAGTTAAGGTCAAGTCCCTCTTCGGGTTCGTCAAGGTTGATTGTCGGAGGAATAATTCCCTCGTCAAGAGCCTTGATTGCGGCAATCGCCTCTATTGCGCCTGTTGCGCCGAGCATATGACCTGTCATTGACTTTGTTGAGCTGATGTTAACGTCATAAGCCTTTTTACCAAGAGCTGTTTTAATAGCCATAGTTTCTGTTAAGTCGTTTAAATGAGTACTTGTTCCGTGTGCATTGATATAGATTTCTGCGTCATCGGAAACATCAGCCTCTTTGAATGCAACTTCGATTGCTCTTGCAAGTCCTGCACCCTCGGGGTCGGGAGCAGTTACGTGGTGAGCATCACAGGTGTTGCCGTAACCGCAGAATTCAGCGTATATCTTTGCGCCTCTTGCCTTTGCGTGTTCGTACTCCTCAAGGATAAGCATACCTGCGCCCTCGCCCATAATAAATCCATCACGGTCCTTGTCAAACGGACGTGAAGCCTTTTTCGGGTCGGGATTTGTTGAAAGTGCCTTGATGTTTTGGAAACCTGCGATTGTGAGCGGAGCAATAACAGCCTCGGTACCGCCTGCGATTACAGCGTCAACATAGCCGTCCTTTACTGCGTGAAAAGCCTCGCCGATTGAGTTTGTACCTGTTGCACAAGCGCTCATTACAGACAGAGAAGCGCCCTTTGCGTTAAAGCGAATAGCAACGTTGCCTGTTGCAATATTGCCTATCATCATCGGAATAAAGAAAGGAGAAACCTTCTTTGCTCCGCCGTTTTCCATTGCGACTGTGTTCTTTACAAATGTGTGAAGTCCGCCGATACCTGCGCCGATGTAAACACCGAAACGGTTTTCATCAATCTTGCCCATAATTTCGCTGTCATCAACAGCCTGCTGTGCAGCAGCAATAGCGTACTGCGTATAGATGTCAAGCTTTCTTATTTCTCTTTTTTCAATATATTTTTCGGGTTCAAAATTCTTTACTGTACCGGCAATGTGAACCTTTAAATCGCTTGTATCAAACTCTGTGATTGTATCGATACCGCAAACGCCGTCAACAAGATTTTTCCACATAGTGTCAACGTCATTGCCAACAGGGCTGATTGCGCCAAGTCCTGTTACTACTACTCTTCTGCTCATATTTACCTCCGAATTGCGGAACAAGCCAGCCTGTCCCTTCAATATTTTGAAATCTGTCGGACACGTTACACCGGTCCTTTAAAAATTATCTTCTTTTGCCTGATTACATTGCAAGACCGCCGTCAACACGGATAACCTCGCCGGTAACATATGCTGCCTCATCGGAGCAAAGAAATGCTACAACGTTTGCAACATCATCGGGTGTACCGATGCGCTTCGCGGGAATCTGTGCTTTCATAGCGTCTTTTACCTTGTCTGAAAGAACATTTGTCATATCTGTTCCTATGTAACCGGGTGCAACTGCGTTTGCCGTTACTCCCCTGCCTGCAAGCTCTTTAGCTACAGACTTTGTAAGTCCGATAATTCCTGCTTTTGATGCAGAATAGTTAGCCTGTCCTGCGTTACCGTTAAGGCCTACAATTGAAGATGTGCTTACAATTCTGCCGAAACGTTTCTTCATAAAGTGTTTGTAGGTGTGTTTAATCATATTAAAAGTACCCTTAAGGTTTACTCCGATTACTGCGTCGAAATCCTTTTCTTCCATATTCAAAATGAGTTTGTCGCGTGTAATTCCTGCATTGTTAATAAGAAAATCTATTCCGCCGAATTCCTCAATAACCTTGTCAACAACCTGCTTTGACGCTTCAAAGTCAGAAACATCGCAGAAGTACTGCTCAACCTTTGTACCGTACTTAGAAAGTTCTTCCTTTGCCTTTATGCCCTCGCTTTCGTCGCCTACATAGAGAATTGCAATGTTTGCACCGCCCTGAGCAAGCTTTGAAGCGATTGCAAGACCGATTCCCCTTGAACCGCCTGTTACTACAGCTGTTTTATTAGTAAAATCCATATTATTTACCTCCGAATTTATGCGGCAGGAGCAGAGCTCTTACCCTAAGATATATTAAATCAAAGCTCCAAAGCCTCAATATCAGCAGGAGTTTCAACCTTGAACGCCTTTACATTACCGTTAATTCTCTTTACAAGACCCGTAAGCGTTTTGCCGACACCGACTTCTATAAATGTATCAACACCATCGTTAATCATATTTTGAACGATTGTCTGCCATCTAACCGGACTTTCAACCTGAGCCTTAACAAGCGCCTTGAAATCACCCTCATAAGGCATTGCGGTAACGTCCGAATAAATTACAGTTTCGGGATTAGAGAAATCAACATTCTCCATATATTCTGCAAGACCGTCAGCGGCTTTTGCCATAAACGGCGAATGAAACGCACCGCTTACCGCAAGCAGCTTGGCTCTTCCGCCTGCTTCCTTAACGGCTTCGCAGAATTTGTCTGCATTTTCGCTTGTTGTTGCAACAACAGTCTGCGCAGGAGAGTTGTAGTTTACGGGATATGTATTGTCAAACTTACTGCAAATTTCTTCAACCTGCTTAGGAGTAATCTTCATAACAGCCGCCATCGCACCGGGATTCTCGGTTGCGGCATCGTCCATAAGCTCGCCTCTCTTGCATACAAGCTTAAAAGCTTCTTCGTCGGAAAGCATTTTTGAAAATGCAATAGCCGCAATTTCACCAAGTGAAAAACCTGCTACGCAGTCGGGCTTAATGCCCTTTTCAACAAGCGCATAAGCTGCTGCAAGGTCAGCCGTAAACACGCAGGGCTGTGTATTTACAGTCTTGCAAAGTTCCTCCGTGCTGCCTTCAAAGCACTGCTTTGAAGTGCCCTCTCTTACACAATCCGCCATATCATAAACAGCCTTTGCGGCAGGGGACGATTCGTAAAGCTCCTTGCCCATTCCGCTGTATTGCGCACCCTGTCCTGAAAAAATAAACGCTATTTTACCCATTTTGTCGCTCCGTTCAATACTTCTTCAGCCTGCGTAAACATTTCAACAATCATCTCACGGGCAGGCTGTTCTTTTTTAACCATTGCAGCTACCTGACCTGCAAGCACGGTTCCGTTGGAAACATCGCCCTCTCTGACAGCCAGTCTGAGCTTGCCGATTCCCATATTTTCAAGCTCCTCGTCTGAAAATTCTGAGGAGTTATATTCTGCTTTTGTATATTCACGTGTAAATGCGTTTCTGATTGAACGAACGGGATGTCCGAGCCTCTTGCCCGTAACAACAGTGTCAATATCCTTTGCCTTTAAAATCTTATTTTTATATTCCTGAGCAATTGTACATTCCTCTGCAACAAGGAATCTTGTTCCTACCTGAACACCCACTGCACCGAGCATAAATGCAGCGGCAATCTGTCTTCCGTCTGCAATGCCGCCGGCCGCAATTACCGGAATTGAAACAGCGTCAACAACCTGCGGTACCAGAGCCATTGTTGTTAAGTCGCCAACGTGACCGCCGGATTCGCCGCCCTCTGCAATAACCGCAAAAGCACCGTTTTTCTCCATCTTTCTTGCAAGCGCAACGCTTGGAATTACAGGTATAACCTTAATTCCTGCTTCAAGCCACTTGGGCATATATTTGCCGGGATTTCCTGCGCCGGTTGTGACTACCTTTACGCCCTCCTCGACAACAACGTCTGCAACCTCTGCCGCAAAAGGACTCATAAGCATAATGTTAACGCCGAAAGGCTTGTCCGTAAGCTCCTTGCACTTGCGAATTTCTTCACGCAGCTGTTCACCATTTGAATTCATAGCGGCAATAAGCCCTAAACCTCCTGCGTTGGAAACGCCGGCTGCCAAAGACGCGTCGGCAACCCAAGCCATACCTCCCTGAAAAATCGGGAATTCAAGACCGAGCGACTGATCTATAACGGTAGAAATCATATGTACATTCTCCTTTTTTGCATAATACTGCGGTTTGTGACAACTTGCTCATTTGCAAGATTTCATCATAAAATTTCAATGCTTATGACCGCAGTTATCTTATTTTATTATTATGGCATTTTAAGTTAATACTAACTCAAAAGAGTTCAAAAGTCAATATATATGTTCAATTTTTTGGGTAATACCCCTTTTATTCCCAATTAAACAGCCGATAAAACCTGAAGTATTATCAACTGCAATAATCCTCCAGTGATTTTTTTAAATTTTCCTCGCCCTTTATCTCAATTCCCTTTTCAAGAATCATAATATCCCCTTTTGGGAGCGTGCTGACAAGAGTATCCGTTACAATATACGGAGTTTCTTCACCAAATTTATATACAACAATTCGGTTATTCTCGGATTTCAGCATAAAAACTTCATTTACACTGCCCTTGTTTTCCTCCGTAGCCGCAGTATTAGTCCCTGCCGTTACCGAAGGAGATGCATAAACGCTTGTAAACAGGCACACCATTAGTATTATTCCCGTAATAAGCACCAGCTTTTTCATTTTAAATTCCTCACTTTCAACGCTTATTACCCGTAGTTTTTCCCTCAAAGAGCCGAATATTCACCCTTTTACATAAAAAACATCCGCTGAAACTCTATATTTTTTAATAAAAATTTAGTTTAACATATTTATTTTTTTAATTTGAGGTGCTATAATAACTATTAATAGTGTTTTTTACTCTATTTTATCAACATAATTGTATTATAAAGACTTTACATTGCGTAATTAGTCGCAATGAGTCACAAACAGGCAAATTGCCGTTAAAGGAGTAAATATGCGTAACAAACGTGAAACTGACATAAGCCGTTACACGGATAAATCCGCTGATACCGGCATTGTTACCGAAAAAAAAGAAAACGGAGTTAAAAGATTTTTTAAAGGACTTGGAAAATTTCTGCTTACCGCCTTTACAATCTGCTTTGTTGCACTTTTCATAGCAGGCATTTCACTTTCAATCTACATCTTCACTCTCGCCTCTGAGCCGACCGGCATTGACCTTAAGGCAAAATCGCTTAATCAAACAAGCTTTATCTATATCAAAGACAATAAAACTGATGAATTTAAGGAATATCAAACGCTGTACAGCACTGAAAACCGAATTTGGGTTGACAATCAGGATATTCCTAAGGCTATGAAGGACGCTGTTGTCTCCATTGAGGACAAGCGTTTCTACGACCACAACGGTGTTGACTGGGCAAGAACTCTTTCGGCTGTTGTAAACCTTGCTACGGGAGAGGACTCATACGGCGGCTCAACAATTACCCAGCAGCTTATTAAAAACATAACCGATGATAACGAAGTTTCAATCAACCGTAAGCTTCGCGAAATCTGCAAGGCTTTAAAGCTTGAGGACGAATATACAAAGGATCAGATTCTTGAAGCATATCTTAATGTTGTAAACTTCGGCAACAACTGTCAGGGCGTTGAAGCAGCCGCACAGCTTTATTTTGACAAGAGCATAAAAGACTGCTCAATTGCCGAATGTGCCGCAATTGCAGGCATTACGCAGAACCCGTCTTTGTGGAATCCGCTTGTTTATCCCGAAAATAACAAAAGACGCCGTGAGATTGTAATTAACGAAATGTACGACCAGGGAAAGATTACTAAGTCTGAATATGACGAGGCTATGAAAGAATCGGCGAATATGACTTTTGTCGGATTTCAGGATACTCAGGAAGATGACAGCGATGACGATTACGTTCAGAACTGGTATATTGATCAGGTTTTCTATGATTTAAAAGAGGACCTTGCACTTTATTACAATATCAGCGAAGATGCTGCTTCCGAAAAGCTGTATACAGAGGGCTTAAAAATCTACTGCGCTATGGATGAAGAAATGCAGGGCTATATGGAAGAATCTGCACAGAACATTGATAAAAGTTACGATTCCGACCTCCAGATCGGTTCAGTGCTTATGGGATTTGACGGCAGAGTAATCGCTACCGTAGGCAGTTCAAAGAAAAAAACTCAGGCGCTTGAATGGGACAGAGCAACCCACTCTACCCTGCAGCCCGGTTCGTCAATTAAACCTGTAATCGTTTATCCGTATGCAATAGACAACAAAATGCTTTACTACTCATCACTTGTAAAGGATGAGCCTGTTGATAACTGGAAAGACGTAAACGGACAGCTTGTATCGGGCCCTAACAACGCATATTACGGTTACAAAGGAGATATGCTCCTGCCGGATGCGATTGAGATTTCATCAAACGCAACCGCCGTTCAGACTATGAACCTAATCGGCGGTCCGTCAGTTGCCTATGAACAGGCTGTTACTAAAATGGGATTTAAAAAGCTTTCCGAGGAAGACGCACAAAACACAGGCGCACTTTCTATCGGCGGTATGAACGGCGGTGTTTCGGTAAGAGAAATGGCGGCTTCATACAATTATATAGGCAACGGTGGTCTTTATTATGAGCCGTATACCTACTACTATGTCACCGACTCCGAGGACAACATAATCATTGATAACCGTGACGCAGTTCCGAAGCAGGCATATTCTGCCGAAACCGCTTCGATTATGAACAGGCTTTTGAGCTACAATATGACCTATACCCAGTTCAGTCATACAGGCGCAGGCCATGCAAAAATCAGCGGATGGGATGTTATCGGCAAAACGGGTACAACCGACGAAAACAAAGACTCCTGGTTCTGCGGACTTTCGCCGTACGCTTCAATGGCTACCTGGTGCGGTTTTGACAAGCCCGACAGCATAAGCGACGTCGGACGAACGGTTGCACCGAAATTCTTTGCAAATATAATGGGCAAATACCTTGAGGGCAAGGAGCAAAAGGACTACAACCTCTCCCCCAACCTCGTCGAAGCACAGTACAATCCATATAACGGACTTATCGTAACAACCGACAACCCATCTGGCAGATATATTGGTTACTATACCGAAGACAATATGCCTGCTATGGGCGGATACTATAACTATTATTCCGACAACAGCGGTGGTGAAAACTCCTACACATCAAACGGAGAATACAGCGGAGATGGCGAAAACTCCGATGAAGAAAACAGCGGTGACGGTGAAAGCTCCGACGGTGGCGAAAGCAGCAGCGGTGAAAACTCCGGCGGCGAAAACGGCGGAGGAGAAAACAGTAATCCAGAAGGCGGAGGAGAAAGCAGTACTCCTGAGGGCGGCGAAAGCGGCAACACCCCCGAACCTGCACCAGAAGAATAGCGGAAACTTCGATAACGATGCAACTGTCATCTACTGCAGTTTGATTAAATAAACATTTTATAATAAATAATCTGAAAGGTTAGGTAAAGATATGGTTTCAGTAGCAATAATGGGACACGGAGTTGTAGGCTCAGGCGTAGCCGAAATCATTACAACACACAAACAGAAACTTTTTGCAAGTCTTGGCGAGGAAATTTACATCAAGCACATTCTTGATTTGCGTGAATTTCCCGACAGCCCTCTTGCTGACAGATTTACAAAGGACTTTAACGACATTATCAACGACCGTGAGGTAAGAGTTGTTGTTGAAGTTATGGGCGGTTTAAACCCTGCCTATGACTTTGTAAAGCAGTGCCTAAAGACAGGCAAAAGCGTTGTAACCTCCAACAAGGAGCTTGTTGCCGCTTACGGTGCAGAGCTTCTTGCAATAGCAAAGGAAGAAAACGTAAACTTCCTTTTTGAGGCGTCGGTAGGCGGCGGTATTCCGATTATCCGTCCTATGAGCCAGTGCCTTGTAGCTAACATCGTTAATGAAATTGCAGGTATCTTAAACGGCACAACCAACTTTATTCTTACTAAAATGATAGAAGACGGTATGCAGTTTGAGGACGCATTAAAGCTTGCTCAGGACCTCGGCTTTGCAGAGAGAAATCCCGCAGCCGACATTGAGGGTCACGATGCATGCCGCAAGATTTGTATTCTTGCTTCCCTTGCATTCGGCAAGCACGTATATCCCGATTCGGTACATACCGACGGCATTACAAAAATTACCCTTGAGGACGTAAAGTATGCCGAAGCATTCAACTGTGTAATCAAGCTTATCGGCAAGGTTAAGCGCCTTGGCGACGGTAAAATTGATATTCTTGTTGCTCCTATGTTTATTCCGAACACAAGCCAGCTTGCAAACATTGATAATGAGTTCAACGGAATTATGGTAAGGGGCGACTGCACAGGCGACGTAGTATTTTACGGCAAGGGCGCAGGCAAGTTGCCCACAGCAAGCGCAGTTGTTGCAGACGTTGTTGACTGCTGCAAGCACCTTAAAACCAGAAAATATCTTTACTGGGCAGACGGAAACGACAGCAACATCATTCCCTATACAGATTCAAAAACAGCCGTTTATGTTCGCACAAAGGGCGAAAATGCTCTTAATAAGGCGGAAAGCATTTTCGGCGCAATCAGCGTAATTAAAAGAAATGATGTTTGCGCAGACGAAGCAGCATTTGTTACAACAGAAATGCCCTACGGAGAAATTATGGAGAAAATTGAAACGCTCAAAAATAATGGCGTTGAAGTTCTTTCAACAATCCGCATAGGCGATTTATAATAAACAAACAGCTCTACGCACAGTAAAGAAATGTTCTTACGCAGACGCACGAGCAAAGTTATAGATATTGCTTAAACTATTTTGCCCGACTCTATCGGAGCAATTTCCTATAAAATAACTAAAGAGGAGTATTGAGTAAATGAGTTTGATAGTTCAGAAATTCGGCGGCAGCTCTGTTGCAGACGCCGAGCGTGTAATGAACGTTGCGAGAATCGTAACGGACACCTTTGCAAAGGGCAATGACGTTGTAGTTGTTGTATCTGCGCAGGGTGACACAACAGATGACCTTATTGAAAAGGCACAGGAGATTAACCCCAATGCAACCCGTCGTGAAAAGGATATGCTTCTTGCCGCAGGCGAGCAGATTTCAATTTCACTTCTTGCAATGGCAATCGAAAAGCTCGGCTACCACGCAGTTTCACTGCTCGGCTGGCAGGCAGGCTTTGAAACAACTTCTTCTCACACAAGCGCAAGAATCAAAAGGGTTGACGCTTCAAGAATCAGACGTGAACTTGACAAGAAGAATATCGTTGTAGTTGCAGGCTTCCAGGGACTTTCCAAATACGGCGACATTACAACACTCGGCAGAGGCGGCTCGGACACAAGCGCAGTTGCTATTGCCGCTTCAATGCACGCTGACTTGTGCCAGATTTACACAGATGTTGAGGGAGTTTACACAGCCGATCCCCGAAAAGTTAAAAATGCTCAAAAATTAAAGGAAATTTCCTATGATGAAATGCTTGAGCTTGCCACACTCGGCGCTCAGGTTCTCAACAACCGTTCGGTTGAAATGGCTAAAAAATATAATATCGAGCTTGAAGTACTTTCAAGTATGGCTAAGGCTTCGGGCACAATAGTAAAGGAGAAAACAAAAATGGAGAAAATGTTAATCAGCGGTGTTGCTAAAGATACAGAAGTAGCAAGAGTTTCTGTTACGGGTATCCCCAACCTTCCCGGTCTTGCTTTTAAGATGTTCTCAAAGCTTTCTGCAAAAGATATTAATGTTGATATTATCCTTCAGTCTATCGGTCACGACGGCAAAAAGGACATCAGCTTTACAGTAGCTAAGGACAGAGGACAAGAAACTGTTGATTGTCTTAAGGATTATATGGAAAACCTCGGTGCAGCCGAAGTTCTCTATGATGACAATGTTGCAAAAATTTCAATCGTAGGCGCAGGTATGGAAAGCCACGCAGGCGTTGCTACAAAGATGTTTGAGGCTCTTTATGACGCACAGATTAACATTCAGATGATAAGCACAAGTGAAATCAAGGTTTCCGTTCTTATCGACGCTGTTGACGCTGACAAGGCAGTTTCTGCAATTCACGCAAAATTCTTTGACTGATAAAAACCTAAACTGTTTTTCGGGCGGTCGTATGACTGCCCGTTTTTTATACATTTTTCTGTTAATATGTACATTTATGCATTAAAATCTATTGATAGGTGCCGATAAATATGGTATAATTATATAAATAAATCTACATATTAAGCAGGTGATTTATATGAGTCTTGTTGAATTTAAAAATGTATATAAGCGCTATAAAATGGGCGAAATTATAATAAATGCCGTTGACGGAATCTCCTTTAAAATTGAAGAAGGAGAATTTGTAATTGTTGTCGGTGCGTCAGGCGCCGGTAAAACAACGGTACTGAATATTCTCGGCGGAATGGACAACTGCACCGAGGGTGAAATCGTTGTCAAAGGCAGGGACATAAGCAAGTTCAACGACAAACAGCTCATTGAATACCGAAGATTTGACATAGGCTTTGTGTTCCAGTTTTACAATCTTGTTCACAACCTCACAGCCAAGGAAAATGTAGAGCTTGCGGCTCAGATTTGCAAGGATCCTCTCGACAGCGAAAAAGCTCTTGAAAGCGTTGGACTTTTAGACAGAAAAGACAACTTCCCTGCTCAGCTTTCGGGCGGTGAACAGCAGCGAGTTTCAATTGCACGAGCACTTGCAAAACGTCCCGGACTTCTGCTTTGCGACGAACCAACAGGTGCGCTTGACTACAACACGGGCAGACAAATTTTAAAGCTCCTGCAAAAAACCTGCAAAAATGACAAAATGACCGTTGTGCTTATCACCCACAACAGCGCAATCACACCAATGGCTGACCATGTAATTGAGATGAAGAGCGGTAAAATCGTAAGAGATATTTATAACGAAAATCCAAAAAGCGTTGATGAAATTGAATGGTAAGCATTAAGGAAGGTGACCTGTAATGACCAAATCACTCCTTAAAAACACTTTTCGTGAAATAAAAAACTCAAAAGCACGCTTTATTTCCATTATGGCTATAATTGCGCTCGGCGTAGGCTTTTTCGCAGGAATAAAGGCTACCACACCGTCAATGTACAATCTTGCCGAGAACTACTACAACGAGCAAAACCTTATGGACTACAGGCTCGTTTCAACTGTCGGCTTTGATGAGGACGATATTAAAGCTGTCGAAAAAACCGAGGGTGTATCATTTGTTATGCCGTCGTATTTCTCCGACGCACAGCTTTCTGCCGAAAGCGGAGGAAATGTAATTAGGCTTATTGCCGTGCCCGAAAAATACAATGAGAACGCTGAGTTAAATTCGCTTGTTTTAAATGAAGGCAGAATGCCCGAAAAGCCAAATGAAATACTTGTTGAGCACGACTCAATGTCAGGCACACGGTATAAAATGGGCGATAAAATCACACTATCAAAAAAAGCAGGCGACTCAGACCTGACAGAACAACTTAACTGTCTTGAATACACGGTTGTAGGATTGGTGAATTCTCCTCTCTACATATCCTATGAGAGGGGCACAACAAACATAGGGAACGGCAAAATTTCCGAATATATGTATATAGGTCAGGACTGCTTCAAAACCGAACGCTATACTGAGCTGTATGTTAAGGCGGATTTTTCCGAAAAATATTCTGCTTTTTCTAATGACTATGAAGAAAATTCCGAAACCTTTGCAAAAACTCTTGAGAAAACTGCAAATGCACAATGCGAGGTATTTAATAAAGATGTAATTGAAAAATCAAAAGATGAGCTTGAAGATGCAAAAAGCGAATACAATGATGAAAAATCAAAAGCTGAAAAGCAGTTAAATGATGCAAAAAATAAGATTGACGAATCGAAAAAGGAGTTTGACGAAAAAATTTCAGCCGCTCAGGATGAACTTGACAACGCAAAAGCACAAATTGAAAGCGGAAGAAATGAACTTGAAAATTCCAAAAACGAATACTATTCCAAAATTGCCTCTGCCGAAGACGAAATCAGCAAGCAGGAAACACAGCTTAACAACGCTGAAACCGAATACAACAAGTCAAAATCCGATTTTGACTCTCAAATAACCTCTGCTCAAAACGAAATAGATAACGGCAAAGCCGAATACGAAACAGCGTATAATGAGTTTAAAAACACTCAGGAACCTCAGCTTCTTGCAGGAATTGAACAGGCGCGGTCGGCAGTTGACTCACTGAAAGCCGCAATTGCAGTTGAAACAAATCCCGATGTTCTTGCAGTACTTAACGCACAGCTTGAGCAGGCACAACAAACGCTTGACAATCTTAATCTGCAATACAGTCAGGCACTTTCGCAGTTTGAAGAAAAAAAATCAACTCTTAACTCAGCTCAGACAGAGCTTGACATAAAAAAGAGTGAAGGTCAACAACAACTTGACTTGGCACTCGCACAAATTGAGAACGGCAAAGCTGCACTGAAAGACGGAAAAGCCGAGCTTGAAACTCAAAAAACTGAGGGCTACAATAAGCTTGTTGAAGCTGAAAACAGCCTTAATTCTGCACAGTCGCAATATGAAAACGGCATAAAAGAACTTGAAACGCAAAAAAGCGATGGTCATCAAAAACTTGATGACGCTCAAGATGAATATGACAAAGAAAAGTCAAAGGCAGATGAAAAATTTGCCGAAGCTGAAGAAGAAATAAACAACGCACAAGAGGAGCTTGATAAATTATCCTCTCCCGAATGGTACGTCTTTACGCGTGATGATAACCCGGGTTACTCCTCGTTTTCTCAGAATGCCGACAGACTTGACGCAGTTGCGTCTGTATTCCCCGTGTTTTTTCTGCTTGTAGCCGTGCTTGTCTGCGTAACGACTATGACCAGACTTATTGAGGAAAAGCGAACCGAAATTGCTACTTTTAAGGCTCTCGGCTACAGCAATATAAATATCGTTGCTAAATTTGTAATCTATGCGCTTATCGCTGCGATTATCGGCAGTGTAATCGGCACTGTAATCGGAGTATGTACGCTTCCGTTCATCATCTTCAACGCCTACAAGATTATGTACTACATCGGCGATATATCGCTTGTGCTCAACGTTGCAAGCATCGTTCTCGGAATTGCCGCCGCAGTTTTGTGCACCACGGTTGTTTCGATAGTCGTTTGTATGCGCTCGCTGTCACACAAGCCTGCCGAGGCTATGCGGCCAAAGGCTCCCAAACCCGGCAAGCGTATTCTGCTTGAATATGTAACTCCGCTGTGGAACCGTTTCAGCTTTACTGCAAAGCTGACGGCAAGAAATTTGTTCAGGTACAAATCAAGGCTTTGTATGACGGTTATCGGCGTTGCAGGCTGTACGGCGCTTATTGTTGCGGCATTCGGACTTTTAAACAGCTTTGACCCGCTGACAAAAGACCAGTTTGAAACAATTTACAAGTACGACGCAGTAATCGTGCCAAAAGAAAGCGGTACACAAAAAGAGCTTGACTACCTTGTTTCCGAAGTAGAAAGCAAAGATAATGTCAGCAATTTTATGCTCACCTCTCAGGAGGACGCAACCGTTGAATTTAAAGGTCAAATAAAGGACGAAAGCACATATCTCACCGTTGTTCAAAGCCCTAACGAGCTTAGCTCAATCATCTCGCTTCACAATCGCAAAAGCGGTAGAGAGCTTGCTCTTACCGATGACGGCGCGCTTATTAACGAAAAGCTGTCGGAGGAGTTCGGCATAAAAACAGGCGATACAATTAAGGTAAGCGGAGAATTCGGCGAAAGTGAAGTAACGGTTTGCGGAATTTTTGAACAATACCTGCATAATTACATTTATATGACGCCAACACTGTACAACTCCCTATACGGCAAGAATCCATCCTACAACATTCTTGATGTTAAGTTAAATGATAATTCTCAGTCCGCACAGGAAAAATTCAGCTTTGAGATTTTAAAAGATGACTCGATTGCGGCAGTTTCGTTCATTGCTTCAAGCCTTGAGGAATTTGAAAATATGCTCAACTCGCTCAACCTTGTTGTGCTTGTTATGATAATATGTGCGGCGGCTCTTGCGTTCGTTGTGCTTTATAACCTTACAAACATCAACATAGCCGAACGTGTGCGTGAAATTGCAACCTTTAAGGTTCTCGGCTTTAACAACAAGGAAACCTCATCTTTCATATATAAAGAAAACATTGTGCTTACCCTGCTCGGCATAATAGTCGGTCTGGTGCTCGGAATATTCCTTACATCATTTATTGTTCATACAGTTGAAATTGACAACATTATGTTCGGACGTGTAATCTACCCCACAACGTATATTTTTGCCGCAGGTCTTACCATGCTGTTCTCGCTTATCGTAAACGCCGTAATGAGCTTTAAAATTAAGGCGGTAAATATGGTAGAAAGCCTGAAAAGCGTAGAATAACCAAGTAAAAATTCCTGTAATCCAAATCGATAGTTTCATTTATCTTTTCTATGCTTACTAAAACAAGCAAAAACTAAAACTACATTTTTCAATGCACCGCTACATCAATCTATTTCTTTGCGGTGCATTAATTTTTGTCTTATTGTGTAAATTATTGCAAATATGCGTCTGAAAAACACCTTTTATCGGTGCAATTTCACTTTGATTTTTCTATTACAATATGGTAAAATAATTTACAAAGGTTACATTTTAGTAATTTTTATTTTTAGAATATTTAATTATTATTTGAATAAATTTTATCAGGAAGGTGTTTTTTTGAGGTATCGTGTTACAAAAAAAGTATCTGCAATCGTTGTTACTGTTGCAATTCTTTTTACATCAGTTTTTTCAATGTCGATTTTTGCAAATGCGGCTACATCTTTTTCACCAAGACTTTCTGCTCCTTCATCAACCAATAAATATTATTACAGCGATATAAATGTTTTCTATAAATACGGCTACGGTATGCCCAACTGTACTGCTTATGCATACGGCAGGGCTTATGAAATTCTCAAAACCGAACCCAAACTTTCGTGGGGCAATGCCGAAGACTGGTACGGCTACAACAAGTCAAAAGGCTATTACAAATACGGACAAACCCCTAAGCTCGGCGCAATTGCATGCTGGGCATATGACGGCGGAGGCGGTCACGTTGCCGTTGTTGAGAAAATTGAAAACGGACAGATTACTTTTTCAAACTCTGCGTGGAGCGGTTCAAACTTTTACCTTTCCTACGCAAGCACATCTGACTCCAACGCAGGCGGCTCAAGCTGGTGGAATTTCCAGGGATATATCTACATAGGCGATTTCGGCGGCGGACAAGCTGAAACTCTCCCCATAACATATAAAACGGGAATTTATAAAACAACCGATGCTCTTAATATGAGAAGCGGAATAGGTACCGGCAACAGTGTACTGCTCACAATCCCGAGCAATACACAAATTACCGTAACCAATGTAAAATCTGATTCCGCTTACAACTGGGGTTATACAACCTACAATGGTCAGAACGGATGGGTGTGTATGGATTACTGCAAATATGTAGGCGCTGTAACTCAACCCACAACAGCTAAACCGACAACCCAGCCCACAACTGCAAAGCCTACTGTTCAGCCGACTACGGCAAAACCGACTACCCAACCAACTACTGCAAAACCAACTCAGCCGACAACTGCTCCTGCAACAACACAGCCTGCTACTAAACCAAGCGGAAGTTCAGGCAGCAAGCCTGCCGATAATCTCGGAGTCGGCGATGTAAACGGTGACGGCTATATCTCAATTGTTGACGCAACTATGATTCAGCAATATGTCAGCGGTCAGATTGAGCTTACAGAAAAGCAGATTGCACAATGCGACTTTGACTTTGACGGTCGTATTACGGTTATGGACACAACCTGCATGCAAAAATATCTTACATACTAAATTTATAAAATCCGATTTTTTAAAGATTTGCACAGTATATCTTGTGAATAACAGGCTATACTGTGCTTTTATTTTGCAATTATTTGTAAAACAAATGTAAAATTTGTACATTTTCACATTTATTTTACATAATCGCCTTGTATTATTATTAATTATGATATATAATAATTGTATATACATTTGTATAATATATATTCGGCGGTGTTTATATGTCAACAAACGATAATAAGAAAAAAATTGATAAATCAAAGCAAATGGCGCAATGGCACAGTATGCCCTACAATAACCGTGAGTTAAGCTGGATTGACTTTAACAAACGTGTTCTTGAAGAGGCAACAAAAAAGGATAACCCTATTATGGAGCGGTGCAACTTTCTTTCCATTACCGCATCAAACCTTGACGAATTTTTTATGGTAAGAGTTGCTGGAGTGCTTGACCAGATTCACCACGGAGTAAAATCCAAAGATGCATCGGGGCTGACTCCAAACGAAGTTATGAGCCGTCTTTCGGAAAAAATCCATGATTTTGCTAAAAAACAATACACCTGTTATAATCGTTCAATAATTCCGTCACTACGTGCAAACGGAATAACATTTAAAAATATTGATGAGCTTGACGGCAACCAAAAAGCCTTTATTGACGAGTACTTTCACAAGGTAGCCTTTCCTGTTCTTACCCCTATGGCTGTTGACACAAGCAGACCGTTTCCTTTGCTTGCAAACAAAAGCCTTAACATTGCACTAAGACTTACCAACGCAAAAAACGAGGAATTTTTTGCAGTAGTTCAGGTTCCGTCAATCCTACCGAGATTTCTTGAGCTTCCCTCTCACGAAGGCAGAGCGTTCATTCTGCTTGAAAAGGTAATCGCCGCATATTTAAACGAGCTTTTCGAGCTTTATAACATTAAAGAATATGATGCATTCCGCATAACAAGGGACTCTGACCTTGACATTGACGAGGACACCGAGGACCTTATGGCTGAAATCAAAAAGTCAATCCGCAAGCGTAAAAGGGGTGTTCCCGTAAGGCTTGAATTCAGCAAGAAGTGCAATAAGGAAATCAGAAATTTCCTTATTAATGCGCTTGAAGTCAGCGAGGACGAAATATATTTTCAGCGCGGACCTCTTGACCTTACGTTCCTGTCAAAGTTTGCACACATAGAGGGATGTGAAAACCTCTGCTTTGAGCCGATTGTACCTGTAAATCCACCTGCCGAGTTTTGCGGATATGACAATATTTTCAAGGCTATCCGCGAAAAGGACAGACTTGTTCATCACCCGTATGAAAGTTTTGACGTTGTTGTAAACTTTGTAAAGAAAGCGGCTGTTGACCCCAAGGTTCTTGCAATTAAGCAGACGCTTTATCGTGTCAGCGGAAATTCCCCGATTGTGGCGGCGCTTATCAAGGCTTGCGAAAACGGCAAACAGGTTACTGTACTTGTTGAGCTGAAAGCAAGATTTGATGAAGAAAACAACATTCAATGGGCAAACAAGCTTGAAAAAGCCGGCTGTCACGTTATTTACGGACTTACGGGACTTAAAACTCACTGCAAAATCTGCCTTGTTGTCCGCCGTGATGACGACGGAATCAGGCGCTATCTGCATATGGGAACAGGCAACTACAACGACAGCACAGCACGCTTTTACACCGATATAGGAATGTTCACCTGCCGTGAAGAATACGGCATTGACGCCTCCTCTCTGTTCAATGTTCTTACGGGTTACTCTTTCCCGCCCGAGTACAACAAGTTTATTGTTGCTCCGCACGGAATGAGAACATTTTTTGAGGCGATGATAATAAATGAAACACAAAATGCAAAGCTCGGACTTAACGCAAAAATCACGGCAAAGGTTAATTCTCTCGTTGACCCGAAAATAATAAGCCTGCTTTATGACGCGTCAAACGCAGGCGTTAAGGTTGACCTTGTTGTAAGGGGAATCTGCTGTCTTGTGCCGGGTGTTAAAGGCTTCAGCGAAAACATCAGGGTTATTTCGGTTGTCGGTCAGCTATTGGAACACAGCAGAATTTTTATTTTTGAAAACAACGGAAATCCTCAGTATTATATGGGAAGCGCCGACTGGATGCCGAGAAATCTTGACAAGCGAGTTGAGCTTGTATTCCCCGTTGAGGACGAAGACATCAAAGAGCGTGTTCAGGGCATAATGAATATTATGTTCAAGGATACCGTAAATGCACGTAAACAGCACAGCGATATGACTTATACCTTTGTTGACAAACGCGGCAAAAAGCGGCTGAATTGTCAGAAATATTTTTCAAAGCATGCACTGAAAGAACAGAAAAACGCAATGAAAGCAGACTATGCAAAAACGGTAGGAACACCTATTGTACCAATAAAAAAAGGAGAAAACAAAGAATGAAACGAGTAGGTATTTTAACAAGCGGAGGAGATTGTCAGGGACTTAACTCAACAATTCGAGCAGTTGCCAAAACTCTGTATAATTACTACGGCAGTGATGATGTTGAAATTATCGGCATAATCGACGGCTACAGAGGACTTATTTACGGAGAGTACAGACGTATGAAACCTGAAAATTTCTCGGGTATTCTTACAATGGGCGGCACAATTCTCGGCACATCAAGACAGCCGTTCAAGCTTATGCGTGTTATAGACGAAAACAGCGTTGACAAGGTTGCGGCTATGAAGAAAAATTACAAAAAGCTCAACCTTGACTGCCTTGTTGTTCTCGGCGGAAACGGAACACAAAAAACAGCCAATCTGCTCAGAGAAGAGGGGCTTAATGTCGTTTCGCTTCCGAAAACAATTGACAATGACCTTTGGGGAACTGACATTACCTTTGGTTTTCAAAGTGCAGTTGACATTGCAACAAATGTAATCGACTGTATTCACACAACCGCTACATCGCACGGACGAGTTTTCATAATTGAGGTTATGGGACATAAGGTTGGCTGGCTTACGCTTTATGCAGGAATTGCGGGCGGTGCGGATATTATCCTCATTCCCGAAATTCCGTATGACATCAACTCGGTTATTAAGACTATAAAGGCACGCACAGCAAACGGAAAAAACTTTTCTATTCTTGCCGTTGCAGAGGGTGCAATTTCAAAGGAACTTGCTTCCCTTCCCAAAAAGCAGAAAAAAGCGGCAATTGCAGATATGAAGTATCCGTCTATCTCCTACAAAATTGCCGAAGAAATTGAGCAGGCAACCGGACAGGAAACAAGGGTTACCGTTCCCGGTCACTTCCAGCGAGGAGGAAGTCCCGACCCGTATGACCGTGTAATTTCCACACGCTTCGGCGTAGCCGCTGCACAGCTTATTATTGATAAAAATTACGGAAATATGGTTGCACTTCGCAACGGAAAGGTGGTACCTGTTCCGCTTGAGGAAATTGCAGGAAAGCTTAAAACCGTTCCCACAGATTGCGAGGAAATCAAAGCAGCCAAAGCAATGGGAATCTCATTCGGAGATTAATAACATCCACTGTAAAATTCAGCAGAAATACGGTGCGTAGTATACAAAAAGTAAACTTAATTGACACATTTGTAACATAAATGCGGTACTGACCAACATACAGTACCGCATTAGTATTTTTATTTTACGCTGTTTTTATTTTGGGCTTATCATTTATCTTTTTTCCGTTTATTACTACATCTTTTAAGAAAATATACGAAACATAAGCATACACCGCAATATACACAATTGCAGTAATTTTTATGTCCAGAACATCGTATGTAAACAGATAGAAGCAATATCCTCTAAGGCTTACAAGGTTGCACACAATCGGCAGCCAAACACGTTTTACGTTTACTACTGCATATATAATCACCAGTATGTCAAGAAGATACGCATATCTCTCGTGCATTGACGATAAGAACATTATGCAGCTAAACACCGTCCAGATTGAAGCGAGCAGAAAATTGTTCCTGTCAGACAAATCTGTCCTTTTGTAAATCAGCATACAAAGTCCTGCACCGAGTATTGCAAATGTCAGAAAAATTGACAATGTTTTAAAAAGATAATAATATGTCATATCATTGCCGTCACACAAAAATGCATATATATTCGGGAAATTCATATGAATGAGCTTACCGTAATCCGTTTGGTCGGCATAAATTGTTATTATGTCAAGCGGATTTCTTCCGAGGATAATTGCAGGCAGACACATAACAAAATCAACGGCAGGTATAATCAAAAAATGAAGAATTGACACCTTGCGTGTGCACACATAATAAAACAAATACACCGGAAGAATAAACACTGCCTGAAGCTTGAAAGCAAATGCAATTCCGAGCATTACAAATGAAGCTATGTTTTTCTCACTTTTCAAAAAGTAGATTGACAGAAGTATAAATGAAACGTAAATTGAATCGCACTGTGCCCAGAACGATGAATTAAGCACAACAGTCATTGAACAGAAAATCAATCCATATGTAAATGCAGGCTTAAAATACGATTTTTTACTATCAAAAGAATAAACAAGCAATGCTGCACTTCCTGCAAGTACAAAATCAAAAGCAATCGACAACACCTTGTAGGAATACAACGGCCCGATCGGAGTAAGCGTAAACAAATAGGTTATTATCTGATAAGGTATGTTGTAATTTCCTATTTGCGTTGCAATTCCCTGCACACCGGCGCTTTCAATACTAGTCCACCACGGATATAGAAAACTGTTGTAATCATCACTCTGAAAATCAATTCCGCAAAAATGTATGGCTACTCCTAAAATTGTAACAGCGCCAAGAAAAATCAGAATAATATTCTTTCTTATCCAATCAAAGATTTTGTTTTCAATTTTTGTCATATTATTTTACCAAATCTTTATTCAAAATTAAAGAATAAAACCTATTTTCTTCATAACCTTATTTAATGTGCGGCTGCTGATTTTTAACGCAATTTCATCAGCCTTTCTGTAGCACTCCTCAAGATACGCCTTGTCCTTGACAAGCTGTTCATAGCGTTCACGAATCGGACGAAGAGCCTCAACAACAGCCTCGCCCACAGCATTCTTAAAGTCGCCGTAGCCTTTGCCGTCAAAGTCGCGCTCAATTTGTTCATAAGTAAGCCCCGTAACTGCGCTGAAAATTGTCATAAGGTTGTTCACGCCGTCCTTGCCCTCGGCATATCTTACGCAAGCCTCACTGTCGGTTACGGCACGCTTGAACTTTCTCATAATTGCTTCGGGCGTGTCAAGAAGATGGACGCAGCCGTTTACGTTTTCGTCCGATTTACTCATCTTTTTAGTCGGATCTTGAAGGCTCATTACCCTTGCGCCGTTCTTCGGAATAAATCCATCGGGAATTTTGAATACATTTCCGTACAATCCGTTGAAACGCTCTGCAATATTCCTTGTAATTTCAATGTGCTGCTTCTGGTCGGCGCCAACAGGCACCTTATCCGCCTGATAAAGCAGAATATCGGAAGCCATAAGTACGGGATAAGTGAAAAGTCCTGCGTTGATGTTGTCGGAGTGCTTGGCAGACTTATCCTTAAACTGAGTCATTCTTGAAAGCTCACCAAACTGGGTGTAACAGCTTAACGCCCACGAAAGCTCTGCATGAGTGTGAACATGACTCTGAATAAAGAAAATACTCTTTTCAACATCAATTCCGCACGCCATAATTGAAGCATAAGCGTCAAGAATATTTTTTCTCATAGCAGCAGGCTCCTGCCTTACGGTAATTGTGTGCAGGTCGGCAAGCGCATAAATACAGTTGTACTCGTCCTGCATTGCAACCCAGTTGCGCACGGCTCCGAGGTAGTTTCCGAGTGTAATTGTTCCGCTGGGCTGTATTGCGCTGAATACAACTTCTTTTTTCTTTTCGTTTTCCATATGTTAATTCCTCCATTAAAATATCCTTATTTCCAATTATTTGCAAGCTCGCCGAGAATTTTAATTCCTTTTTCAAGCTGTTCATCGGTCGGCGTTGAAAAATTAATTCTGAAGCTTTGGCACTTTTCATTTTCATCAGTCAGAAAAGCATTGCCCGGCACTACGCACACCTTGTTTTCAACCGACTTCTTGCAGAATGTCGGCATATCAATGCTTTCGGGCAAATTGCACCAGATAAACAAACCGCCGTCAATTCTGTGGTAAGTAATTGCAGGTAAGCAGTATTTGTCAAGTAAATTCATACAAAAATCCGCTTTTTTGTTGTAAATCTCACGAAGTCTTGCAAGGTGAGCGTTAAAATTATATTTCGTAATAAACTCATTGCAGACATACTGCGACCAGATATTTGTATGAACATCGTTACCCTGCTTACAAACAACCAGTTTTTGAAAAATCGGCTTGGGACAAATGCAGTAAGCAACACGCATTCCGGGTGAGATTATCTTTGAAAATGAACCTGCGTAAATTACAATTCCGTCCGTATCAAGCGACTTGATATTCGGAACATCTTCTCCGCTGTAGCGTAAATCGCCGTATGGGTTATCCTCAACAATAAGCACACCGTATTTTTTTGCAAGCTCATAAATCTTTTTCCTTTTTTCAAAGCTCATCGTAACACCTGATGGATTCTGAAAATTCGGGATTGTGTAAATAAGCCTTGCGTTCGGATTAGCCTTGAGCGCATTTTCAAGACCTTCAACACTCATTCCGTCAGGCTCTACATTAACTCCTACAAGCTTTGCATTGTAACTGCGAAACGTATTAAGCGAACCGATAAACGAAGGAGCCTCACAAATTACAACCTCTCCCTCATTGACAAGAGCCTTTGAGCATAAGTCCATAATTTGCTGTGCGCCCGTTGTAATTAAAACATCGTCATCACTGCTTCCCGTGTTATGCTCCTTTTTCATATACTCCTTAATGGTGTTTCTGAGCGGAGTATAGCCCTCGCTTATGCTGTACTGCAAAACCGAAATAGGGTCGTTTTTCAGAACCTCTGCTGAAATTTCCGCAATCTCCTTTGCAGGGAAAGCGTCGGGTGACGGATTGCCTGCCGAAAGCGAAACAACCTCAGGGTCGGACGCATATTTAAAAATCTCTCTTATTGCACTCGGTTTCAAATTTGAAACCCTGTCGGAAAATCTGTATTTCATTTTACCCCTCTTTTGCTTGCTGTTATTCAAAGCTATATACTTTATAATTTTATCACGATACTTTATAATTTTATCACGAATTGCAAGCATATTCAAGCAATACCGTAATGCTATAGCTTAAAATCTTTACAAAATCCTTATTTTGTGTGGAAAAATGTAAAATCATATTGTTTTTAAAGCTATAATGTAGTATAATTAATCTGTATTCCTTTACGTTATTCTGTTTTTGAATATTTATTCAAAGGATAGGGAGATTTACTATGAGTAACCGCAACGATTATGATTACTTTGATTTAGATAATTTTGATGATAGCTACGACAGCAGAGATTACCGCCGCCGTCAGCAGCAGCGCAGGCAGGGCTCATACAACGGACGCCCTGCATATAACACTAACAAACGCCGTAGAAACAATAAAAAGCGCACTCGCAACAGAATTATAATTGTCAGCTGCGGAATACTTATTATTATATTGTTAGTTGTAATGATTTCTTCTGTTTTTAAGAGCTGTTTCGGCGCAAAGCAAACAAACGCTCCTGTTTCAACCGATACAAAACCCGTTGCTACAGCCGACACACCAAAGGCTAACAACAAGATTCAGGATGACCTTTCACCCACCTACTTTAAAACTCCGCAGATTAAAGATGACAAATCAGCAGGTTATTCCGCCTACAACATATATGTATGGGACAAGCAAGGGTTTGAGCTTTTCGGCAGTGATGATACAAAGGCAACAACTTATGCGGAAACAATAAACGGCTTTGCCGACAAGCTAAACGGAATTACCGTCTACGATATGGTAATACCGAATCACACGGAAATGGGACTTCCCCAGCGGCTTAAAGACAGCGATGCCCCGTCAAGCTCGCAGGCTGAAAACATAAAAAGTATCTATTCCAAACTGTCTGACAAAGTAACGCCTGTAAACGCATACAACTATCTTGCCGACCACAATGACGAATACATCTACTTCGGTTCCGACCACCACTGGACAGGCCTTGGCGCTTATTATGCATACTCTGCGTTTGCAAAGACAAACAATCTGCCCGTTCTATCGCTTGACGACTGCACCGAACAGAAGATTGAAGGCTTTACCGGCACGTTTTCAAACACTGCAAGCGGTCTTGACAGCGACACGGTTCACTACTGGGAGTTTCCGTACGAGGTAACAATGGACGTAACAGATGAAAGCGGAAATTTAAACACCTACACAAGTCCGTATTACCAGTATGCAGAGGCGGGCACTCTTACCTACGGTGTATTCATAATGGGCGACCATCCGCTTACTGTTCTTAAATCGGCATCTGAAAATGCTGAAACAGGCAAAAAAATTGCAGTAATAAAGGAAAGCTACGGCAATGCCTTTGTTCCCTATCTAACCTATAATTATGAGGAAGTACATGTTATTGATTTCCGCACATTCAGCGGCAATCTTGTTTCCTACTGTCAGCAAAACGGAATTGACGAGGTGCTTTTCCTTAACGGAGTTATGAGTGCAAATACTCAGATTCAGCTTGACAGTATGAGCGGTCTGTTTGACTGATATTTTCAATTAAACTAATTTGAATTTTCTACTAAATTTACGAAAGGAGGCGGCGGTATGATTTCCGAAAGAGTAAAAGTCAGTGTTTTCGGAAAAATCAGCAGTAACCTGCGTTCGGCATATATCAGCTCACCAAAAATAAAAAATAAAAGCGCATATGTTGTATCACGAAGAAAAGTTCCCGAATTCTTTGACGGCGTTGTCATAGCCGTTGCCGAATTTGACGGACTCGACGGTGAAAGAGCTGTTGTTGCTCCGCCGGGAGAAATTTTTTATGAACCCGAACTGCGAAAACTGCTTTCACGACTAAAAAACATAAAGCTAAAAAGTATAAATTGTCTTTACGAAAAGTCATGCGGTGCAATAATTTTCTATAAAACAAAGCAAAACACGAAAATTCTGCTTGTAAAAAACAGCAACGGCAGGTACTGGAGCTTTCCGAAAGGGCACATTGAGGAGGGCGAAAACGAACAACAGACTGCTATACGTGAAATTAAGGAAGAAACGGGGCTTGACGTTACGCTGTTTGACGGTTTTCGGGAAATCAGCGAATACTGCCCGTTTGGTAAAATCAAAAAACGTGTTATTTTCTTTCTTGCTCAGGCTTTTACTGACAACGTAAAAATTCAGGAGGAAGAAATTGACAGCTACATCTGGGTTGACTTACAGCAGGCACGAAAAATGTGTTACTATGACAATGATTTAAGAATAATTGAAAAAGCCGAAACTGCAATTCATCTAATGAGAAATTAATAACAGGGTATTTTGGGGTGCACAACGAATTGTGTACCTCTTTTTTATTCGTTAAAACTTTGTCAACTTGCACAAACAACAACGTGCAACGCAGTTGTTATTTATATAAAACAATAAAGGATTTTTATGCTAAATAACCAAATATTAACCTCAGCTTTTATATAAAACGTAAATAATTATTTATTTATATTATCTAAATGAACAAAGATTTTCTTGATTTTTTTGTAATTTTCCTACTATACTAACCGAATTTATTATTGTATAATATAACCATAGCAAATTTCATATGCTATATAAAACAACACCACCGAAAGGGGAAACATAAATGAAACTTGACACAATTCTTGCTGAAAGAAAAAACAAAAAGATTTACAGAGACGGTGACCTTGTAGCCAAGGTTTTCGACGAGTCTTTTCCAAAGTCGGACATTCTTAACGAGGCGCTGAATCAGGCGAGAGTTGAAGAAACAGGACTCAACATTCCAAAAATTGAAGAGGTTACCAAGATTGACGGCAAATGGGCTATCATCTCAACATATATAGAAGGCAAAACCCTTGCAACCCTGATGGCTGAAAATCCCGATAAAATTGATGAATACCTTGAGTTTTTTGTTGATATTCAGATTAAGGTTCTCAACCAAAAAGCACCTTTGCTCAACAAGCTTCAGGACAAGATGAACAGAAAAATCAGCGAAACTGACCTTGACGCAACTACAAGATACGAGCTTCATACCCGTTTAAACAGTATGCCCAAGCACACAAAGGTTTGCCACGGCGACTTCAATCCCAGCAACGTAATCATCACACCTGACGGAACGCCTTACGTTCTCGACTGGTCACACGCTACTCAGGGCAACGGCTCTGCTGACGCTGCAAGAACATATCTTTTGTTCCGTCTTAACAAGCAGGATGACGTTGCTGAAAAATATATGAAGCTGTTCTGTGAAAAGACAGATACTGCTCGTCAGTATGTAAACGAGTGGCTTCCAATAGTAGCCGCTTCGCAGTCTGTTAAGGGCAAGTCCGAAGAGCGTGAGTTCCTGCTCTCGTGGGTAAACGTATGCGATTATCAATAAACTAATTAGATTAGGCAGAAAAATAAAAATACTCATTTTACTCATAAAATTTACTCTTCTGAAACACCCCCTGTACGGTATGTACAGGGGGTGTTTACCTTTATTCTTATTAAAAATCTCCGCCGCAGGGCAGAAAAACATCACTTAGTCTGTCTTTTTTAAGCATCCAAAGTTTCATATACATTGCAATCGGAGATGCGGGCGGTAAAACATTGATTTTCAGTTTTTCAAACATCTGCTTGCTTTCGTAATAAAAGCCCTTTTCTGCACCTGTAAGAAAAATAGGCGCACCGCATTTTTCTGCTTCGGCACAAAATTTTGACAATTCACTTCCGCCCGTGTCGAGCGTTCCCGAATGGTATCCCTCAAGCAAAATAGCCTTTGTGCTCTGCATAATCGGCGGATACGTCATACCAACATACGGTTTTACATAAAGCACGTCGGAAACCTCGTCAAGCTCAGTGCAGTCTGACATTGAAATTTTATCATCCTGTTCGCTGTACATCTCATTTTCACAAAATTTTCTTTCCCTATTTGCTTCGCCGAAAACCATATCGTGAACGCTGTAAACTTCATCCGAATATGCGCTGTGGTGCAAAACCCTTGTTCCACGATTTATATCTGCAAAATATTCACAATTTGCGTATGAAACAAAAACCCCTCTGCCCTTTTTGCTTTTGATAAGTTCAACGGCTCCGCAAAAATTCTGAAACCCGTTTGAGTGCTCGTCCTCAAGGGGGAAGTTAGCCGAAACCAAGACAATCGGAGTTTTGCAAAGTCCGAAAGCATACGAAAGATACGCCGATGTATATTGAAGTGTATCTGTTCCGTGCGCAACGATAACACCATCAAACTTACTCAAATCATAAGAGTTGATACATTTATAAAGCTGAGTAAGAAACCTACCGTTCATATTCTCGCTCAAAATATTCATTGGCTGAATAGCCGTAAACTCAACCTTTTTATCAGTTCTTGAATACATTTCAAGCAGTTTATAAGAATTTTGAGAGTCAGGAGAAATAACTCCGTTTGATTTTGTTGAGCCGATAGTACCGCCCGTAAATACCGTCAGTATTTTCATATTACCTGTTGACCTTTGCACTGATTTTTAAAATTGAAATTTCGTAAATATCGGTTACGTTATAAAACTTTTTAATCTCCGAATCGCCAATATCGAGAAATTCGGGAGCGTATTTCTTTGCAAGCAGTTCAAGCGCATAACGTTTGTTGATTTCCGTCTTTTCAGCCGTTCCGAACACTACTGCGCTTGCGTACTTTGTGGTAAGCTCTTTTGCAATAACCTGTGTATTTTCAACAACGGTAAAACAAACCTTGTCCGAATAATCAAGATTAGCCTGCTTGTGACCTGCATTCTTTGCGCAATGAAAGTATATTTTTTCTCCGTCATATGCAAAATTAAGCGGCACTCCATAGGGAAATCTGTCGCTTCCAACCGTTGACAAAACTCCGTATTCTGCATTTTCGAGGATTTGCTCGGCAGTTTTTAAATCTGCCGCACGTTCCTTTCTCCTCATTTCATAGTTATTCATATTAAACTCCAAGGTCGTTCATAACCATTCCCGTAATCATCTTCGGGTAAAAATAGGTTGACTTTTGAGGCATCTTCTCACCTGCGGCGGCAACGTTGCGTATTTCGCTGACCCTTGTTGGGTTCAGCACAAAGGAACACTGAAATTCTCCGCTGTCGACAAGTGAAACTGCCTCGTCAAAAAACTTTGTATATGTTAAATTAACCTGATTAGCCATATTTTCCTTATCTATTCCAAAGATATTTTCAAGAATCAGCGTGTGCAGAACCGAAACGTCAAGCCTTTGCGAGGCTGTACAGAGGTTCGGCAAAAACTGCGACATAACTTCAGTATCTTTCAAGACAAGCAAATACCATTCTCCGTTTCCACAGTAAAAGCCAAAGGCATTTTTGCCCTCGTCGTAGCATTTTGCAAGTTCTCTTTCCATATTTTCATTATCACTGACCGCAGTTATAATAAAATACTTTTCACATAATTCAAGCATTTTATTCTTGTCAAAATTCGGCAAATCACGCACAAGGCGGTGAGTGGGAAAAACAACAAGACCCGGATGATCCATATCGACAAGGTAAATCATCTGATAATCCTGCGGATCGCCCTCTTTGGAAATTCCGCTTTCTCGGCAATAGTTTCGGTAATTGAGGGCAGTTTCGTACCTGTGATGGCCGTCGGCGATATAGAGCCGTCTATATGCAAAATCATCAACAATCTTGTTGATAATCTCTTCGTCGGTAACAATCCACAATCTGTGGGTAACATCGTCAGAATCGGTAAATTCAAGATTAGAAGCGCACTGTGAGTACTCGTCAATAGTTTTGAGAGTAAGGTGATTTTCTTCCATATACAGCGCATAAATCTGACTAAAATTGCAGTTTGTCGCTTTCATAAGATTTAATCTGTCCTCTTTTGCCTTTGAAAGAGTGAATTCGTGGGGCAAAATAATTCCTTTTGAAAACTCTTCAAGCTTTACCCGCGCAATAATGCCCTTAATGCTTTTACGCTCGGAGTAAGCGTTAAACTCCTCTTCATAAATATAAATTGCTGGTTTATCCTCGTGAATAAGGATTCCCTTTTCACGCCACATATTTAAAATATCGGAAGCATTGCTATACGGATTTTCGCCGTCTTTAGGAAGTTCCAAGCGAATAATATTGTATTCGTTTTCATTGATATAATCAATGCGTTGCTTTTCACTGATGATGTCATAAGGAGGACAGCAAAGCTTTGAAATTTCGCCCGCCTTTGACGTGTCATAGCGCATACCTTTAAACGGTTTAATAACAGCCATAAAAATCCCACCCTTAGTTTATTTTGAGGTTATTTTAACATAAATATTGTACGAAGCACAATTACAGGAACGAAGTTCACTATGCCGTCAAAATCTTTGATTTTGGTAACGGCGTAAGGTTCATGAGGTTATTATAACATATTTGAAAAATTCGAGCAATAATTAATTGTTAATAAAGTTGACAAATCAACCAAACTCTGTTATAATAACTTTTGCGTAAATGATATTACATTTATATGCGCCAATAGCTCAGTTGGTTAGAGCTACCGGCTCATAACCGGTCGGTCCGGGGTTCGAGTCCCTGTTGGCGCACCAAAACAAAAAGCACCCAATGGGTGCTTTTTGTTTTATAAATTAAGCCAACAGGGACTCGAAGCGCCCCGTTAAAAAACAGTCCGGTGGACTGTTTTTAGGGGTGAGCGCAGATGATACTTTTTCTTTCCCACACACCACAACAAACGTGGTAGATTTTTTCCTAATATTTAACTTACTGTTGGCGCACCAAAAACCGCATTGGAAAGTCATTTCCGGTGTTTTCGATGCGGTTTTTGCTTGATAAAATACCGTAAATAGCCGTAAAAAACCGCACTTTTTCGTAAAAATATTAGTCAAATATTAGTCAAAAAAGCACCCCTCGGGGTGCCTTTTGTTGTATCATTATTCACTTCAGCACTATTGCCTGTTTGCCGATTTGTTCATATCTTTTCTCTGTTACAACTTTATCATATGCCGAAACTTCGCCTGAAACGGAGTCGCAGAAATAATAATTTTTTTCGTCAAAGCCTATAAGCACCAGACAATGCTCGTGCATTTGCCAGCTTACAGTATCGCCGACTTCGTGCTCCGCATTTTCGTCAACATAATCTACAATCCATGTTGCCTGAACATACGGCTCTTCCATAAAGGTTGTTGCCCATACCATAACAGGAGTATCGTTTAAAACATACTTTTTGCAAAGCTCCTCAAGCGGCACGCCGGACAATGGCTCTGCGACAAGCTTTGAGCCCTTAGTTTTAATATAGTTATTCATACATTTTGCCATCCCCGGAGCGTTTATTCCGTAACCTGTATAAACATCTCCCGCATACGCACTGTTCATATCGGGTCCGTAAAGATTGCCGTCAATTCCGTAATATACAGGTCTTGTTACAAGATAATTGTCCACAAACTCAACTTCATCTATATCAAATTTGTAGTACTGCAACAGCATTGTACACGCATAGGTTTCACAAGCGGCTTTTAGATTGCTCTGCTCAATAACAGGAACATTGTCTATTTTATATGATGTAACCTGAGTTGTCGGGGCAACAGTTGCAGCAGTAGTTGACGCAGTCTGCGCTTTTCCCTCGCTGCCCGAACAGGAGGAAACCATTGCTATTATTACAATCAGCATTACAATTGCCGCTAACGCTATTATTGCTTCTTTGCTGTGCAAAAATGATTTAAGTTTCCACTTAAGACCTTTTCTTTTTCTACCGTACTTATCTATATTGTAGTCAACATTTTTTCTTTGCTTTGACCTATTGCGTGAATCACGAGGGACTTCATAATCATCACTAAAATAATCGTCAAAAAACTGTTCATCGTCATGTAAGTCATTATAGTTCATACCACTTTACCACCTCTGTCATATTGAATTTCACTGAGAAAATTATATCACGCTGCAATTTTCAATTCAACATTTAGCGATAAATTTGCAGGAAATATAAAGCAAAAATCCAAAAACGGCCGCATTAAGCAACCGTTTTTGGATTTAGAAGTTTTGAAATTAACGTGAAAAACGTGGATTGTTGTTTATATAAGCTTAGATTAACCTACTTTAGCGTTACCTGTATCGCCGAAAAAGTTGAATCTGAAAAGCTTGCTCTCGTCATTCTTGTTTTCGCAGATAATACTTGCTTCTGCAATTTTTCCACCTTCAATAAGCTTTGTTAAGCCAACGAGCTGGCAAAGCTTGCTGCGAAGATTTAATCTGTCGCCTTCCTTTGTAACGAGATATACGTTGCCCTCGCAGGTATCGAGCACGGCGAGGAACGCAGTTACATCAATGTTGTGTAAGCTAAGAATTGGTGTCATAAATGTTTCCTCCTTCAATTCTTTAAAATATAAAGTTTTTCTCGTGCGCCATTTACCATTTGGCAAATCATGATTATTTATCGACTTTATGATAATTCAATTTTACTCGAGTAAGGCTAATTTGGAATCAGCCGATAGCCAAGCGGACTATTTACTTGACAATTATTATTATATCCAACTTTTTGAAAAAGTCAACAATTTTTAACTTAGTTTTTTGTTAGCTATCACATTTGTATGTCAATCTTAGCTAATATACCGTGCTAATTTATGTGCAGTTTCACCTAATGTTGCTTTAAAAGAATTTACAAATCGACAATATTTTAGTTACTCTTTCGTCAGTTTTAACAACTTATTTCCTTTTTAGCAATAAAATAATCCAACTTTTTACAAACTTAATTTTTGGATGTATTGTGATTTTACGCTCTATGCGTTATAATACTTATAATATATAATGAAACCGAAAGGATGAAAAATATGCTTAACGATTTTTATAAACAGTTCAAAAGCGGTACAGATATACGAGGTGTTGCAAGCGAGGGAGTTGAAGGACAGAGCGTTAATCTGACTGACAATGCCGTTGCAAATATGGCTGACGGCTTTGTTCTGTGGCTTTCTAAAAAGGTTAATAAGTCCTGCGACAACCTTAAAATCTCTGTCGGACGTGACAGCAGAATATCAGGTCCTCACATTATGGATATTACTACAAAGCGCTTTAAAGCCTGCGGAGCAGAGGTGCTTTGCTGTGGTCTTGCCTCTACCCCGTCAATGTTTATGACTACTGTTGATTTAAATTGCGACGGCGCTCTGCAAATCACGGCAAGCCATCATCCTTTCAACCGAAACGGTCTGAAATTCTTCACGCGTGAGGGCGGTCTTGAAGGCTCGGACATTGAAGATATTCTGACATATGCACAAGAAAACAAACATCCGCAGGAAAAAAACGGCGGTACAATCACTAACGTTGACTATATGAGTGACTATGCAAAGGGACTTTGCGAAAAGATTAAAAAAGAAGTTAATGCAGACGACTATGAGCACCCTCTGAAAGGCTTTAAAATTGTAGTTGACGCAGGAAACGGCGCAGGCGGATTTTATGCAGACAAGGTGCTGTCCGTACTTGGCGCAGACACCGAGGGAAGCCGTTACCTTAACCCCGACGGTATGTTTCCAAATCACGTTCCCAACCCCGAGGACGCAACAGCTATGGCGTCAATCTGTCAGGCAGTGAAGGAAAGCAATGCTGATTTGGGCGTAATTTTCGATACTGACGTTGACCGAGGCGGTGCAGTTGACTCAAAGGGCAACGAGATAAATCGCAACAGGCTTGTAGCTGTTGCCTCTGCAATTGCACTTGAAGGAAATTGCGGCGGAACAGTTGTCACCGACTCAATCACATCAAGTGGACTTAAAGATTTTATTGAAAACACACTCGGTGGAAAACACTACCGCTACCGCAGAGGATACAAAAACGTAATTGACAAGGCGCTTGAGCTTAATAAACAGGGAATTAACTGTCCTCTTGCAATTGAAACTTCGGGGCACGCAGCTATGCGCGAGAATTATTTTCTTGACGACGGCGCATACCTCTGCACAAAAATCATCATAAAAATGGCACAGCTGCGCAAAGAAGGCAAGGATCTTGACGAGCTTACAGCCGGGCTTAAAGAGCCTATTGAAAGCAAGGAAATCAGATTCAAAATTACCGAAAAGGATTTCAGAACCTGCGGTGAAAAAATCATATCCGACCTGACCGAATATGCAGAAAATCAGAACGGCTGGCAGGTTGCAGACGATAATCGTGAGGGAATCAGAGTATCTTTCGGCAAAGAAAACGGCAACGGCTGGTTTTTGCTCCGTCTTTCCGTCCACGACCCAATTATGCCGCTTAATATAGAAAGCGACAGCAATGGCGGCGTTGATTTGATTTATAATCAGCTGTTTGAGTTCCTGAAAACTACAAAGGGTTTGGAAATTTAAGGTTAAACACACCGCCCGCAACCGATGGTTGCGGGTTTGAAAACTGGAATGTATAGCCAAAAACAGCAGTTGCGGAGTATAATTCAAGCAACAAATCAACGAGGAGGGCATATCAATGAATATTGAAACAGCCAACAGATTATTACAATATAGAAAGAAACACAACCTTAGCCAAGAGGAGCTTGCCGCAAAAATCGGTGTAAGCCGACAGGCAATTTCAAAGTGGGAGCGTGCCGAAGCTTCCCCCGACACCGACAACCTTATTTTGCTTGCTGAAATTTACGGAGTTTCACTCGACGAGCTTTTAAAGGGTGAAACAACAAAAAGTGAAAATGATCAAAAATCAGAGGAAAACAATTCAGAGTCGAATTCAAACGAGGAATACAAATATAATTACAGCTATTCCTACAGTCCGAACGGCGAAACCGAAACAACATACGAAAAGGTTGACAAGGTTTCGTTCAAAAACGGAATTCACGTTGACTCAACAAACGGCGACCACGTGCATATAAACTTCAAAGACGGTGTACACGTTCACGATAAGAACGGCGACAAGGTTCACGTTGGCTGGGACGGAATTCACGTTGAGGAAAACGGCAAACAGCGTGTTTATACGGACGAAAACGGAAATGTTATGGTTGACAAAGATATTAATTATCATCACAAGAGCAAAAGTAAATGGAACAAATTCCCGTTTTTCATCTTTCCCTTAATCGCATTTGCGTGGTGGGGCGCAAGCGGAGTATGCTTTGGCTGGGCATTAAGCTGGATTTGCCTGCTTACCATTCCGCTTTATTACACACTTGTTGACGCAATTTATGAGCGCAAGGCAAGCCACTTTGCATATCCCGTGCTTGCAGCAATCGCATACATACTGTTCGGTTACTTCAACGTATGCGGGGGCTGGGCTGTAGGCTGGCTTGTATTCCTCACAATTCCGATTTATTACTGGATTTGCGGTTTGTTCGACAATGACGACAAACATCATATTTTCTGATATAACCAAATTCAGTTATAATATTAAAATCTCCTGTCTGACTACTCGGACAGGAGATTTTTATTATATGAAAATTTTTATTTATCCTGTAATATATTCAAAATTTTCGGTGTCAAGCTGTGAAGTACGCATTGCAGGCTTGCAAAGCGGAATTTTTCTGCCGTTTTTAATGAACAGCGGAACTTCGTTTAGCGCAACCTCAATGTAATGCGTTCCTTTTGACATTTTCTTGGTAACAACATTTGTTCCGCTGAGCTTTACAAACGTCATATCCTCGGGCAGATAAACATATCTACCGCCTACGTTCTGCTCGTAAACAGGACAAATCATACATTCGTCACCGAGCATAAGCTGAGTTTCACACTCGCGGGCGATTTTGTCATCGGGATAATCAAATGAAAGTGGCTTAAAAATCATATCGTTTTCTTCGCTTGCCCTGCGGAAAGTTCTGTAAAGATACGGAACAAGGCGGTAACGCACCTCAATAATATCCTTGAAATCCTCGCTGTTTTCAAAATTGTAGCACTCCTGATCTCTTGTGCCGAGTGCAGCATGATTTCGCATAAGCGGGGTGAAAACTCCAAGCGCCAGAAAGCGCAAAACGAGGTCACGTGTCGCGTTTTCGTTAAAGCCGCCCAAATCAGCACCGCAGTAGAGGAAACCGCACATATTTGCTGACGGAAGCATTTTCAGGTTAAGCAGAATGTGCGACCACCACGAATGATTGTCACCAAACCATATTCCGCTTGAACGGTGCGCTCCGATGTATGACGCACGTGAGAACATAAGGATTTTTTCTTCGCCAAACTCTTTGGCAAAATACTCGCCTGCCGCCTTAGTCATATTTGCGCCATAGATATTGTGAACACGATCGTGGCAAACCTGCTTGCCGTCAACCGTATGATAAATACTTGAATAATCCTCCGCACTGTTTGAAAGACTAAGGAAAGTATCCTTTAAATTAAAGAACTGCGAAAGGTCAAGATTTTCGTCCTTTAGCGAGCTTGCTTTTTCAATGGCTTTGTCTAGCCCTTTTACGGAATAGAAAATTGCAGGCTCATTCATATCGTTCCAAAAGCCGTCAATTCCTGCGTCTGTAAGCACCTTATACTTTGAGCCGAACCACTCACGCACATCCTTGCGGAGAAAATCAGGAAAGCCTACGATTCCCGGCCATACGCCGCCCTCAAAGTCAGTGCCGTCCTCGTTTTTGCAGAAATATCCGTTATCTCTTCCCTCTTCATAAACACTGTAGCCGTCCTCTTTTTTAACGCCTGCGTCTATAATCGGAATAAGGTGGATTCCCTGCTCACGCTTTTTGCTTACATAGTCTGCAAAATCGGGAAATTTTTTGTCATCAACGGTAAAGTCCTTGTAGCTGTCCATATAGTCAATATCAAGATATACGCAATCAAGCGGAATACCTGCCTTGTCGTAGCCGTCGATTACGCTGTCAACCGTCTTTGCATCGGGATAACTCCATCTGCTTTGCTGATAACCAAACGCCCAAAACGGAGGAATGTAGCTTCTGCCGATTGCCTTTCTGAATTCCTTTACAATTTCAATTGGCTTGCTGCCCTTAATATAATAGAAATCAAAGTCTGTTCCGTCTATTGTAATAACTGTTTTGTTTTTTGAAGTGTAGCCGATGTCCCAACGGATTTTTGCAGGAAAGTCAATGAAAATACCGAAATTATCGCTTCCCGAAAGCATAAGGAAATTGTGTGCTGCATAAAGCGACGACTTTGTTTCTGTGTGAAACGGGTCGTCACTGCAAAAGCTTTCGTAAACCCATCCACGCTTATTGATTCCTCTCGGAGCCTCGCCAAGACCGTAAATGATGTCGCTGTCGGTCATATCAAATTCAAAAATAAATTTTCCGTTTTCTTCTTTGCTCTTAAAAGGAAAATCGCTGTTGTCCGATATTTCGAATTTTTCGGCAACCGCCTCTGTACAAATCGGTGTGCCAAAGGTGAATTTTCTAATCATAGTACCGCTCCTTTTTTACGTTAATCTCAGCTTTATTATATACTTTATAAATTGATATTAGTATATAAATTTAAAGCAATTATAGCAATTTTTTGTTCTGTTAAATAATTTATCAAAACATAGCCGCAATCAAATCATACAGCGGAACAAGTGCAATCGGCAGAAAAATTGCAGGCACCATATTCATAACCTTTAGCTTTGTAATACCGAGAATATTCAGTGCAAGCCCGATGATTATAACATAGCCTACACAGTTCATTTCGTTTATAACAGCAGTTGTGAGCAACGGCTCAATCCACGTTGCAAGAAGCGTTATAAGTCCCTGATACACAAGCACAAAGCCTGCCGAAAACAGCACGCCTACGCCAAGCGTACTTGCAAAAATTATGCTTGAGCAAAAGTCCATTGCCGACTTTGTAAACAGCACCGAACATTCACCCTCAAGACCTGCCTGAAGCGAACCGACAATTGTCATTGCACCTACGCAGAACAGCAGACAGGACGAAACAAATCCCTGCGCAACGGTTGAGTTTTCATCGTCTTTGCTTACCTTGCGTTCAATGAATTTGCCCACGTTGTTTACACGCTTGTCCAAATCGACAAGCTCGCCCAAAATAGTGCCGACAATCATTGCAATTACGGCAATGAGCGTGTTTTTACCGCACAAGCAACCCGAAATTCCGATAAAAGCCGTTATAAGACCGAGCGCCTTAAAAACCGAATCGCTTACACGCTCAGGTATTCCCTTTTTGAACACAAGTCCGATAACTCCGCCCAAAAGCACAGTAGCTGTATTTACAAACGTTCCTACTAATCCGTACATTCTATCGTTCCGTTCCTGATTTTTTACATTAATTAAGTATATAACATTTCAAAAAAACATTCAACCGATTTACAAAATAAGTTAAATATCTCTCTAAATCAAGTTTTATTATCATAAATAAACAATAATTTTACTGTTTTTATTGACTTTATGATAATAATGCATTATAATAAAAATGAATAAATATAATTTGGAGATGATTTCATGAAAAGATTTTCAAAATTATCCCTCAGCTTTCTGCTTATATCTGCATTGACTTTCTGTGCGGTTTTATCCGTTTATGCTGCACCTTTGCCAATGTACGGTGATGTTTTCACTGACGGAGGCATAACCGTAGCCGATGCTACACAGATAAGCAAATATCTTACCGATTCAGTTGAGCTGACAGATGAACAACTTGTTGCGGCAGACTATAACGGTGACGGAACAATAAGCGTAGATGACGTAACTGCAATTCAGAAAATGCTTGCTGGTTTGCCATACAAATACACTCACAATTTATACGAAGTTGAGTATGCCGATTTTTCTACTGAAGATTTAGCAGCCGTTTCATTTAATGTAGACAAAAATTACAGATCATTTGATTACAAAAATAACTATCTTTCATCTAATAATAACCTTTTCAAAACTTACGGTGAATACAGCAGATTTTTTGATGAAACCTTTGAGGAATATAACGAAGAGTTCTTTAAAAACAACGCACTCATTTTCTTATTCAGATACTATAATTCCGGTTCGATATATTTTACTGTTGATAACGTCTATGTAAAGGATAACATTCTTTACCTTGAAACTACGGAGATGCATCCGGAAGGCGGGGTATATACGGATGATCTTGCACAGCGTAATCAATTTATCTCGGTAAGCAAATCTGACGTTGAAAGTATTGATAAAATTATCATAAAAAAATCAATGGGATATTATTCATATTAAGATATTTACACACTGTTAATGGGGACTGCTTCGGCAGTCCTTTTTTATTTATAAAATAACCTTATGACTGTTGAATTTATTATTCCGATATGATAAAATATACAGATAAGGAATGTATAAATTTAGTTTACGCTATTAAACCTTTGAAAGGGGTTATCGGATATGTGCGGTATTTGCGGATTTACAGGGCAGGTTGTTGACCGTGACGACGTCATAAAAAATATGACCGAGGTCATCACCCACAGAGGTCCTGACTCTGACGGATTTTTTACGGACGACTACATTTCAATGGGCTTCCGCCGTCTTTCAATCATCGACCTTGACGCAGGTCATCAGCCGATTTACAACGAGGACAAGTCGCTTGTTCTCACCTTTAACGGCGAAATCTACAACTACAAAGAGCTTAGAAAAGTTCTTATTCAAAAAGGACATAAGTTCTACACTGACACCGACAGCGAGGTGCTTATTCACGGTTTTGAGGAGTGGCAGGAAGATTTACTTCCGAAGCTTCGCGGTATGTTTGGCTTTGCAATCTACAATACAAAGGACAAGTCTGTTTTTATTGCACGTGACTTTTTCGGAATCAAGCCGATGCATTACACAAAAATCGGCGAAGATTTTGTTTATGCAAGCGAAATCAAAAGTATTCTTAAGCACCCGAAATTTGTAAAGAAGTTCAATACAAGAGCGCTTGACACCTACCTTTCATTCCAGTATGCCGTTCCGCCCGAAACCTTCTTTGAGGGCGTTTACTGCCTTATGCCGGGTCACTATCTGTGGTATCGAGGCGGCGAGGTTGAAACTACCCGTTACTTCGAGCCGCGCTTTAATCCAAATGAGGAAATGAGTGAGGAGCAAGCCGTAAACGAAATTGAAAAGGTGTTTGAAAACTCTGTAAATGCTCATAAAATTGCAGACGTTGAGGTCGGCTGTTTCCTTTCAAGCGGTGTTGATTCAAGCTACGTTTCAACATATTTTGCAGACCAGAAAACCTTTACCGTAGGCTTTGATTTCGGCGAGAAGTACAACGAAATAAGCTGGGCAGAAAACCTTAGCAAAAAAATCGGCGTTGAGCATCATACTCACCTGATTTCAAGCGAGGAATTCTGGGATGCAGTACCAACGGTTCAATATCATATGGACCAGCCTCTTGCCGACCCGTCGTGCATTGCGCTGTACTTTGTTTCTCGCCTTGCAAGCCAGTATGTAAAGGTTGTGCTATCAGGAGAGGGCGCCGACGAGCTTTTCGGCGGCTACACCTGCTACAACGACCCGAGGGTTTTTAAAATATATCAGACAATTGTTCCCCACTGCATAAGAAAGGCAATAAGAGCAGTCTGCCGCAAGCTCCCTGACATAAAGGGCAGAGATTACCTCATTCGAGCCTGCGATCCGCTTGAAGAACGCTACATCGGAAATGCATTTATGTACGACTACAAGCAGAAAAAAGATTTGCTTAAAGACCCTTCAATTGCAACACGTCCGCAGGACTACGCAAGAAAATACTACTACCGCTGCAGAAAATACGATGATGTTACAAAAATGCAGTACCTTGACATAAATATGTGGATGGTCGGCGATATTCTTCTTAAAGCCGACAGAATGAGTATGGCTAACTCACTTGAACTGCGTGTTCCGTTCCTTGACAAAGAGGTTTTCAGGGTTGCTTCATCACTTCCCACAAGCCTACGCTGCAACAAGTCGAACACAAAATACGCTATGAGAAAAGCCGCTGTTCGTCATATGCCCGAAGCAACTGCCGAAAAAGAAAAGCTCGGCTTCCCCGTTCCGACACGAGTTTGGCTGCGTGATGAAAAGTACTACAATGTAGTAAAGAAAAAGTTCACGGGCAAGACGGCTGAAAAATTCTTCAACACCGACACTCTTGTTGCGTGGCTTGACGAGCATTTCAGCGGAAAGGAAGACAACAGCCGCAGAGTATGGACAGTTTACGTGTTCCTTGTTTGGTATGACATTTACTTTGATGAAAATTCCGAAAATGTTGAAAAACCTGTCAATCATCTTGACGAGCTAAAGGCTATTGCCGAAGCAAGACGTGAAAAGCAAATCGATGCTCCCGGCGAAGTAATTATGGCTGCTGCCGAATCTGTTTCCGACAATTATGACGCGCCGAATTTTAACGCTGACGAAAGCAGTGAAGATACTGCCAAAGAAGCACCTCATGATGACGGAAACGAACCTGCAATTGTAGAGTCGGAAGAGGAATCTGCCCCTGCTGAAGAAAAACAGGAAGAGGAATATGTTAATATTTCAAATCCCGAGGATGATGAAATTTACGAAGCTCCCAAAAAGCCTAAAACTCCGCAGGAGCAGGTACAGATGGCTATTGACGGAATTGAAAAGCGTTCAAAATACCTTGATGAGCCGAATGTTATTTCGGACGAAGCTATTGACGACGCATTAAGCTCAATAAGTTTTTATGACAAATAAAAAATGCATTTCAGGCTAAAATTTTATTTGCATAAATATTTGATGACCGAATGTAACGCAAAATAATTTCTTAACAACAAAAGGGTAACCAACGGTTACCCTTTGTTTAAATTATCTCAACGCTGATTTATACCACAACACCAAGGCTTAGAATCTTTCTGAGAATTTGATACTCGCTTTCAAAGTCAACAAGCGGCAGGGGATTTTCACCCATACCCATTTCAACAGTCAGCGCAGGACGGCGAAAGCATTCAATAAACCAGTCTTTAAATCCACCTCCCGTTGCAATATCTTCGGGGAAGGCTATGTTATATCCGCTTGCCTGTGAAAACACAGACGCAAGCCGAAAACTTAAAACAGGTGTATGCTTTCCGAACGAGCAGTAAATTTCCCTTCCCTGACTATGAAGAGCAAGCGCACGTTCAAAATCATAATTTCTGCAAAATCTGGTAAGCGCCCTTGTTTCAGGTTCGCTTTCGGGGCAGTTGCCTCCAAATCGTGTCGGCGCAGGGCTTTTAATATTGCGGCTGATTTCACGTTTTTTAAGCTCGCACCATCCTGCGTTGAAATTGTGATTTATGTCAACTCCCCTTGCGTTAGCCTGCCATTTGTGAGTATTCTCGGCAACATCGTCGACAAGGGGCTTGTATTTCAAGGCAGCTTCACTTCCGTGCAGAGCAATTTCAACACCGTCGGGATTAACGCAGGGAATTATTGTAAGCCCCCTTATTTTAAGAAAATCGCCTAGGTTGTACCCGCCAACTTTCTTGTCACTTTGCATTGAGTGACAACACTCCTCAAGGAATTTCAGAAGTGCCAGCACTGTGAGGTATTCTGAGCCGTGAAAGCCGCCGCAGTAAAGCACACGGTGCTTTGTGTTGCCGATATGTAACACGTTTATGCACCTTCCGCACACGCTTTTTCCAATGAAAAACTGCTTTACAAAACTGTATTTCTCGCAAATTTTTCCTATAATTTCTTTTCTTGTCCGGTAGTCGGGCAAAACATTGTAGTTAATCATATATAAATCCTTTCCTTTTAATTTTTGGAGGTTGTTATGGAACTTACTGAAAAAACTCTGACGAGCAAAAGTGTTTTTGACGGCAGAATACTTCATATAACACTTGACGAAATTGAACTGCCGAACGGCAAGAAGTCAAAGCGCGAGGTTGTCAACCACCCCGGCGGAGTAACCGTTGCGGCACTTGACGAGGACAACAACCTGCTTTTTGTACGACAGTTTCGCTATCCGTACAAAGAGGTTGTGCTTGAACTGCCTGCCGGTAAGCTTGAAAAAGGCTCAACACCGCTTGAAAACGGAAAGCGTGAGCTTATGGAGGAAACAGGTGCAGAGGGATATTCGTACATTTCTCTCGGTCAGCTCTATCCATCTCCGGGTTACACATCAGAAATTATCCATCTTTACGCCTGCAAAGTTAAATCACAGGGAAGTGCAAATCCCGACGACGGTGAATTTTTGAATGTTGAAAAAATACCGCTTGACAAGGCTGTTGAAATGGTGCTCAATAATCAGATTCCCGATGCGAAAACACAGGTAGCGGTTTTAAAAACTGCAATGCTGATTAAAAGCGGTAAAATATAATTTTCAATTGTATTGAGGTATAAAAATATTTATGCAGAATTTCTTTGAATTATTACCCGAAAAATCAAATACTGCAATTGCACTGGGATTTTTTGACGGACTGCACAAGGGACACAGAAACGTGATTTCGCTTGCTGCCGCCGAAAAGAAAAACGGACTTACTCCCGTCTGTTTTACCTTTTCAAAAAGCCCCAAAAGTATTTTGAACGGTACAAGCACCAATGCGCTTATGACAAATGATGACAAAATAAAAACGCTTGAAAAGCTCGGAATTGAACAAACCTATCAGGCTGATTTTAAAAAAATTATGAATATGACTGCACATGACTTTGTACAGAAAATTTTGATTGATACACTTAAAGCCAAAAAGCTGTTTTGCGGCTTTAACTACCGATACGGCAAAAACGGAGAGGGAAATGCCGAAACGCTGAAAAACTATTGCGAAAGCAATGGTATTGAGCTTACCGTAGTTCCTGCACAGGAAAACGAGGGTGAGGTCGTGTCGTCAACTCTTATCAGAAAGCTGATTGCAGGCGGAAACGTAAAAAAAGCAAACGAGCTTTTGTGCAGTCGATTCGGATTTTCTTCGGTTATTGAGCACGGCAAACGACTTGGCAGAGAGCTTGGCACACCGACAATCAACCAACCGCTTTGCAGTGAGCTTGTTGTACCGAAATTCGGAGTATATGCGTCAATTGTTACTCTTGAAGGCGGTGATACCTACTGCGGAGTTACAAACATCGGAATCAAACCGACAGTCGGCGGAAGCACTCCTCTTTGCGAAACGTGGATGCCGCAGTACAAGGGCGGCGAAATTTACGGACAGAGCGCAGACATAAGACTGCTTGAATTTATCCGTTCGGAAAGAAAATTTTCGGGAATTGACGAGCTGAAAAACGCAATTATAGACAACAGCAAAACGGCACTGAAAATATATGAACAAACAGAAAAAACGCTGTAGCACTAAATTTTGCTACAGCGTTTTTATTACAACCTTAAAAGGCTTACAATATTTTTTGCAGTTTTCAATAACAAATTTTGTTCCTCTTGATTTTCCATCCCAAAAAGCAAGTATCATATCAGAATAACAAATAATTTCTATATTTCTTTTCAGCGGAGCTACCCTACCATATTCACTATAGTGCGGTAAAAACTCTGTATATTTCAGATTATTTTTTATGGCATAATTTCTTGCACAGCAGTCAACTCCCTTTGCACCTCCCGACACTATTTCTGTCGTATTTTCAGGAAGATAATCCCCTATGTTTTCGATTTTAAGACTTCTTGAACCTATTACTGCAACTCTCATATTACACCTCCGATAATTTGGTATACTTAATTTAAGTATACTTGCAACATTATAACACATAATAATCTTAAAATAGACTTAAATTAAGATTTTTTGGAGTAAAATATGAGAAATAAAAATAATAAGCATTTAGGTATTGAAGTCGAGCCTGAACTGCACTATAAACTTAAGTATATTGCAAAATATGAAGGACGTTCTGCTAACGGTCAAATTATTTATCTTATACGTCAATGCATTAAAGAATTTGAAAATGCAGAGGGCGAAATTGAGGTAAAAATTGAAAACAAGGAATAACAAAAACGCTGTAGCACTAAATTTTGCTACAGCGTTTTTTATAGATAATATACAATGTAGGGAACGACCCCTGTGTCGTTCCTAACAGAAATTCAGCTAACCTTAGTGGGAACAAAGCAGGGGTTATTTTACTATCTTCCAGCTTTCTGCAAGCCTACTAAGTGAAAATGCCGCATTTGCAGGACTGGTTGACGGAAGCTTTACTGCCTCTATACCTGTCTTAGGAAAGATGTACTTCATATACATTTTATGCGACAACGCTCCGTTTGCAAAAATTCTATTGACCTTGCTATTTTTTAGAATTTCCGACAAATCATTTGCAACAACGTCCTTTATTGAGCTGTCGCTTGAGCCTGTTACCGTGCAGGAATGAATAACATCCCAAAGCGCAAGGTTGTGCTTTAAAATAAGCCGTTTTTTCTCGTCAATGCTCTGAGGAATTTCCTCGTCGAACAGCAATGCAATAAGTTTCCAAAATCGGTTTTGCGGATGACCGTAAAAGAAATTCTGCTCTCTTGACTTAACCGATGGAAAACTGCCAAGTATAAGAACACTTGAATTTTTATCAAACAGAGGAGGAAACGGATGCACCATGCTTTGCGGTGTGTTCACTGCATCCCCTCCCTGATAACTTCAAGCGCTTTTTCAGCGTCGCTTTCAGTAAGCTGAGGCGTATCGCCGAGCGGATAATCAAGCCCGAGATTATCGTATTTTACCTTGCCAAGCGTATGATACGGCAAGGTTTCAATTTTTTCAATATTATTAAACGGCTTTAAAAACTGACCGAGTTTAAAAAGCTCCTCCCGCTTGTCCGTAATGTTTGGAACAATAACGTGGCGGATACGCATAGGCACATTTTTTTCGTCAAGAAAACGTGCGAAGTCGAGAATATTTTTATTAGAATGAGCTGTCAGCTTTTTGTGCTCGTCATCATCAATATGCTTAATATCAAGCATAACAAGGTCACACACCTTTAAAAGCCTGTCAATTTTCTCCATACGCTCGCTGTTGTTTCTGTCGAACATTACTCCTGACGTATCAAGGCAGGTGTTTATTTCTCTGTTCTTTGCAAGAGTAAAAAGCTCAATCAGAAAGTCAAGCTGAAGCATAGGCTCTCCGCCTGTTGCGGTAAGTCCTCCGGTAGTATAAAATGGCTTGTTGCGTTCAATTTTTTCGATAATCTGCTCGGCTTTATATTCTGTTCCTGCGTTCACCGTCCATGTGTCGGGATTGTGGCAGTAAAGGCAGCGCATAGGACAGCCCTGAAAGAAAACAACAAAACGTATGCCTGGGCCGTCAACCGTGCCGAAAGATTCAAAGGAATGAATTTTGCCTGTCATAGTTTCACCTCATACTAATTCCCTCAGAAATTCAGTATTAAGGAAACACTGATTAAATCGTTTGTGCATATTTCGCCGTCAGATTTTTCGTCAGGTGGAGCCAATAAACCGCAGTAATGCTGACGCATTACGAGGATTTTTTGGGCAAGTCGGCGGAAAATATGCAAGCAAGATGCGCAAACAACTTATACGTGTGATTTATTCAGTGTTTCCTTATATTCAATCGGGCGGATAAATTAAATATCCGCCCTGCTGTTATTTTATATTGATGAATGGAATGTTCTTGAAATAACCTCGTCCTGCTGTTCCTTAGTAAGCTTGATAAAGTTTACAGCGTAGCCTGAAACACGGATTGTAAGCTGAGGATAAAGCTCAGGGTGCTTCTGGGCGTCAAGAAGAAGTTCTCTGTCAAACACATTTACGTTGAGGTGATAGCCTCCCTTGAGCATATAACCGTCAAGCAATGCAACAAGGTTATGATTTCTCTGCTCATCGGTTTTGCCAAGTGCAGACGGAACAATGGTAAATGTATTTGAAATACCGTCCTGCGAATCCATAAACGGAAGCTTTGCAACGGAAGCAAGAGAAGCAACTGCACCGTTGGAATCTCTGCCGTGCATCGGGTTTGCACCTGGAGCAAACGGCTCGCCGTACTTTCTGCCGTCCGGAGTTGAGCCTGTGTTCTTGCCGTAGGAAACGTTAGACGTAATTGTAAGGATTGAGGTTGTGGGAATACCGCCGCGGTAGGTGTGATTCTGCCTGAGGTAACTGATAAACGTATGGAGTACCTCTTTGGCAATGTCGTCAACTCTGTCGTCGTCGTTGCCGTATTTCGGGAAATCGCCCTCGGTGATGTAGTCGGTAACAATTCCCTTTTCGTTTCTTACAACCTTAACCTTTGCATACTTAATTGCAGAAAGAGAGTCGGCAACAACCGAGAAGCCTGCAATACCTGTTGCAAACCAGCGTGTAACGTGCTTGTCATGCAAAGCCATCTGCAAACGCTCGTAGGAGTATTTGTCGTGCATATAGTGAATGATGTTGAGCGCATTTACATAAACCTGTGCAAGCCATTTCATCATAGCCTTGTACTTGTCCATTACATCGTTATAGTCAAGGTAATCTCCTTCAACAGGACGGTACTTAGGACCAACCTGATCGCCCGTAACCTCGTCAACACCGCCGTTGATTGCGTAAAGCAGGCACTTTGCAAGGTTAGCTCTTGCGCCGAAGAACTGCATTTCCTTGCCGATTTTCATTGAAGAAACACAGCACGCAATACCGTAATCGTCGCCGTGAAGCGGACGCATAAGATCGTCGTTTTCATACTGAATAGCATGATATTTAATTGACATATCTGCACAGAAACTCTTAAAGTTTTCGGGAAGCTGAGTTGACCATAAAACTGTAAGGTTTGGTTCGGGAGCGGCACCAATGTTGTTGAGTGTATTGAGGTAACGGAACGACATCTTTGTAACAAGCGGACGTCCGTCAGTTCCGATTCCGCCGATTGACTCGGTAACCCATGTGGGGTCGCCTGCGAAAATCTGATTGTATTCGGGAGTACGTGCAAAGCATACCATTCTCAGCTTCATAATAAAGTGATCAACAATTTCCTGAACCTCTTTTTCGGTGATTGTGCCCTCGGCAAGGTCACGATAAGCGTAAACATCAAGGAAAGTTGAAGTTCTGCCAAGGCTCATAGCCGCACCGTTCTGCTCCTTAACCGCAGCAAGGTATGCAAAGTACACAGCCTGTACAGCCTCTTTAAAGTTTGTTGCGGGCTTTGAAATGTCACAGCCGTAAATGTTAGCCATCTGCTTGAGCATCTGAAGCGATCTGATTTGCTCTGAAAGCTCCTCACGCTCACGGATAACATCAGAATACATAATAATTCTTGTTGTATCCTTCTGATGCTGCTTGTCCTCAATAAGGCGGTCAACGCCGTAAAGCGCTACACGGCGGTAATCGCCGATAATTCTGCCTCGTCCGTAAGCGTCAGGAAGTCCTGTGATAATGTGGTTTGTACGGCATTTTCTCATTTCGGGAGTATATGCATCAAACACACCTGCGTTGTGAGTTTTTCTGTGAGTTGTAAAAAACTCTGTAATCTCGGGATCAACCTCGTAGCCGTTATCTCTGCAAGCCTTAGTAGCCATTCTGATTCCACCGTAGGGCTGGAGAGAGCGCTTTAACGGCTTGTCTGTCTGCAATCCGACAATCTGCTCCTTGTCTTTATCTATATATGCAGCACCGTGTGAAAGAATTGTTGAAACAACCTTTGTATCCATATCAAGCACGCCGCCTGCTTCAATTTCCTGCTTTTTAAGCTCGCTTACCTGTTTCCAAAGGTCAAGTGTTGCCTGTGTGGGGCCTTCAAGAAATTCACTGCCGCCAAAATAGGGAGTGTAGTTTCTGTGAATAAAATCTCTGACATTGATTTCATTCTCCCAAGCGCCGCCTTTAAATTCTCTCCATTCGTTTCTCATAACAATACCTCCGTGTAATAAAAATATGCATCATGTTGGTATAATTTGCTAAATAAAAAAAGCCGACTTTATCTGAGCTTTCGCCCAGACGGTCGGCTTTGAATCGTTATACTTCACTGTGGTTAATTCCACTGTTCCGTCAGTCATATAACACTTTTAAAATAACATTTTTCTTGGCTGTTGTCAATACCTTTGCGACAATAAAAAAACTTCTGCGTTTCGCAAAAAAATCACTCGCCAAAGTACATTTTTTTAAGCAGTTTTTTACCTGTAGATGTTTTGAATATTTTTTCCTCTGCTTTTTTTACGGCGCTGACGCTTGCACCGTCCTCAAAAAGATTTACAAGAAAATCCGCCTCAACCAAAATCTGATACGGCATTGAATCAATCTGATTGTATGTATGATGATGACCGACAAGGTAACAGACTTTTTCAACAAAATCGCTGTCATAGCCAATGTTTAAAAGCAGTTTTTCTGCTTCTGCCGGCCCTTCAAGCTCCTGATACCTGCCTGCGCTTGAGTTATATTTCAACTCGCTTTGCTTTATGCCGATATCGTGGACGATTGCAGATACCTCAAGCAGGTTTTGGTTGTTTGTATCAAGGTGTTCTCCCTCGCCGATTGTTTTTGCAAATGAAAAAACCTTTAAAAAATGGTTTATTCTTCTTAAATCCGTGCCATAATATTCTATCATAGCCTCAATCACTTTGCCCATTTTTTTCATATATTTCTCCTGACTGTCGATTTAAAAAATCACGTTTCTTATATTCTGCGGACACGGCTGATGTTCTTACGCAAAGCGACAATCATGTTTTCACTTTAATCGTCTTTCTTGCGCGTCTTACGTCCGAGGCACTCGGTTTTAATATACGCAAACGTTTTTTCCTCACCCTGGTCACGAAGCATTACAAGCAGTTTGTCAAGCAGTGCCTCTGTGTTCGGGTGCATACGGTGTTTTCCCTTTATGCGAAGGAAATACGTAAACGGGTCGCTGTCCTTATAATTTTTGCCGTTGTAAATTTTGCTTGCCGCAACACGGTCGCAGAACATTTCTATTACGTAGCGAACAGGCATTTCTACATTTTCAATCTGCTTTGTTTTGGGATTATAGTCGTTCCAGTATTCGTAGTGATGACGGTTTCGTCCCTTGTGGTGCATCCACGCAAGCGAACATCCGTACAGCTCGCGCTCACGTTCGTTGGGACTTCTGTCACCCTGAAAAAACCTTGCTCCCGGAATAAACTCCGTAGGGCTGTATTTTGACAAATCGTGCCTTAACCCCTGAAAAAGTATGCCTGCTCTTGCGCAGTTTGCAATAACCTTGTGCCTGTGTTTTGTAATTGTTTTAAAATGCTTAATTGGATGTGCCATAAAAAATCACCACATACATTTTATCACATTTTTTAATGGAATAAAATATGTCTTGCCTTATTTGCAAAAAAAAGTTATAATGTAAAAAGTTAAAAATTTGTAATATCCTGAAAGGTTATGTTATGAAAAAATACTTGTTTATTTTCCTTTTATGTTTTATTCTGACGTTCACCTGCATTCTTAGTGCTTTCGGAAGCGTCAAACATATTAATAACGAAAATAAGTCTACGTTCAACACAACCCCTGCAAAAGTAATTCCTATTGAAAATCCTACTTATAAAATAGACGCTAAAGAACCTCTTATTCTCTCGGTGGGCGAAGCAAAGGTTATTACAATATCAAAGGGCGAAGAAAAGAGCCTGCGTAAATGGACAAGCAGTGACATTACGATTGCAAGTGTTGACAGCGGCGGCAGAGTTGACGCCAAAAAATCAGGAACTGCAACAATTACGGCATTGTTTAGCAACAACAAAAAATACGAGTGCAAAATTACCGTTTCCGAAGCAAAAGAAGAGAAAGTTGACAGATTTTCAACCTGTATTACTGCAAACGAAAATGTATTAAAGAAAAATCTTGCCGACAACAGCAAGAGAAATCCTTACGAAATACATGTCAACAGAAAAGAAAACTGCGTTACTGTTTACACCTATGATAAAAACGGAGAATACACCGTTCCTATCAGGGCAATGGTATGCTCTTGCGGAAAGAACAACGGTACAATCACAGGCACATTCGGCATTTACTTCAAGCACGAATGGCACCCGCTTTTTGATAACGTGTACGGCCAGTATGTCAGCGGAATATCGGGTGACTATCTTTTTCATTCAGTGCCGTATTATACTCAATCTCCCGATGATTTAGAGGTTGAGGAGTTTAACAAGCTTGGTACAAATGCGTCGCTCGGGTGTGTAAGGCTTTCTGTTTCCGACACAAAGTGGATTTACGATAACTGCGCTTACGACACACGTATTACAATTTACGATGACGATAATCCAGGACCTCTCGGCAAGCCGGATACGATAAAAATTACTAATTTAAAATGCGGATGGGATCCGACAGACGATAACAGAAAAAATCCCTACTACAACAAAAATCCGCAGATTACAGGGGCAAATAACTGCACAATAAAAAAGGGCGAAAGTTTTTCGCCTATGAATAACATAAAAGCAGTTGACACCTGCTCAAATGATATTACCGAAAAGGTTGCTGTAACCGGCAACGTTGTCACGTCAAGGGTCGGCAAATACAAGGTGACATATTCTGTAACCGACAGTCTGCACAGAAGCACAAGAGTTGATATAACAGTAAAGGTTACAAATTAAGGAGAGATATATTATGACAGAAAAAGAAAAAATGCTGAACGGTTTATTATATGACCCTTCCGACAGCGAGCTTGCTGAAATGCGCAAAAAAGCTCACAAGCTTTGTAAACAGTATAACGACACTTACGAGGACGAAACCGAAAAAAGAGATGAAATTATATCAGAGCTTCTTCCGAATTTTGGCAAAGGCGCTTATATTCAGGGGCCGATTCAGTTTGACTACGGTGTTTTCACTACTTTCGGTGAAAAATGCTATGCAAATTTTAATCTTGTTGTGCTTGACTGTTGTCAGGTACAAATCGGCAGTAATGTGTTTTTCGGGCCAAACTGTACGATTGCAACTCCCGCACACCCTATGTGTGCCGAACAGCGCCGTATTCGTAAAAGAAACGACGGCACCATGTATAACTACGAGTATGCAAAGCCTGTTACTATCGAAGACGATTGCTGGCTTGCCTCAGACGTTACGGTCTGCGGCGGAGTTAAAATTGGAAAAGGCTCGGTAATCGGTGCTGGAAGCGTAGTTACAAGGGATATTCCCGCAAATGTTTTTGCAGCAGGAAATCCGTGCCGAGTTATTCGAAAAATCACAAAAGATGATTTAGTTGACATTTAACGTTTGCTTTTAATTTTATAAACAGCTCTTACACTCAAATAACAAAAGCACCCGAGGGTTTACCCTCGGGTGCTTTACTATATAACTATATTATCCGTTTTTAACAGCATTGCTGTTAAACATCTTTACAAGTGTTGCGTTGTCGGCGTTACCTGTAGCTTTGATTCCGTTTTTGGTCTGGAAGCTTTTAACAGCCGCTTTTGAAACATCACCGTAATAGCCCGTAATATTTTCCTTGTCATCAATATATCCGAGGTCATACAAACGCTGCTGCATAATCTTTATGTTGCCGTTTTCGTCCTCATATTTTAGCGTGAGTTTGTCAAGCTTAATCTTGTACTTATCAGCAAGTGAAGTTGTTGCTGCGTTTGCAGGCACAGTAGTTGCAGTCTGATTATTGGTTGTTGTCTGATTATTATTTGCAGTTGTTGTCGCAGCAACTGTCGCCGCTGTTTTAGCTGCTTCGTCCTTTGTAGCCGTATTCTTCTTGAGTGACGGGTACATAAAACCTACCATTTTATCAAGAGTATCAAGTGCGCTCTTACCCTGGCGGTTCATCTCGTCAGCAGTTACCATAAGAGTTTTTCCGCCTGTAACAGCTGTCAATTTGCCGAGCACTGCGTCGGCTTTTATTGCGTTCAGCGTAGCGTCGTCGGCATAGAAAATAAAGTTTGGATTTGCAACCTTTAATGTGTTTACGTCAACCTTATTTTCATCAATATTTACAGCTGCATTTACTGCTCCTGTATATCCGAGGAGCATATCGCCGTATGTGCCGCTTGTCATAAGCTTTAAGTTATTGTCTTCAAAATAAAGATAACATACTGTGTAGAGAATATCTGAATTAACCTCGGTTTTAACCGATGACTTTACCATTTCCATATTGCTGATAAGATCGTCATAAGCAGAAGCTCCCTTGTTTGAGCCTGTTACCTTTCCGCCAAGGATTTTTCCGAGAGTAACGTAATTGGTTTCAAGCGCTTTCGGGGTTTTTGCCTGCGACATTGTTATAACCTGAATATTTTCTTTTTCAAGGCTTTCCTTAACATTTTTATCAAGGTTTTCGCCTGCAAAAACAATGTCGGTCTCGTACGTTTTTATTTTATCTACATTTGGCGAAGTCTGCGAACCTACGCTCGGAACAACGCTGAGCCAATCCTGATTTACTTCGTCACTTCTGCCTACCATTTTAATATCATATCCTGCATACGAAATGATGTCGGCAGTGGGAGCGTCAAGAACAACAATGTTCTTTGGCTCGCTTGCTATTGTAATATTGGCTACCTCAACAGGGTATTCATCGTTTCCGCAGCCCGAAAATAAAACAGCCGCAGACAGCGCAAGCACAAATACAAGGGCAATTGAAACTATTCTTTTTCTCATACTATTCCTCCGATTATCGCAGGCTTTTCCGCTGAAATTTGCGGTACTGCCCGTAATTTTATCAGCAAAACAGCGATTCAACATACTGCTTTGCACAACGAGGCGAACGTCCGCCCCTTGAAAGAGCAAATCTCTCTGCACCTTTTTCAAGCTCTTCATCGCTCATATTGATGCCCTTCTGCCTTGCAAGAGCGCACACAATATCGACAAATTCTTTTTTGGTGGGAATTGAGTAACAAACTGCAAGACCAAAGCGGTCGGACAGCGAAAGGCTCTCCTGCATATTGTCACGTGTATTTACATCATCATCGGTTCTGTCGGAAAAGCTTTCCTTGACAAGATGACGTCGGTTTGATGTTGCATATATAAGTGCATTGTCGGGACGAGCCGCAAGTCCGCCCTCTAAAACAGCCTTGAGCGTCGTGTAGCTCTGATCCTGTTTCTGGAACGAAAGGTCATCAATAAATATGATAAACTTCATAGGAAGTGCGGCGATTTTGTCAACAAGTATCGGAAAGTCAATAAGGCGCTCCTTGGGAATTTCAACAATCCTCAAGCCGTCCTTGCGAAACTCGTTTGCAATAGCCTTAACCGTTGAGCTTTTGCCTGTACCCTTGTCGCCGTAAAGAAGACAGTTGTTACAGCTTTTGCCCTCGATAAATGACCTTGTGTTGTTCACAACCATATCCCTCTGAATTTCGTAACCCGTAAAGGAGCCCATATCAATTCTGTCAGGGTGCAAAACAGGCTGAATATCGCCGTCACGCCAGATAAACGCTTTGTAACGTGCAAAGATTCCGCAGCCGTTCTCCTTGTAATACTGAGCAACATTTTTAAGCGAACCGTCAAACATCTTAAAGCTCGGCGCACATTCACCTGCCTCCCAGCGTGGAAGAAAGTCGGCAATTTCCTTTATTTCATCGTAGTATTTGTAGGCTTTGAGCACTTCGTCGGACGTAAGCGACGAAGCCGCAAGAATAGCCTCGCAGTCACGCTTAACAGCCTTGAGCACATTTTCAGGCAGAGTGTCGTACTTTCCTGCCGCAGCAGCCCTTGTAAAGCAGTTTTCATCAAACAGCGCAGCTTCGGTCATTGCATAGGCAAATCTGCCGCTGAAACCTCTTTCGCTTATAAGCGAAAAAAAGTCGCCGTAAGCATTAAGAAACTCATCAATATCGCTGTCAAGCGATAGCAACAGCTTGTAATAAGCCTTAACAACGCTTCTTTTCATAATTCCTCTGAAAACCGAAAGTGAGGAAAGAAGCCATTTTGTCCTATTGACATTATTCATCAATTATCATCCCAATCAATCTTTATTGTACGCTTTTTTTGCTTTTAAGTCAATGTTTTTTGCAAGGTTTTGTCAATGACTTGATTTGAAAAAGCTCATACAATTCGGTTTTGGGAAGCTCCTCTTAGAAATGCTTTTATGTTTTCCGCCACAATATTCATAAGACGTACTCTTGTTTCAACGGGCGCCCACGCAATATGAGGCGTCATAATACAGTTTTTTGCGCCCATAAGTATACAATTTTCCTCCATTGGCTCAACTCTGAGCGTGTCAATTGCCGCACCTCCTAGGTGTTCACTATGCAATGCGTCAAACAAATCCTGCTCAATCATAACGCCTCCGCGAGCGGTATTTACAAACAATGCGCCCTTTTTCATCTTTGCAAATGCGTTTTTATCAAACATATCCTGTGACTCGCTGTTAAGCGGGCAATGCACTGTAACAACGTCGCTTTCTTTCAGCAAATCATTAAAGCTGACAAATTCCACGCCGTCAGCCTGTTTTTCGGAACGGTTGAAGGCAATTACCCGCATCTCAAATGCATTTGCAATTTTGGCAACGGCTCTGCCGATATTTCCGAATCCGACAATTCCGAGTGTTTTTCCTGCAAGCTCTGCCAGCGGATAAACAAACGGAGAAAACGTTTTACTGTGTTTCCAACATCCGTCCTGAACGTATTTGTTGTAATTTGCAGTTTTGTTAAAATGCTCCAAAATAAGCGCGAAGGTGTGCTGTGCAACTGCGTTTGTGGAGTATGAGCCTGCGTTGCATACTGCAATATTATGCTCTTTGCAGTAATTTATATCAATGTTATTATAGCCTGTTGCAAAAAGTCCGATATATTTAAGATTTTTTGCAAGCCTTAGTGTGTTTTTATCAAGTAATGTCTTGTTGCATACCACCATATCGGCATCTGCAATTTTTTCTGCTACCTCGTCATACCTCAAAAGCCCGTATTCTTCCACCTCACCGAATTGTTTCAGGACATCTGCGTTTACAAGGTTATCAAGCACTGTCTGTGCGTCTGTAAGTATGATTTTCATACGTCCGCTCCTTTACCTTTATGTATTATTTAGTATAGCGTAAAAATTTTATTCTTGCAATCGTGACAACTGTAAATTATAATATATTCGTAATATTTTGGAGGTATCAGAATGTATAAAAATTATCTTTTTGATTTAGACGGAACTCTGCTTCCGATGGATATGGAGTATTTTACAAAGCTTTACTTTTCTTCGCTATGCAAAAGATTTGTGCCTGTATTGAACATAGACGGCGACACACTTATAAAAGCGATCTGGAAAGGTACAAGCGCTATGGCAAAAAACGATAACTCGCGCATAAACAAGGACGTTTTCTGGGAAACCGCTTCGTCTGAATGCAATGTGGACTTAACGCCGTATATTAAGCAGTTTGACGACTACTACACAAAGGAATTTATTGCGGCAAAAGAGGCTACAAAAGCAACGCCCTTTGCCAAAAGAAGCATTGACCTTATCAAGCAAAACGGAGGCAGGCTGATTGCGGCAACTAACCCGATTTTCCCCGAGGTTGCAACTCGCCGCCGTCTTGAATGGGCAGGCGTTTCTGCCGATGACTTTGAATTTGTAACATTCTACGAAAACTCGGGCTGCTGCAAGCCGAACCTGAAATATTTTGAGTTAATCTGCGAAAAATGCGGAATTTTGCCCGAAAAAAGCATTATGATTGGCAACGACGTTGATGAAGATATGTGCGCCGAAGAACTCGGCTTTGATACATACCTTATCACCGACACAATTGTGAACCGTGATAACAAGGATTATTCAAAATACAAAAACGGCAGTTTTGAGGAATTTTATAAATTTTTGCAACAGCATTTTATATCGATATCCGATTAATACCGGTATTTGATTAAAAGTAGACTAAGGTTGGCTGTTTTTAATCGGATATCAGTATAACAAGTCGGAACAAATAAAATCAAAACACGGGCAGGCGATAAAACGTCTGTCCGTGTTTTTCTTAATAACTAAATTTTCTTGTCAAACTCGCTTCCGCAGCGAGGACACCTTACAACGTGATTACCTTTTTTGTTTTTTACACGAAGCTGAGCCTTGCAAACGGGGCATTTGATATATCTGAAATCTTTGCGGTCGCGAAACTTTTTCTGCGTAAGCGTAAACCAGTTTTTAACGCTGTCAAAAATTTGCATAAAAGTTCTGTTTTCAATACTTCTCTTGTTAATATTGCGTGACAGGGTACGAAACAACGTATACACAAGTACGGTGAGCATCAGTAAATCTATGACAAGACTTGCCGTTCTGTTCCACACAAAAATATTAACAACCCAAAGGGCAAAGAAAACAATGTACAAAAAATTGTTGAACCTGTCATTGCCGTATCTTCCCTGCATAAAAACTGCAATTTTCTGCATAAGTCCGCGCATAAAAGTCATCCTTTCAAACACATTTTACCACTTTGGCTAAATTTGTTCAATACGCAATTTGTCGCATTTGTCTGTCAAAGCAGAAAAGATTTAATTCAGAATCAGGTTCTGACAAATTGCTTCATTTCAAGCGGAGTTCTTCCGTAAGTTTCCTTGCAGATGAGAATTAGTGAATTTACATTAGGAAATCCGTTTTTAAGCGCCGCCGTCTTAACCGACATTTCACTGTCACGCAAATCCTTGATTGCATGGTCAAGTCGGATTCTGCGCAGATATTTTGAAAACGTCATATCATTTTTGTCTTTAAAATACTTTGAAAAATGCGCAGGCGTCATACCTACATAGTTTGCAATGTCAGTAAGTGAAATGTCCTTGGCATAATTTTCCTCCATATATTTAATCGCACTTTTAGCACAGTCAAAATCGTCGGAATCAGAACCCTTTACAAAACTAATATTCGGATTATTGAAATATTTCATAAGAATATATGCAATATAGTTAAGGGTTGCTTTAATTCTCAAAATTTCAAGTCTGTCATTTAGATTTTCACATTCATACAAAACCCTCATAGCGCTTACAATACTGTCGTAAACTTCTCCATTTACAATTTCAAAGGTGGGAATTTCCTCAGGCTGTTCAAAATATGGTTTCAAAATTTTAGAAGAGATATTAACAACAACAAACTGCAATTCATCTGTCAAATCAATGTAGGAATGAATTTCCTCACTGTTTAAAAAATAAATTTCTCCGTCATTTATAATAATCTGACAATCGTTTTTTTGCACCTTTAAAGGACCCTTTTGCACATAGATAAATTCGTAATCTCTGTGCCAATGCAGGGGAAAGTTAAAATTTTCAGATTCTTCGGGGTATCTGAAAATTCTTGCCGCATAATTAGGGCTGGGAACAACCAAAAATCTCTTGTAATTCATACCATAACCCACCTCGCAAAAACTATGTCGTTTTCATTAAATCCTATACTCTTACGTAATCTGCGCAAAAATAGATGTATTTTAAATCGGCAATAACAGCCGAATGTTCTGTTTTCACTACGATAGTCTTTCGCTTTTCGCTGCTGATTTGGGCAACACACTCGGCTACGTTACAGCTTTCAGGCTCATAGCCGTATTTTTCAAACAGCTCCTCAATAGTCATAACCTCGGAATTATACCCCTCAAACATATGCAAAAGTGAGTAGTCAATCAGCTTATATTCCTCCTCAAGCATATGTATTCCTATATCAGCATTTACAAGCTTGTCAATGTAGTACGGTGCGTCGTTGAGAAAAAGTCCCGTTTTGTATGCTCCGATTGATACTGTTAAGTCGGAATTTACGGCAATATCGGCAACGCCTGTGTCGCCGTTAAGTCCGCTGTTGATGTCTGCGCTTATAACATATGCGTTAGTTGCGTTTATCTGCTCAACGGCATATCTGATTTGACCCTTAAGCTCACCCGAAAAGCCTGTTCCGAGCAAGCAGTCAACCACAATGTCATAACCTGTAAAGCCGTTTGCAAGCTCAATGTTTTCCTCATGCGCTCCGAGTGAAAGCGCAGTTTTGTAGTAATAAAGACCGTCCTTTGAAAAACCGTCCGACGCTCGAAAAATGGTGGGAATAACTCCGTTTTTGCAAAGTATGCATGCCAAAGCATATCCGTCGCCAGCGTTGTTGCCTTTGCCGCAAACTATGGCAATATTTCCGACAAACTGCACAGCGTCATATATCCCCTGCGCCGCCCTGTACATAAGCTCCGCCGAGCTTGTGTGATGTTCAATTGTATGCGCGTCACTTTTGCGCATATTTTCAACAGATACTACCTGTAATAAATCCATTGTTATTACTTCCTTTACGAATGTGGTAATATTTTTTCTGACGCATTGTATGCAACCTGAGCCGCCTCAATATCCATATTGCAGGTAAGAAGATAAAGCGGAACAGAGCTGAAAAATTCGTCAAAGAGTATAAGCAGTTTATCCATATTTTTCCTGTCAGTATGGACAACGGTTGCCTCAAGAAGATTTTTAAAGACCTCGCCGGGTTTCATCCTTACAGCGCTGTTTTTCTCGCCCCTTTTTAAAATGTAAACCGCCTTTACGGGCGCCTTTATGTTATTTCCAACGTTGCTTTTGCCCATCCACGGCGTACCGTAAACATAGAAAACGCCGTCCTTATTTCGGATAATCGGCTTATCATCGTTAATCATCACAACTCTATCTTTAAAAAGCTCTCTCCACAGCGCCGTATGAGTTGACTTGCCCGTACCGCTTACGGCGGTAAACACATACCCCTTACCGTCAAGCATAAGGCTGGAAGAATGAAAGAAAAAGCCGTCGTAATTTTGAAGAATCGTATTGCAAATTTGCGTAAGAATCAAAGTGCCTTCAGCCGAAAAATTACTGCAACTCTCTTTTGATAAAGAAATATATTCTTCAATCTGACTTTGTGATACCTTTACCTCAAAATCAAACGAATCACAATTGGCAATATACGGTAAAAGTCGCTTTTTTACTTCATCGCTTCGGGGATTTATTAAAATATTAAGGTCTGCAATATTATAAATCGGCATAATTGCTCCTTGTTTACAAACAGCAATATTTTAAAAATTACTGTGCAGTATTTTACAATAAAAATTATATCACAAAATTCTTATTTTGGCTATAGTATTTATAAAATAATCCGATTATTACTTGACAAATCAGAAATTTTATTTTCAAACTGCAACATCTCGATTAAAAAACACATAATATCAAAAATCAACTTCAATATTTTTGGAAATAAACGGAAATATATATCATTTACAAAATATTTTATTATAAGTTTTATTGCAATTGCACAAAAGGCGTGGTAAAATATATACAACAAAATAATAAAGAAAGGAGGTTTAGAATGAGAGATATATCGGAATTGAAGCCATATGAAGTTTTCAAAAATTTCCAAATTATTTCTTCAATCCCTCACGGTTCGGGAAACACAAAGAAAATCAGCGACTATTGTGTTGAACGGGCAAAAAAACTCAATTACAAATACGTTCAAGACCAAGCTGACAACGTTATAATTTATGTTGACGGAACTCAGGGATATGAAAATGCTAAGCCTGTAGCTTTGCAGGGACATATTGATATGGTTTGTGACAAAACAGATGGCTGTGCTATAGATATGCAGAATGATCCGCTTCAACTGCTTTGTGATGAGGAATATATTTTTGCAAACAATACAACCTTAGGCGGTGATGATGGTGTAGCCATAGCATATATGCTTACGCTAATGGAAGACAAAACAATTTCCCACCCTCCCCTTGAGCTGATTTTTACTGCTGATGAGGAAATAGGTATGATTGGAGCAAGAGCCATTGATGTTAAAAATTTGCACACAAACAGGCTTATCAATATTGATTCTGAGGTAGAAGGCATCCTTACGGTAAGCTGTGCAGGTGGTGTAAGAGCTGTTTGCAGCGTTCCTTTTACCACGGAAAAGGCAACAGGCACAGCCTTTGCTTTTACAATTGCAGGACTTAAAGGCGGTCACTCCGGCACGGAAATCAACAAAGGCAGAGTAAACGCTAACAAGCTTACAGGCAGAATGCTTAATTATATATATCAGGAAACAGAGTTTAAAATTTGCAGTATCAGCGGCGGTAAAAAATACAACGCTATTCCTAAAGAGGCTGTTGCAACAGTATGTGTTGAAAGCAGCAATCAAGAGGAATTTATTGCAGCTGCAAAAAAGTTTATCACAATGATAAAAAATGAAAAAATCGTCAATGAGCCTGATTTACACATTAGTGTAGAGCCTTGTAGGCTTTCTGAAAAATGTATGGATCATCACTCTACGCATACTGTACTGTTTACATTACTGCAAATTCCTGACGGCGTACAGACAATGAGCCCTGATATTGCCAATATGGTACAGACTTCCCTTAATATGGGCATTATGGAAACAAAAGCTGACCATATTGCAATGTCTTTTCTTCTCAGGAGCAATGCCGCTGCCGGCAAGCAGGCTATTATTCAGAAGCTTAAATCATTTATCGAATATCTTAACGGTAATATTGAGTTTATGTCCGACTACCCTGCTTGGGAATATCGTGCAGACTCAAAGCTTAGAGATATTATGGTTAAGGTTTATTCTGAACTATATGGTGAAGAACCTGTTGTTACTGCAATCCATGCGGGACTTGAGTGTGGAATTTTAGCCGGTAAGATTACTAATATGGACGCAGTTTCCTTTGGTCCGAATATTTACCACGCACACACACCTGAGGAGAAAATGGAAATAGCATCTGTTGAAAGATGCTGGGAATATCTTAAGGCTGTTCTTAAAAAACTTAAGGAATAATAAATAAACATAATACAAAAGAGGAGTTTATATGATTACTAATGGATTTTTATATTTAGCAACTATCATTTTTATTGCTGCCCTCTTAATCTGTCTGCCTAAAATATTCAAAGGCAAGGCAGCAAAAAAGATTTTTCAGTTTGCACCGCCTATAGTACTAATTTATTTAGGACTTATGGTTCTGTGCACTGTAAAATTGTGGGACCTTGACGCTACAGCTGAAACATATTCTGCTATGAAAAACCCAATATTATACGCTATGCTATTTTTGATGCTTCTAAGATGTGACCTTAGAAAAATCATAAAGCTTGGTCCCAAAATGTTAATCGGATTTTTCTCTGCAACCATTTCAATAGGCTTAGGCTTTGTAGTAGCTTTTGTTATTATGAAAGGTGCTATCGGTGCTGACGCATGGCAGTCGCTGGGCGCTTTATGCGGAAGCTGGATGGGAGGCGGCGGAAATATGCTTGCTATCCAAAGCGCGCTTAACGTAGATGAAAACGCAATGGGCTATGCTCTTGTTATGGACTCAATCTGTGCTACACTTTATGTAATGTTCTTATTGTGGGCAATCGGTTTTTCAAAGAAGTTCAATAAATGGACAAAGGCTGACACAAAAACTATTGACAGCGTTGGCGAATCACTTGCAACAGAGGCAGCTAAAAACAACAAACCTATAACATTCCAGAATATTTCTATCCTTATAGGTTCTGCGTTAATGGTTTCTGCCGGCTCTTCATTGCTTGGAGATTTGCTGGCAAGCATACCGCAACTAGCCATCTTTGATAAGGCTACCTGGACAGTTTTGATAGTTACCTTTGCAGGTATTCTTCTTGCCCTTACGCCATTCGGAAAAATTTCCGGCACAGAAGAACTTTCAAATACAATGCTTTACATTGTAATTGCTCTTATTGCTTCTCGTGCAGACCTAAGCGCAATGGGCAACGCTCCGATGTGGCTGTTGACAGGTCTTATCATTCTTGTTATTCACATTGTTATTATGCTTATTCTTGCTAAGCTTCTTCATTTAGATATATTCACTTGTGCAGTTGCATCCTTAGCAAACATCGGCGGCACGGCTACGGCTCCTGTTCTTGCAGGTTCATACAGCAGTGCATTAGTACCGGTTGGTATTATTATGGCACTTCTCGGTTATGTAGTCGGCACAGGCGGCGGCCTTTTAGTTGCACAACTGATGAGTATGTTTGCTTAGTGTAAACAAGCAAATCAAAATATAAATTGAATTTTACAACAGTTAAGGGGCACTTCATTTGCGAAGTGTCCCTTTTTGATATGCCTTTTATTTTAATAATCCTCTGCAAAAGCAGAAGCTTCTTCATCAACCGAAAATTGTCAATTTTCTCTGCCATTTTGAAATAATAAACAGCCAATAGACCTATAAATAAAGTAAGCTATTCCCATAATTCTTTATACTTCAAAAAGTTGTTTTGTAATTGAATCCGAAAAAAATAATTAAAAGTAAGCTAATGGGATAAAAATACACCTGTTAAATACTGAACAAGGCTATCCATAATTTTTTGTGATACAGTTTCAAGCTTATCGTTTTTTCCGTTATGAAATGTTGTCATATCATATGAATTCATAAATTCATCAATCAAATTCTGAGGGATTGTATCCCCTGAGTATCCGTTATCAAATGAACAATATGCAGCAATTTTATTAAAACACTCTGCAAGCTCTTTTGACATTGCGGAAACTGTTACTGTTTTAATGCCGTTTCCGTAAAATGACATATGGTCTCCGTTTGGCATAAAATCCACCATCTTAATCGCTAACCCGGAGCAAACCTTTGCACTGAATAATTTGTCAAGCAGTTCATCGTTTCCTCTGTACATTTTATGCACGGCTATCGTATCTCCATACCCGCATGGATCCAGATTAAGCATAGCAATTATATTATCTTTTCCAACTGACTCTACATATGCTTCACTACCCCTGTCATCATATTCTTCGCGATCAAAAAAGACGAAATCTATCGCCTTATCAGTACTGCTATATACAGCAAAAATTAATCTAAGCAGAACGCTGACACCGGAAGCATTGTCAACGGCAGCTATACTGCCTTCAACATTATCATAATGAGCACCAATAACGTAACGTTTTTTCCGGGGATTTACCGTTACAACAATATTCTCCGTATAGTGTTTATTTTTGATTTGACCGTAAAGTTTAAACGGAATATTATGCTCTGAGAGAATACTCAATATAGCATCACGACGTTTCCTTTTATCAACATTAGCAATTCGCTTCACATATTCCATATAATCATCTCCATTACAATTAATACTTTGATTCTGATTATATGTATTCTACCGCTATTTTTCTATATATTTTAGTTTACAAAGCATAAATCATTCGGTTGCGGAAACCAATAGTTGCAGCCTTTCTTCTTAAAGGAAAAACTCTCATCATTAACTGCTCTCCGAAAACAAGAAAGGACACTTCTTTAATTCGAAGTGTCCTTTTGGTATGTCTTTTGAATTTAATTATTCTTCTGCAAAAGCAGGAGCTTCTTCATCAACAGTTGAAGTATTAAGTCCTTCTGCGGGAGATTCGTTTTCACTTTCAGTCGGAGCAACAACAGGAGCATTGCTTTCAAGCTGAACGTTAGCGTATCTCCTCATACCCGTACCGGCAGGAATAAGCTTACCGATACATACGTTCTCCTTAAGACCAACAAGCGGGTCAACCTTGCCCTTGATTGCGGCATCAGTAAGAACTCTTGTAGTTTCCTGGAACGATGCGGCAGAAAGGAAGCTGTCGGTTGCAAGCGCAGCCTTTGTAATACCTAACAGAAGCTGAGTAAAGGTTGCCTCTCTAAGTCCCTCTTCGCCTGCGGCAATGCGCTTTTTAATTTCTTCGTTTTCAGCAAGCACCTCGTTCTTGTCGTAGGTCTGACCTGACATAAACTTGGTATCACCTGCATCATCAACTCTTACTTTGCGCATCATCTGGCGAACGATAACTTCGATATGCTTATCGTTGATTTCAACACCCTGTAAGCGGTATGTGCTCTGCACTTCGCTGATAAGGTAGTTCATTACTGCCTCGGGTCCGAGAATGTCGAGTATATCGTGCGGATTAACAGCACCGTCGGTGATTTTGTCACCTTTCTTAATCTGCTGTCCTTCCTGCACTTTTACACGGAAGCCAAACGGAATAAGGTATGCCCTTTCCTCGCTTGTTTCCTTGTTATAAATTACTGCATGGCGTGCGTTCTTGATTTCTTCAAATCGAACCTCACCGTCGATCTCACTTATGATTGCAAGGCTCTTAGGCTTACGAGCTTCAAACAGCTCTTCAACTCTCGGAAGACCCTGTGTGATATCTTCGGCAGAAGCAACACCGCCGGTGTGGAACGTTCTCATTGTAAGCTGTGTACCGGGTTCACCGATTGACTGAGCGGCAATAATACCTACAGCTTCGCCGACTGTAACAGGCTGGCGGTTAGCAAGGTTTGAACCATAGCACTTTCTGCAAGCACCGTGCTTTGCACGACAGGAAAGTACGGAACGTATTTTAATGCTTTCAACACCAGAATTTACGATGATGTCGGCTTCCTTGTCACCCATCATAACGTCTTTTGAAACAAGTACGTTCCCGTTTGAGTCGCAGAAGTCATCAAGCAGATAACGTCCGATAAGACGTTCGTGAAGTCCTTCAATTACGTTGGAGTCGCCTACCTTGATGTCAAAGATTTCAAGACCCTCGGTAGTTCCGCAGTCCTCTTCACGGATAATAACCTCCTGCGAAACGTCAACAAGACGACGTGTGAGGTAACCGGAGTCGGCTGTACGCAGAGCTGTATCGGCAAGACCTTTACGAGCACCACGAGATGAAATAAAGTATTCCAAAATGTTAAGACCTTCACGGTAGTTAGCACGAATAGGAATTTCAATTGTCTTACCGGATGTGTTAGCGATAAGGCCACGCATACCGGCAAGCTGACGAATCTGGCTCATACTACCACGGGCACCTGAATCAGCCATCATAAAGATTGGGTTGTAACGATCAAGGTTCTTCTGAAGCGCGTCGGTTACATCGTTAGTTGCTTTCTCCCAGATGCGGAGAATTTCATCGTAACGCTCCTCGTTGGAACGAAGACCCATCATATATTCATCACGGATTACGTCTACTTCTTCCTCTGCTTTCGCAATAATTTCTTTCTTCTGCGGAGGAATTACGGCGTCGCAAACTGCAACAGTAATAGCACCCTTTGTTGAATACTTGTAGCCCTGTGCCTTAATATCATCAAGCACCTGACTTGTTTTTGCAGTACCGTGAATTTTAATGCATCTGTCAATAATTTTTTTAAGTCCTGACTTGCCTACAAGGAAGTCAACCTCGAACTTAAATTTGTTTTCCGGAACAGACCTGTCAACAAAACCCAAATCCTGCGGAATCGGATTATTGAAGATAATCTTACCAATTGTAGTATCTACAAGAGCAGACTCCATTTTACCGTCAATTTCCATCTCACGTCTAACCTTGATTTTAGAATGGAGCTGGATTACGCCGGTCTGATAAGCCATCATAACCTCGTCAATGTCACGGAATACTTTGCCTTCTCCTGCTTCTCCGTCCTTGTCAAGTGTGAGATAGTAAGAACCGAGAATCATATCCTGTGTAGGAACGGCAACAGGCTGACCGTCAGAGGGCTTGAGCAGGTTGTTAGCTGCAAGCATAAGGAATCTTGCTTCTGCCTGAGCTTCTGCCGAAAGCGGAACGTGAACAGCCATCTGGTCGCCGTCGAAGTCGGCGTTGTAAGCTGTACATACAAGCGGATGAAGTTTGAGTGCACGGCCTTCAACCAAAACAGGCTCAAATGCCTGAATACCAAGTCGGTGAAGTGTCGGAGCACGGTTTAAAAGAACCGGATGGCCCTTGATTACAACTTCAAGAGCGTCCCATACATTTTCTTTTGCACGTTCAACTGCTTTTCTTGCAGATTTAATATTTTGTTCAGCCTTTGTTTCAACAAGGCGTTTCATAACAAACGGCTTGAACAGTTCAAGAGCCATCTCTTTCGGCAGACCGCACTGATACATTTTGAGTTCAGGTCCTACAACGATAACCGAACGTCCTGAGTAGTCAACACGCTTACCAAGAAGGTTCTGACGGAAACGTCCCTGCTTACCCTTGAGCATATCGGAAAGTGACTTGAGCGCACGGTTGTTAGGTCCTGTTACAGGTCTGCCTCTTCTGCCGTTGTCGATAAGTGCATCAACAGATTCCTGCAACATTCTCTTTTCGTTGCGGATAATAATTTCAGGAGCATTAAGCTCAAGAAGCTTTTTAAGTCTGTTGTTTCTGTTGATAACACGGCGATAGAGGTCGTTTAAGTCGGATGTAGCAAAACGTCCGCCGTCAAGCTGAACCATAGGACGAATATCCGGCGGAATTACCGGAACAACGTCAAGAATCATCCACTCGGGACGGTTACCCGACAGTCTGAAACTTTCTGCAACATCAAGGCGTTTTAACAGACGAACTCTTTTCTGTCCCGAAGCTGTTTCAAGCTCTTCTTTAAGCTGTGTGCAAAGCGCTTCAAGATCGATTTCCTCAAGGAGCTTTTTGATGGACTCAGCGCCCATTCCTGCCTCAAAGTCGTCCTCATACTTTTCGCGCATATCGTTGTATTCATTTTCAGACAGGCACTGAAGCTTTGCAAGGTCACGGCAGTCGCCGGGATCAGTTACAATGTACTGTGAGAAATAAAGTACATTTTCAAGTGCCTTTGGAGAAATATCAAGCATAAGGGCGATTCTTGAGGGAATACCCTTGAAATACCAGATGTGTGAAACGGGAGCCGCAAGCTCAATGTGACCCATACGCTCACGTCTTACCTTTGCACGTGTTACTTCAACACCGCAGCGGTCGCAGATTTTGCCTTTAAAACGGATTCTCTTGTATTTTCCGCAATGGCACTCCCAGTCCTTTGTAGGTCCGAAAATACGCTCGCAGAACAAACCGTCACGCTCAGGCTTGAGTGTACGATAGTTGATGGTTTCGGGCTTTTTAACCTCACCGTAAGACCACGCTCTTATCTGCTCAGGGGAAGCAAGTCCGATTTTTATTGAGTCAAAAACATTATTATCTATCATTGTACTTCCTCCTTACATTTCATCGTTGCCAAAATCGTCAAAATCAAAGAAATCGTCATCAGCTTCTTCGTCGGCAATTGATTCATCAAACATATTGCCTTCTTCGCCGCCCTCATCAAGCGTATATCCGTCCATTGAGGTCATAACGTTTTCTTCTTCAAATTCTGACGGTGCTGTTGCCTCTGCAATATCCTCGTCCTCGTCAAACTTCTGTTTGATGTCAATCTCTTCGCCGTCGCTGTCAAGCACACGAACGTCAAGAGCAAGCGACTGAAGCTCTTTGATAAGAACTCGGAATGATTCGGGAATACCCGGTGCAGGAATATTCTGACCTTTTACAATAGCCTCGTAAGTCTTTACACGTCCTACAACGTCATCCGACTTAACTGTAAGAATTTCCTGTAGTGTATAAGCTGCGCCGTAAGCCTCAAGTGCCCAAACTTCCATTTCACCGAAACGCTGGCCGCCGAACTGAGCTTTACCGCCCAGAGGCTGCTGTGTAACGAGAGAGTACGGACCTGTGCTTCTTGCGTGAATTTTTTCATCAACGAGGTGATGCAGCTTGAGGTAGTACATATAACCTACTGTTACGGGGTTGTCAAAGCGTTCGCCGGTACGTCCGTCAATAAGCCATGTCTTACCGTCTTCACTGTAGCCTGCGTCCTTAAGAGCAGTAAAGATATCCTGCTCATGCGCTCCGTCAAATACCGGAGTCATAATCTTCCAGCCGAGTGCCTTAGCCGCATAGCCGAGGTGAACCTCAAGCACCTGACCGATGTTCATACGTGAAGGTACGCCCAAGGGGTTGAGCACAATGTCAAGCGGAGTACCGTCGGGAAGGAAAGGCATATCCTCAACAGGGAGAATCCTTGAAACGACACCCTTGTTTCCGTGACGGCCTGCCATCTTGTCGCCTACACTGATTTTACGTTTAAGTGCAAGATAAACTCTTACTACCTTGTTAACGCCGGGCTGAAGCTCATTTCTGCTGTCAGCACGTGTAAATACCTTAACGTCAACAACTGTACCGCACTCACCGTGAGGTACACGCAGAGAAGTATCTCTTACCTCTCTTGCCTTTTCACCGAATATTGCACGGAGAAGTCTTTCCTCGGCGGTAAGCTCTGTTTCACCCTTAGGAGTAACCTTACCTACGAGAATATCTCCCGCCTTAACTTCGGAGCCAATCTGAATAATACCGTCCTCGTCAAGGTATTTTAAAACATCCTCGCCGACATTCGGAATATCCCTTGTAATTTCTTCTGGGCCGAGCTTTGTATCTCTTGCCTCTGTATCGTATTCCTCAATGTGAATTGAGGTGTAAACATCGTCACGAACGATTTTTTCGTTAATAAGTACGGCGTCCTCGTAGTTGTAACCTTCCCATGTCATAAAGCCGATGAGAGCGTTTTTACCAAGTGCAATTTCGCCGTTATCGGTTGCAGGTCCGTCTGCAAGAACCTCGCCCTTCTTAACACGCTGTCCTCTTGCAACAATCGGGCGCTGATTAAAGCATGTTCCCTGGTTTGAACGGAGGAATTTGATAACCTCAAAGTCCTGAACTCTGCCCGAATCATACTGAACACGGATATTGCGTGCGTCAACGCTCATTACAACACCGTCTTCCTCGGCAAGAATACAAACGCCCGAGTCGGTACCTGCCTTGTATTCCATACCTGTGCCGACAATAGGAGCCTGTGAACGGAGAAGCGGAACAGCCTGACGCTGCATGTTCGCACCCATAAGAGCACGGTTGGCGTCATCGTTTTCGAGGAACGGAATCATAGCCGTAGCTACGGATACAACCATCTTAGGAGAAACGTCCATATAGTCAAATCTGTCGGGAGGAAGCTCGACAAATTCGTCAAGGTAACGACCGACAACTCTTGAATTAACAAATCTGCCGTTTTCGTCGAGCGGTTCGTTAGCCTGAGCTACAACATAGTTATCCTCTACGTCTGCCGTCATATACACAACCTCGTCGGTTACAATGCCTGTTTCCTTGTCAATCTTACGGAAAGGAGCCTCAACAAAGCCGTACTTGTTTATTCTTGCAAACGAAGCAAGGTATGAGATAAGACCGATGTTAGGTCCTTCAGGCGTTTCGATAGGACACATACGACCGTAGTGGGTGTAGTGAACGTCACGAACCTCAAATCCTGCACGGTCACGTGAAAGACCGCCGGGGCCGAGGGCTGAAAGACGACGCTTGTGAGTAAGCTCTGCAAGCGGGTTTGTCTGATCCATAAACTGTGACAGCGGAGATGAACCAAAGAACTCTTTGATTGCCGCTGTTACGGGACGAATATTTATAAGTGAGTTAGGAGAAAGAGAGTCCATATCCTGCGACTGAGTAGTCATTCTCTCTCTTACAACTCTTTCAAGTCTTGAAAAACCAATTCTGAACTGATTCTGTAAAAGCTCGCCTACACTGCGGATACGTCTGTTGCCGAGATGGTCAATATCGTCGGTATTGCCAACACCGTGTGCAACACAGTTGAGGTAGTTGATTGTAGCAAAAATATCCTCAACGGTAATGTGGTTGGGAACAAGCTCTGCTACACGCTCACGAAGCATTGACTTAAGCTCGTCTTCATTTGAAGCACTGTCAAGAATTTCACAAAGAACGTCAAAACGAACGTGCTCTTTGATTTCGCACTCTTCCTCAGCATCAAAGTCAACATAGCAGCCTATGTCAACCATACCGTTTGAAATAATCTTTACTATAGTTTCATCGGCAGCCTTTACATAAGCTACGTTTACGCCTGCGTTTTCAATTTCAAAAGCCTTTTCCTTTGAAATTTTTTCGTCACGAAGCGCCATAACCTCGCCCGTTCTGGGGTTAGCAATTGGCTCTGCAAGAATCTGTCCCTCAAGGCGGTTTGCAATGCCGAGCTTTTTGTTATATTTATATCTGCCTACCCTTGACATATCATAACGATTGGGGTCAAAGAACAGATTGTTTATGTGAGTTCTTGCACTGTCAACTGTCGGAGGCTCTGACGGACGAAGCTTTTTGTAAACCTCAATAAGACCTTCTTCAATATTTGAAGCCTGATCCTTTTCGATTGTAGCCTTCATTCTCTCATCGTCGCCGAAAAACTCAAGGATTTCAGCGTCAGAACCCAAGCCGAGTGCTCTTATAAATGAAGTAACGGGGAGCTTTCTGTTCTTGTCAATACGAACATAGAAAACGTCGTTTACATCTGTTTCATATTCAAGCCACGCACCACGGTTAGGAATTACGGTTGTTGAGTAAAGTTCCTTACCTGTTTTGTCGTGATCCATTTTATAGTATACGCCGGGGCTTCTTACGAGCTGTGAAACAATAACACGCTCAGCACCATTGATTACGAATGTTCCGCTCGGAGTCATAAGCGGGAAATCACCCATAAACACGTTACTTTCCTTAATTTCGCCCGTCGACTTGTTCAAAAGTCTTGCAGTTACACGCAGAGCTGCCGAATATGTTGCATCACGCACCTTACATTCGATAACGCTGTAGTTAGGATGATCCACGTCAAGGGTGTAATCAATAAAGTCAAGAACGAGATTGTTCTGGTAATCGGTGATACCCGACACGTCCTTAAATACTTCCTTAAGGCCTTCATCAAGAAACCACTGATAAGACGCTTTCTGAATTTCAATAAGGTTGGGCATATCGATTACTTCGTCGATTTTACCAAAGCTCATTCTCTCGGTGTTGCCAAGCTTTACGGGTTTGACATTTACCATAGGCTTATCACTCCTTAAATATTTTTAAACGGCAATGTTCCGACTGAAAATAAAAGTAAAAAAAGTGTAATAAAAAACATCTTGACACAAAGAATTATTTGTGATAATATCCCATTGTTAAGTTGTGTTTTTTAAAAAACTTTCCACCTCGTCGGTACATATCCCCATTATGGTACATTTTACTATTTTATAGCTTACTTATCAAGTTGTCAAGAGGATATTTAAAGAATTTGAGCTGATTTTTTTGATTTTTTAAATTTTATGCATTTTAGTTCTCCCAAAGAAATATAATTTTCTTTGGGATTTATTTTTGCATCAAAAGAAACACCCGACTGAGTTTATTGTTTTAGGATATACAGTTCTGAGCATAAAAAGCAGAGAATTTTAATAAAACAAGCCGCCGTTCATTTAAACGGCGGCTTTTGCTGACTTTACATATAATATATTTTAAATAATCGAGCAAATCAAATCGGTATATTCCGATGGATTTTCAAGCGGAAGTCCTGCAATAAGAAGCGCCTGACAATAAAGCACCTCTGCGTATTTTTTCGCTTTTTCAATGTCCGTCTGAATAAGCTCTTCCATTGTCCTTACGGCGTGATGTGAAAGGTTAAGCTCAAGCACCCTCTGAGCCTTCATACCCGAATCGGGCTGAACAGAGTTGAAGTACTTTTCCATTTCAAATGAAATTCCGCCCTTTGCTGTAAGACAAACGGGGTGAGATACAAGCTTTTTGGACACCGTAACCTCGCTCACCTTGTCACCAAGGGTTTCTTTTACGAAAGTAAGCAATGCACTGCTATCCTTTTCATCTTCTGGTTTTTCATCGTTCTCAATTCCGAGGTCATCATTTGTTGCCGAACAGAACTTATTTTCCTTGTACTGCATAAGCGACTGAAGCGTGAACTCGTCAACATCATCTGTGCAGTAAAGAATTTCAAAACCCTTTGAGCGCAAAAGCTCAGTCTGAGGAAGCGTGTCAATTGCAGCGGCATTCTCACCTGTTGCAAAGTAAATAAACTTCTGATCCTCTTTCATTCTGTCCACATACTCTGAAAGTGTTACAAGCTTCTTTTCTGTTGAAGAATAGAACATAAGCAAATCCTGAAGCTCGTCCTTGTGCATACCGTAGTCGGAAACAACTCCGTATTTAAGCTGTCTGCCGAATGCTGCAAAGAACTTTTCATAATTTTCACGGTCATTAGCAAGCATTGAATTAAGCTCGTTTTTAATTTTCTTTTCAATATTCTGTGCAATTGTTAGCAAGTGACGGTCATGCTGGAGCATTTCTCTTGAAATGTTCAGCGAAAGATCTGCTGTGTCAACAACACCTCTTACAAAGCGGAAGTGTTCGGGCAAAAGCTCCTCACAACAGTCCATAATAAGAACACCGCTTGAATATAACTGGAGTCCTTTTTTGTACTCCTTTGTGTAATAGTCATACGGAGCAGCAGACGGAATGAAGAGCAAAGCCTTGTATGTAACAACGCCCTCAACAGAGGTTACAATTGTTTTTATCGGCTTGTCCATTGACATAAACTTTTCCTGATAGAACTTATCGTACTCCTCCTGCTCAACGTCCTTTTTGGGGCGTTGCCATATAGGAACCATACTGTTGAGTGTCTCGGTTTCTGTGTAATCCTCGTATTCGGGCTTTTCGCTGTCTTTTGTTTCTTCCTTTACCCTGCTGCGTTTCATATCCATCATAATCGGATAGCGAATATAGTCTGAATATTTCTTGACAAGTCCCTGAATCCTGTACTGCTCAAGAAATTCGTCATAATTTTCTTCCTCTGTGTTATCCTTTAGCTCAAGGATAATCTCGGTACCGGGAGCGTCCTTTTCGATTTCCTTTATTGTGTATCCGTCAGCACCGCTTGACTGCCAGCAATATCCTGTTTCACAGCCGTATTTCTTTGTGTTTACGGTGATTTTTTTTGCAACCATAAACGCAGAGTAAAATCCTACGCCGAACTGACCGATAATGTCGATATCGTCCTGCTTTTCTTCCATATCCTGTTTGAATTTATAAGAACCGGAAGACGCAATTGTACCAAGGTTATTTTCAAGGTCGTCCTTGTCCATACCGATTCCGTTATCGGTAATTGTAAGGATACGGTTGTCTTTGTCGGTTTTGATTGTAATTTTAAAGTCGCTTCTGTCCATTCCGACCTTATCGTCTGTGAGCGAAATAAAGCAAAGCTTGTCGATAGCATCGCTTGCGTTTGAGATAATCTCACGAAGGAAAATTTCCTTATGAGTATAAATTGAGTTAATCATCAAATCAAGAAGTCTTTTTGACTCTGATTTAAACTGTTTCTTAGCCATAAATTTACTTCCTTTTTAATCAAATTTCAGGTTATATACTAATCCTTAAATAATAAGTATATCCTAATTTTTAACATATTTCAATAGATAATTTTCTGAATTTGTGCAAAAAGTGAAGTCTATTCTCTTAAACAGCAATAAGCCTCGGTTTACCGCAACAAGATATTGCACGAATTTGCACTTGACTTTTACACATAATATAGTTATACTGTAGAAGAAGTTAACAGAAAGCGGGGACATAATATGGCTGACAACGAAAATATCCTTGAAGAAATGGAAAACGAAGGTGCGCTCATCACCCTTACCGATGACGAGGGAAATGAGGTTGAATTTGAATTTCTTGACGTTATTGAATATGACGGTGATGAATATATAGTTCTCATTGAAAATGACGAGGACGCAGATGAGGTTGTAATTCTTAAAATCAATGCTCTTGATGAAGAAACGGAAGAATATGTTAGCATTGACGATGAGGAAATTCTACAGACTGTTTTCGATATGTTCAAAAAGAAATACGAAGGCGACATTAACTTTGAATAAAATTTTCGAAAGAATAAAATTTTCGGAGGTATCATCACTGATACCTCCGATTTTTTGTTTTAAAACATCATTACGCCTACAATTCAAAACTAAGTACCTATTAAGAATTTGAAAGTGATGATATTAACCCTGCAATGTACTTTTGAATTTTAGTTACATCATAAATGTTAACATATCCGTCGCCTGTAACATCTGCGGCTTTGAGCTGTCTGCTGTCAAGATCTGTAATATTAGCAATGTACTTCTGAGTCAGCGTTACATCGTATATATTTACAATTCCGTCAAGGTTTACATCACCGAGTTTCAACACAAACAGATTAGCAATCTTTGTTGGGCTGTACCTGTCGGTTGTCGTTCCGTCACCAAGCTCTCCGAAGTAATTATATCCCCACATATACAAATCGTCATTTTGTGTTATTGTACCGCTGTGAAAACTTCCAAGGCATACTTCTTTTACATTACTCATTATCTTTGTCGGGGTATATCTGTCGGTTGTTGTTCCGTCACCAAGCTGTCCAACGTGATTATCTCCCCACATATATAAATCGTCGTTTTCGGCTATTGCTCCGCTGTGATTGTATCCAAGGCTCACGGCTTTTACATTGCTCATTATCTTTTTTGGGGTTATGTTATTGTCGGTTGTTCCATCACCAAGCTCACCGTTATGATTATATCCCCATGTATATAAATCACCGTTTTTGGTTATTGCTCCGCTGTGCCTATCACCAAGACTTACGGCTTTTACATTGCTCATTATCTTTTTAGGAGTAAGCCTATCAATTGTTGTTCCGTTGCCAAGCTCTCCGTAATGATTATATCCCCACATATATAAGTCGCCGTTTTCGGTTATTGCTCCGCTGTGATAAATTCCAAGGCTCACGGCTTTTACATTGCTCATTATTTTTGTAGGGGTATATCTGCATTCTGTTGTTCCGTTGCCAAGCTGTCCGAAATGGTTATATCCCCACATATACAGATCACCGTTTTCGGTTATTGCTCCGGTGTGATAACCTCCAAGACTCACAGCTTTTACATTACTCATTATCTTTTTGGGGGTTATACTATTATCTGTTGTTCCATCGCCAAGCTGTCCATATTTATTATACGCCCACATATACAGGTCACCGTTTTCGGTTATAGCCCCGCTGTGCCCGTTTCCAAGGCTTACAGTTTTTACATTACTCATTATCTTTGTAGGAGTATATTTACTTTCTGTTGTTCCGTCGCCAATCCGTCCGACATCATTTTCTCCCCATGTATACAAATCGCCGTTTCCGGTTATATATGCGCTGTGTGCATATCCAAAGCTTAAATTCGCTGCATCTGCATAATAGTCGCCGCTGCCGACTGCGTTATCACTTGCCGCAAAAGTACTCACGGAAAATACCGCGCACAGAATACACAGTGTAAGAAATGACGAAATAATTTTCTTACTTATTTTAATCATCTTTCTTTTCCTCAAATATTATAAATTAATTTAGTTACTATATTTTAACACATCACAAATTTGTATGCAAATAAAAATCAGATGTGTCATATGCACATAATACACATTTGCCGTTACCAAGTTTTTTAAGAAGATCTTTCGCAAATTACGTAATATCTGTCAAATCCGCCGTTATTGTCAGAAATACAGGTAATCATCGTCAGCAAATCCATGTCCTCTTTGATAAAAATATCCTGCGACTGATTAGGCTTGCAAATTTTTGTTTCAACCACCTTATACGTCAGGTTGTCCCAGTAATTTCTCAGCTTTACCTCATCGCCTATTTTTAAATTACGTAAATTATCAAAGAAAATTCTGCCGATATATCCCGTATGTCCGGCAAGAACGGTGTTTGTGTTTTTACCGCCGAGCGGCAGAGAGGTATATGTAAGATGTGCCGCACCGTAACTCATAGTCGCATCATTTGCGCCGAGATAAATCGGGAGCTTCATATTTATAGACTCGGCAAAAACATAGCCGTAAATTCCGTCGGTTATTCCGTAACTGCTCAAGTCAAGCGACGGCTGTACATAGGAATAGTTGTCAACAAGCAATGAATTCTGATTCGTTTTTAAGTTTTCGTTGTACTCAACGCTGTCCTTATACAATCTGTTGAGGTCAAGCTTAAACACAACGGGAGCTTCTGATTTTCTTTCACCGTTTTCGTCAATCAAATAGCCCTCGTCGTCCACTTTTCCCTGTTCGTGTGCGTCCTCAAAGGTTAATTCTTCGTCAACAACGCTTTCAATCCTATTTTCAAATTTTTCCGTTTCCGAATTTGCAATCTGCGTTCCGACAAAGTTTGAAACAATCGGAAACATAAACAGACCTATGCCTGCAATAAGCATAACAATTGCAACGCCTAACACTATTTTTCTCCACAAAATCAATCACCGTCCTGTGTTTCGGTAATACCTTTGTCCTTGTCATTATCCGAACAACGCTTTTTCTTCTTTGAACGCTTTAACCGCAGTATTACTATAAATACCACAAGCGCAACAAAACCGACAATAATCAGTGCCGCCGCCCAGTAAGGAATTTTGAATCCGAGAAAAAATATTCCGTCGTCGCCAAAGCTTGCCGCACTTGCGCCCGTTGTTATGTACTTTGAGTCGTCATAATCAACTCTCTTGCCTCTTACAAGCAGTCGGTGGGTATTGATGCTGTACGGCGTACAGGTTAGAAGCGTTACGTAATCTTCACCCTTGACTACCCTCAAATCATTGGTGTTTTCCGGCAGAACAACCTTAATGCTGTCCACTTCATACTTTAATACTCTGTCAAGAACGTGAACATAAAATTCATCGCCGTTCTCCATATCGGTAAGGTAGTCAAAGAACGTTTCGCCGGGATATGCCGTATGTGCGGAAATTACACTGTGTGTGCTTTCACCGCCGACCGGCAGTGAAGTATTCTGAAGATGGCCTGCCCCTTTGGCAAGAATCATATCCGTTGTTCCGTGATAAATCGGAAGGTAAACATTAATTTTAGGAATGTCAATATATCCTATCAATCCGCCTCCGTCAACGTTAAGAGCTTCTTCATAATTTGCACCGATTTTCTGATAAGCTTCTTCGTCAAACGGGTCGGTAATGATTACGTTGTTTGTCAGGCTGTTGTTATACTCCTGTGCTTGTTTAAAACTTTCAAGCGTTTCCTTAGATGACATCTGTTTTGTTGTTTTAGTGTACTCCTCAGCGTGGTTACGACTGTCAATATTATTGATAACCGAGCTTACCAAAGGATAACTCATAACACCTAATCCTGCTATAAAAATAATAATTATGCCAAAAATTGCAAGCTTTCTTTTCATTAATAACTTCCTTTATTTTCCAATAATATGCGTATCGCCGTACATTTCGGCGTAGACATTTGTATCAAGTATCATTCTTGAAACGGTGAACATATTTGTGCACTTGTTATTAAACAAATCAATATCGTCTTTTTTTTCAGCATTTTCAAAGGCGGTATATTCTGAACTGTTTGAGTTATACATACCGTTCTGCGAAATCCAGCTTCTGTCTGCAAATACAACAAACGGTTCTTTTACTCCGAAAACATCCGTGCCGATAATCGTTCTGCTGTCATACTCAAATCCGAGCATATTGAGCATTGTCGGCAAAATATCAAGACTTGAACAGTACGTTTTTACACTGACAGGCTCCTTCATTGAACCGCTCCACAAAAGCCACGAGTTTTTGTACATTTCAAAAACTGTATCAACTTTATGACCTGCAAGCTCGTCCAGTCCGTTGAATTCATCAAGCGAGTAGGGATAGTGGTCGCTTGTCAGACAAATAACAGTATTATCAAGCTTTCCTGCCTTTTCAAGCCTGTCAAAAAGATATTCAAGCGCCCTGTCAAGCTCAATATTTGCCGCAATATATCCCTTTACCTCATCGTTGTATTTCAGGTTCTTCACCAAGTCAGCGTTGCGCTCGCTGATTGTGTTGTACGAATATCCGCCGTGACCGCTTACAGTCATATAGTAAACGCTGAACTTTTCTGCATTTATGTAATCGTCAACAGTATTCTGCATCATTTTAAGGTCGGAATTCGGCCATACATCTTCGCCAAGGTCAAGGTCCTTGCCGATTGCAGAATAATCATAGCCAATATTTGTGAGATACTTGTCACGATCATAGTAATCATAGGTGTGATTATGATATGCTCTCACCTCTTCGTATCCGTTTGTCCGGCTCTCCTCTCCAAGCGTGAACGGAAAACTTATGTTGTTTTCAGCAGACTGCGAAAAGCTCCAAACACCCGACTTAGGTGCAAGTCCGGTAAGATTTGCATATTCGCCGTCAGTTGTGCTTACTCCCCATGCAGGCGTGTAATAGTTATCAAACTGAAAGCCCTCGTTATACATTTTGTAAAGCGTAGGTGTTAAATCCTTGTCAATTACATAATGTGAAAAGCTTTCAGCTGTTATAAATATTATGTTGTAATCCTTAAAAATGCCTGTATATTCATTTGTATAACTCGGCTTTTCATCAGAAAAATAGTTATAAAGCAATTTCAAATCGTCATTATCTGTTTTCGATGAAAGCTTGTCAAAATCAGTATCTATAACCTGCGCTCTTATCTTGTTATCGGGCGTATCTGCCGTTGCAGGCGACGTATTGATTGTCGGCTCTGTGCTGTTGGTCTTAATGATATTCGACTTGTAGCCGAGCATCATACGGCTGATATCAAGCCGTTGCATTGTAAAAAGTCCAAATTTTTCGCAGGCGGCATTTTGCTGAAGCTCTCCGTGATAAAGATTATACGCACTTTTTGCATCTGATGAGGACTTATCAATATTCACGGCAAGCAAGCCGATTATCTGAAAAGTGACCGCAAGGCAAAGAAGAACAATCTTAGCCGAAATTTTCGTTTTATTAAACATCGCCAGCCTTTTGCCAAAAATATTGCAAAACGCAAGTGGCAAAAACATAAGAAGAATAAACAAAATTCTGCTTCTTATCGCCGTAAAAATCATATCCGCAGAATTTAGTGCCTGACCTGCACCGCCCTTTGAAATACTGTTAATTACAAAGAACGTACCAAAAACATTGTTATATACAATTTGCGCACTGTACCAGATTGCAAGGCAAGCCGTAAGAATACAGGAAATCAGTCTGTTAATCCTGCCGTTTTGAAAAATTGACGAAACAACAGTCAGCACACAAGCGGGAACAAGCGAAAAGAGAGCAGTAAAAATGGCTCCGTCAGTAAGCGAAAATCCTGCTGACAGCTTAACCATAAATTCCATAAAAAGTATAGATATCGGAAAATATAGCAAAGTTAAAACAATCTCTCTTTTCTTGTGCAAAAGGGCGTTGTTTTCATAATATGTAAAATTATTATCATCTGAATTGATATAATGACTTCGCCTTTCAAAGGCCGTATATAACTCAAAATTACGCTTCATATTTATACCCTGTTTTTAAATATTGAATTTATTATAAAACTATTGCGCAAATATTGCAACAATTTGTTGTCGACATAGCATCAACACAGAATTATTGAAGCAATGACGGGGTGCCTGAACAATTAACAATTGACAATTAAAAATTAACAATTAATGGTTGGTCGAGTGCCTCGACGGGTAAATTTCCAAATTTATAATAGTGCGTATTGTTTGGATAAGTTTATTTGCTGAACAAATTTTGATATACCGGAAGTGTTTTGAAATGTGTAGGGAACGATCCCTGTGTCGTTCCTATTATGGGTTAGCTGAATGTCAGTTAGGAACAACACAGGGGTTATTCCCTACGGATATAATATAAACGTTTCATATACAGTCGTAACTATCGTAGGAATACGGCGTGCCGTGTCTGGCGGAGTGCCTCCGCAGGCAAATTTAAAAAATCACAAAGATTAATTTATTTTAGTTAATATGATGTAAAGTTGTATCTTGCACAAGACTTAGAAGAATGTCTGACTCCCGAGATACCGTTCTATAATTTAAGTCCGACCCATAGGACGTTTAAATAAGACGTTTAAAAAATAAAAAGGCTGCTTTGCAAAGGCAAAGCAGCCAAATTGTTAAAATTAACAGTACGTTATACAATTAACAAATTATTCGTTAATAGCGATAACTGCGCCTGAACCTACTGTTCTACCGCCTTCACGGATAGCGAAACGAAGACCAACTTCGATAGCGATAGGAGTAATAAGTTCAACGTCCATTTCAACGTTATCACCAGGCATGCACATCTCTACGCCTTCGGGAAGAGAGATTGTACCTGTAACGTCAGTTGTTCTGAAATAGAACTGGGGACGATAATTGTTGAAGAACGGTGTATGACGACCGCCCTCGTCCTTAGTAAGAACGTAAACCTGACCACGGAACTTTGTGTGGGGGTGAATTGTACCGGGCTTTGCAAGTACCTGACCTCTCTGGATTTCAGTTCTCTGAACACCACGGAGAAGTACACCTACGTTGTCGCCTGCCTCTGCATAGTCAAGAGTCTTTCTGAACATTTCAAGACCTGTAACAACAACTTTTCTCTTTTCGTCTGTGAGACCAACGATTTCAACTTCTTCAGAAGTTCTAATCTGACCTCTTTCAACTCTACCTGTAGCAACTGTACCACGACCTGTGATTGTGAATACGTCCTCAACAGGCATAAGGAACGGCTGGTCAGCCTTACGGTCAGGAGTAGGAATGAACTCGTCAACAGCAGCCATAAGCTCGTGGATGCAAGCGTACTCGGGAGCTGAAGGATCCTTAGAATCACTTGTAAGAGCAACATAAGCTGAACCCTTGATGATAGGTGTATCGTCGCCGGGGAATTCGTACTCGTTAAGAAGATCACGAATTTCCATTTCAACGAGCTCGAGAAGCTCGGGATCGTCAACCTGGTCAGTCTTGTTCATAAATACTACGATGTAGGGTACGCCTACCTGACGAGAAAGAAGGATGTGCTCTCTTGTCTGTGGCATAGGACCATCAGCAGCAGAAACAACGAGGATAGCGCCGTCCATCTGAGCAGCACCTGTGATCATGTTCTTTACATAGTCAGCATGGCCGGGGCAGTCAACGTGTGCATAGTGACGGTTAGCTGTTTCATACTCAACGTGAGCTGTGTTGATTGTGATACCACGCTCTCTCTCTTCAGGAGCCTTATCGATGTTAGCGTAATCAACGAAATCAGCGTCGCCTGCGAGGTTGAGAACCTTTGTGATAGCAGCAGTAAGTGTTGTTTTACCATGGTCAACGTGGCCGATTGTACCAATGTTAACATGGGGTTTATTTCTTTCAAATTTTTCTCTTGCCATTGGAAATTTCCTCCTTATTGTTGTAAAAAGAATTTACAATAGATTTAATGATATTGTACCAATATTTTTCAAAAAAATCAATACATTTTTTAAAAAATTACGATTAGAAAGCCGAATTAATCCTTCTTAGCTCTCTCGTTCATAATCTTCTCGGCAATATTCTTCGGAACCTCAGCATATGTGTCGGGTTCCATTACATACTGACCACGTCCCTGAGTCTTAGAACGCATATCAGTTGCATAACCGAACATTTCTGAAAGCGGAACATGAGCGATAACACGCTGAACACCGTTATCAGCCTCCATGCTCTGAATCATACCACGGCGTGAGTTAAGGTCGCCGATAACGTCGCCAAGATACTCTTCGGGAGTGATAACAGTAACCTTCATAATAGGCTCAAGAAGTACGGGATCTGCCTTCTTCATAGCGCTCTTGAATGCCATTGAACCGGCAATCTTAAATGCCATTTCAGAAGAGTCAACCTCGTGATATGAACCATCATAAAGCTCAACCTTAACGTCAACTACATTGTAGCCTGCAACAACACCCGAAAGCATTGCGCCCTGAATACCCTGGTCAACAGCAGGAATGTATTCCTTAGGAATAGCACCGCCGACAATATTGTTAACGAATTCATATCCCTTGTCCTTGTTGGGGAATACGTTAATCTTAACGTGACCGTACTGACCCTTACCACCTGACTGACGAGCATATTTCTCGTCAACAGAAGCTTCCTTGCGGATTGTTTCTTTATAAGCAACCTGGGGAGCACCGATGTTAGCCTCTACCTTAAATTCACGGAGAAGACGGTCAACAATAATCTCAAGGTGAAGCTCACCCATACCTGCGATAATTGTCTGGCCTGTTTCCTCGTCGGTGTAAGCCTTGAATGTCGGGTCTTCTTCTGCGAGCTTTGCAAGAGCAATACCCATCTTCTCCTGACCTGCTTTGGTCTTGGGTTCAATAGCAACACGGATAACAGGATCCGGGAATTCCATTGATTCGAGAATTACGGGGTGCTTCTCATCGCAAAGTGTGTCACCTGTAGTTGTATTCTTAAGACCAACGGCAGCAGCAATATCACCTGCGTAGCAGCAGTCAATATCTTTTCTATCGTTAGCATGCATCTGAAGAATTCTGCCCAAACGCTCGTTGTTGTCCTTAACCGAGTTGTAAACAGTAGTACCTGTTGCAACAGTACCTGAATATACACGGAAGAAACAGAGCTTACCTACGAACGGGTCGGTAGCAATCTTGAATGCAAGAGCAGCAAAAGGCTCTGTATCAGAAGATTTTCTCTCAACCTCATCGCCTGTATCGGGGTCAACACCCTTGATAGCAGGAACGTCTGTAGGAGCAGGCATATAATCAACAACAGCGTCAAGGAGCATCTGAACGCCCTTGTTACGGTATGAAGAACCGCAGGTTACGGGAACCATTGTGTTGTCGATAGTAGCTTTTCTGATTACTTTCTTAATTTCATCAATTGTGATTTCTTCGCCGCCGAAGTATTTTTCCATAAGCTCCTCGTCGAGTTCTGCAACGGACTCGATAAGCTTCTCACGGTACTCATCAGCTAAATCTTTCATATCTTCCGGAATTTCTTCCTCGCTGTAATCTGTGCCGTCCTCATTATGATAGATTTCAGCCTTCATTGTTACGAGGTCGATAATGCCGCTGAAATCATTTTCAGCGCCGATAGGAAGCTGAATCGGAACAGCATTACATTTAAGTCTGTCCTTCATCATCTGAACAACATGGAAGAAGTTAGCACCCATGATGTCCATTTTATTAACGTAAACCATTCTCGGTACGCCGTAGTTGTCAGCCTGACGCCAAACGGTTTCTGACTGAGGCTCAACGCCGCCCTTAGCACAAAGTACAGTTACAGAACCGTCGAGTACACGGAGTGAACGCTCAACTTCAACAGTGAAGTCAACGTGTCCGGGGGTATCGATAATGTTGATTCTGTGGGGCTTGTACTGCTGCTTGCTGCCTCTCCAGAAAGCTGTAGTTGCAGCAGAGGTGATTGTGATACCACGTTCCTTCTCCTGAACCATCCAGTCCATTGTAGAAGCACCATCGTGTGTTTCACCAATCTTGTGGTTTACGCCGGTATAATACAGGATACGCTCTGTTGTAGTTGTCTTACCGGCATCGATGTGAGCCATGATACCGATATTTCTTGTCTGTTCAAGTGAAACCTGTCTTGGCATAAAATCCTCCTCTTAAAATTACGCGGGTAACCTAAATTACCATCTGTAATGAGCGAAAGCCTTGTTGGCCTCTGCCATCTTATGAGTATCCTCACGCTTTTTGAATGCGCCGCCCATGCTGTTTGTGGCGTCGAGAATTTCTCCTGCAAGTCTTTCCTTCATTGTCTTTTCACTGCGGGCTCTTGAGTAAGTTGAAATCCAACGAAGACCGAGTGTCTGACGTCTTTCGGGACGAACTTCCATAGGAACCTGATATGTGGCACCGCCGACACGGCGAGCCTTTACTTCGAGAACGGGCATTACGTTTTCCATAGCCTGTTCAAAAACCTCAAGCGGGTTATTACCTGTCTTTTCAGCAATAATGTCAAATGCACCGTAAACAATTTTCTGAGCAACGCCCTTTTTACCGTCGTACATAATGTTGTTGATAAGACGTGTTACAAGTTTTGAATTATAAAGCGGATCGGGTAATACGTCACGCTTCGCAATAGAACCTCTTCTTGGCACTTTGCTTCCCTCCTTCACAATAATTGAGATATCATAGGTACTCGAAAGCGACAAACTCCCGTATGCCAACAAGAACTTATACTGCACAATAATATATAGCAAAATTCCTGCCGCATAGCAGAACTTAATTATTTAAGTCAAGAGAGTTTTGTCAATTCCTAATTATTTACCTTTCTTAGGACGCTTTGCACCGTACTTTGAACGGCTCTGCATACGTCCGGAAACGCCCTGTGCGTCAAGTGTACCACGAACGATGTGATAACGAACACCAGGCAAGTCCTTTACACGGCCACCACGGATAAGAACAACAGAGTGCTCCTGAAGGTTGTGACCTACGCCGGGGATATAGGAACTGACTTCAATACCGTTAGAAAGTCTTACTCTGGCAATTTTTCTGAGCGCTGAGTTAGGCTTTTTAGGTGTAGCGGTCTTTACTGCAGTACAAACACCTCTCTTTTGTGGGGAGTTCTGGTCAATAGCAACACGTTTCTTTGAGTTCCAGCCCTTTAAAAGTGCAGGTGCCTTTGCTTTCTTTTCAGAAACCTCTCTGCCCTTGCGTACCAACTGGTTAAATGTAGGCATATTTGTCCTCCTTTCAAAAATTTTTAAGAATTGAAAAACTGCTTTGCAAAGCAAAGCTTTAGTAAAGCACAAGTAATCTGCCCGAAAATGAGCGCACCTACATAGTGCTCCACGATTTAACATTATAACTCACGCAGTATCAATTTGTCAATACTTTATTTTTGAATTTTACTGTATCAAAACCTTTTTAACTATATCAAAATTCAAATTCAGGTCGTTTTCACCGTTCAGCTCAATCAACTTACACTTAAGTAGTTCTTGCCATTCATTGTGTTTTGCTTTGCTTCTTATATCAAGACCGCCTGTATCGTAAGACATTGCCCATTGAATAAAGTCCCGATGATTTTCATACATATCGCCGCCAAATTCAATTCGTGAACCAAAATTCTTCTTTTCCCTTTCTCTTAAACGTTTTATGCGAATATCAGTTGCCGTTTCTAAACGAACAGCTAATGTAAAATACGGTATAAGTACATCACCCCAATCAACAAGTGACCCCGATATTACAGCATTTTCAGCGCATTCAATATCTTTTATCATCATATCCAATCGTTGTTCAACATCACGTTTAATTGTATACATTGGATTTGTAGGCAACCAAAAATAATCATCCGTATCCATAAATTTATATCCTAATTCAGAACTGATTTTTCTTCCTAATGTAGATGTTCCCGAACCCGAAGCTCCAAAAATATGAATGACATTCTTCATTAATGAATCCTCCGATAAAAACAGTCGGAACATCGTTTTTACAATGCTCCGACCTGAATTTTCAAATTAAATATTTTAAATAAAAGATTTAAAATTCTTTATTACTTCTTCACGGTGCTTATAGTTATCCGACTCTTTGTCGGGGTTTGCGTCATCAATGCTGTCATCCGTGTAAACCATAATATACCTGCCGTTATTTGAAAGGTACGCCTTTACCGACGGCAAATCAAGAATTGTAAACTCTCCGTCGGTCTTTACGGAATCAACAACGGCCTTTGCAGTATCGTTAAGATTATTTACATTGTATTCATAAAGCTCAATCGTAATTGCCTTTCCGCCGTAGCTTGCGGCATACTTTTTGCCTTCCTTGGCACCGATAAGAGACGCATCCATTACGGTTACGGTGCTTTCGTCAATTTTTCCGTCCTTAGTGGTAATATAACCTTTCTTAGCAAAATAATTGCTCAAGCCATTGAGGTTATCTTCAAAATTTTTAGCATCAACCTCATCTGCCGTAGCGGCACTGCCCGTAGCTTCGGTAGCCTGAGTAGTTGTTTTATTCTCTTTTGAAAGTGCGTCCTTATATCCGCAGCCCGCCGAAACGGCTGCAATAAGTCCTACGCATAAAACTGCGGCAATAAATCTTTTCATAAAAATAATCCTTTCAAAGGTAATTTTCAAAGTTATATTTTATTATAACGCATTACAACGCATAAATCAACATTTATTTTATATTTAAAAAACGACCTAAGACATTTTAATATTACAAATAAATCCGTTATCCAATAAGTCAAAAAAGATAAAGCGGACAGCCAAAACTGTCCGCCTGTATCTTTACAATGGAATTTTTATGCTATAACGTAAACGTTAACGTCACGTCTGCCGAAGTTTACACATTCGTCATAGGTGTTGTAGAAGCAGTCTACAATAGCCGAACCGTCCATTAGCGCTCCGCCTGTATCAACAGCAGTTGCGTAGCCGTAAACAAAACTTCCGTCCGTTGAAACAATGTAGAGCTTTGAACCGTAGGGAATTATATTGGGATTGACTGCAACACCGCCGTGGTAAGCAGGCACGCCTGTTGCTGTTCCTGCACCTGCGGGAGCAGTGTAAGCAGTACCCGAACCTGTAAGCATCTGGCTGTAAGCAACCGTTGCACCGTTTGAATCGGTAAAGGTTCCTGCGCCGCCGCTTGTTGCCGCACCCTTTGTTCCTACAAGAACAACCTTGTCAACAGGTTCTTTTATTGTCTTTTCGGCAACAATCTTATTCGAGCTCTTTTTGCCGTCTATGTACTTTACTTCACGGGTAACAATTTTTTCACCGTCTTTACCCTCTGTTTTAACCTTTGTTTCGCCAAGCTCGACTTTGTCGGAATTTTTCTTGACC